>NZ_JBHVFU010000029.1:0-98613 GCF_042801455.1 Streptomyces sp. NPDC057565 | reverse complement strand
TCCTCATCCGCCAGAACCACCTCGACCGTCGGCCGACCCATACGCGCCATGAACCCAGCCTACTTCTGCAATGAAATAAAGACTCAAGACACTAGCTTGTTGTTCAACCTCGCAGCACTAGGCGGCCCGGCTCAGAAAGGCGAGCCGGGCCCGCTTCTCCGGCTTCTCGATCTCCGGGCCGAGCTCGAAGCCGGCCCGGACCAGCCGGGCGACCGCCTTCTCGTTGCGGGCGTCGGGCTCGGCGACGATCCGCCGGTGGGCGGGATCGCTGAAGACGTAGCCGATGAGTACGGAGAGCAGCACGCCGGTGAACCCCGGTTCGGTGGTGCCGGTGGGGCCGACCAGCAGGTGGACTCCGTGGTCGCCGGGCTGCACGTCGTAGCACTCGCCGAGCGGGTCGGCGTCCGGTTCGTACGTCTGGAAGAGGGCGACGGGTTCGCCGTCGCGGTGGACCAGATAGGCGTGGTGCGTGGTGAGCGAGTCAAGGAACTCGTAGGTCTCCAGGACCTGTTCACGGCTGTATTCGCCCATGCCCCAGAAACGGGCGCGTTCCTCGGTGACCCAGGTGTGGAGCAGGTCGAGGTCGCCTGCCGGGTCGACGGGGACGAGGCGGACGGAGCCGAAGCCGTCGGCCTCCCGCTCGTACACACGGGGCTCGGCGCTGGTCTCGGCGCTCATCTCGGGGTCTCCTCTTCTCGGTGCAGCAGGTTCCAGTCCGTGACGACGGGGACGAGTTCTCCCCGTACCCACAACGGGAGTTGATCGCGGTGGTGGGGGTCCCCCGGGACCCCGGACGCCCCGAGCGGGACCACCCACAAGCTGTCCTCGCGCCGCGCCAGGTCCCATACGTAGCGGGCGGCCGGGCCGCGGGCGCTGTGGTCGGTGACGCCGGGGACGCTGGACGTGGACAGGACGCAGTCGTGGTCGCCCGCGAGCCCCGGCCAGGTCTCTCCGGGGTGCGTGCCGGGCAGCGCCTGCCAGGGCGCGAGCCGGTGCACCTCGCCCCAGGGACGGGGTATTTCCTCACCCGCGACCTGCTCCACGGCGCCCGTGACCACCGCCAGCCGTTCCGCGTGCGTCAGCGGTCCGCCGGTCCCCGTCAGCAGCCCCTCCAGCGCGTACGCGATCCTCGGCACCGTCGCGAGCCAGGGGCGGAAGAGATCCGGGTACGGATCCGAGTGCGCCGACCCGTTCAGCGGAGCGAGCGCCGGGTGGGCGGCCAGCCGGTGCACGACCTCCGCGCGCAGCGCCGCGTACAGCGTGGCGTCCGTGCTGTCGGCGTCCATCCGCCGGTCCCAGCGCAGCAGCCGTTCGCGCAGCCGTACGGCCTGCGGGCCGGGCACCGACACCTCTTCCAGCAGCCCCAACAGGGGGCGGGCGGAGGCGAGATGGGTGTCCATGTGGATGTTCGCCATGTCCTTGGCGGTCCAGTGGGCCGATTCGTCGAGCAGTTCCCGTATCCGGTCGGCCCGGTGCGGGGGTGCGAACTCGATGCCGAGCGGGGCGGCGATCTCCCGCTGGTTGGCCATCACCGCCGCGCCGAGGACATCCGCGCGCGGCATCGGCGCGCGGCGGTCCCGCCAGGTGTATGCGGCGTCCCAGGCGGGCACCGTACGCAGCCGATTCTCGCGCGGGCGCACGGGTACGTGTCCGGCGACCCGGTGCAGGGTCGCGCCCGCCGTGTCCGCCGCCAGGACCACATTGACCGGCTCCACCCAGCGGTCGAGCGCGGTGTCGAGCTCGGCGACCGTGCGGGAGCGGAGCATCGCGGGCAGGGCGTCGAAGCCGAGCTCGCCGGTGACGCGGGGCGGGTGGCGGAGACTGACGGCTTCCTCGCCGGTGTCCGGGCCGCCGATGATCACGGGCCCGCGGCAGGTCTCCACGACCTCGACGGTCACGGCGTCGGCGCCCGCCACGTCGATGGTCTCGGTGTGGGCGGCGGCCGGTTCCCAGCCGTCGGGGCCGAGCGCCTCGACGTCACCGGCCGGTGTGCGCCGCAGCCGTTCCCGGTAGAGGTCCTGGTAGTCGGCCATGGCGTTGGTGATCGCCCAGGCGACGTGCCCGGTGTGGCCGAAGTGGGCCAGACCGGGCACGCCGGGGACCGCGAGGCCCACCACGTCGAACTCGGGGCAGGCGAGACGGATCTGCTGGTAGACGCCCGGGTCCTCGATGAACCGGTGCGGGTCGCCCGCGATGATCGGTGCCCCGGTGGCGGTGCGCTCAGGGGTGACGAGCCAGCCGTTGCTGCCGGAGGTACCGGGGCCGTCGGTGGCGAAGAGCTCGATGGCGTCGTCGCCCAGTCGGCGGGCGACCTCCTCGCGCCAGAGCTTGGTGGGAAAGCCCGCGAACAGGATGTGGGTGGAGAGCCAGACGCCGAGCGGGGTCCAGGGCCGCCAGGTTCCCGGCGCGAGGCCGACAGCGGCGAACTCGGGCGCCCTGTCCGCCCCTTCCGTCAGGCCCGCGTTGACGCCGTCGACGTACGACCGCACCCAGTCCGCAGTCCGCGGTGCGGCGCATTCCAGACGCTCGAAGCAGCGTCGGGCGGTGTCGTCCAGCCGGACCCGGCGGGCGAACCGGTCCCATTCGACGGCGTCCGTACCGAGGAACGCGGCGGTGGTGCCCTGCGCCCGGTGCCGTTCGACCTCGATCTGCCAGGCGCGGTCCAGAGCGGCGTTGCGGCCCTGGGCATGGGCGAGTTGACGGATTCCCGGCGCGCGCAGGTGGGGTATGCCCCAGTCGTCCCGGTAGACCTCGTTGCGCATGCCGTTCCCGCCCTTGCTCGACTCCCCCGCTCAGAATTTAGGTTAGCCTAACCTAAATCGGGGCCCTGAGTCGCTGGCGCACGGCCCGCCCGTCACGCCGCTCCGGCTGTCGGCGTCGGTCCTGCACCTTGGGCCGACGCCGGCCAGCGGGCCGACGACCGGGGCACGGGACTTCCAGCCCTCGGTGGCGTAATGGGCGATGCCTCCGGACGATTCGGGGAACATCGCGGCGAGCTCGGTGTAGATCCAGTTGGTGGCCGTGGCCAGCACCATGGAGACCGCCCACAGGACGATGGCGCCCCAGGCGCCGAGACCGCCGATCGACGCACCGAGCGAGGCGACGAGGGCGGCGGGCATCGTCAGCGACATGGCGAAACCGTCGTACCAGCGCATGCGTTTGGCGAGGGCGGGCTGCTCCTGCCCGGTGCCTGCGGTGTCCTCGGACGATCCAGACCCGTGCGGACCAGCCGCACCTCGAAGGCATGGTCGCCGTCCGGGGATCCGGCCGGTTCCGGGGCGGTGAAGCGTTCGGTGTGGACCGGGCCCGTGTGCAGTGCGCGCACGGCGTCGAGCAGGCCGCCGGGGCCGCACGCGTACACCGTCGCGTCCGGCGCCGCGGCGGATCGCCGCCTTCGCCGACCCGGGCCACCTGCGCACCGGCCGACTGGCGCTGCTCTTCCTCCGGGTCGCCCCCGCCCACCACGACGCGGTGGTGGCCGCACTCTGCCGTCACCCGGAGATCAGCCACGTCTCCACGATGCTGGGCAGAGCCGATGTCTTCGCCCAGGTTCTCGTCCAGGACGACAACGAGCTGTGGAGGTTCCTGCAGAACCAGGTGCGCCCGTTGGAAGGGGTCCTGGGCACCGAGGCGGTGCTCGAAGTGGCCGTCCACAAGCTGTGGTTCAACGGCCGGGTGCCGCTGTCACCGACCTCCGCGCCATGAATCGCCACGCATCGCACTGACTGGGGAACGAATCCCCGGTCCGGCTCCTCTGTGGGGTGACGCATCCCGTCACCCGTTCTTCGCAGAGGAGCCGTCATGCGCCCGACCCGCCCCACCGCCACCGCGCTCGCCACCGCCATCGCCACGGTCCTGACCACGGACGCCCTGCTGCACCTCTTCTGGTCCACCGGCGCCACCTGGCCCGCTCAGGACGTCACGACACTCTCGTACGCGGTACTGGGCGCCGACGTTCCGTTCACCCCGCCGGTCCTGCTTCCCCTGGCCACCATGCTGTTGACCGGATCCGCACTGGTCGTGGCCCGCGCCCGGCTCGGCCGCCGCACCCGCATCGGCCGTCTCCTGCAGGCCGCCACACTGGCCGTCGGCTGCGGTACGGCGGTCCGCGGACTGGCGGGCGTCGCCTGGGCGTTCGGCGTACGGGCGGGTCTCGACGAGGGGGCGGGAGACACGTTCTACTGGCTCAACCTGGCCCTGTACACGCCCCTGTGCCTGGCCATGGCCCTGGCCGCGTTCCGCCTGGCGGCAACGGACGGCTCCACGAAGAACGAGACCGCGACGGAGGAAGCCCCCGCCCGTGTCCGATGACCACGACCGCGCGGTGCTGCTGGTGCGCGCCGCCCAGCGCGGCGACACGATCGCCATGAACGAACTCCTCGACCTCCTCATCCCGTACGCGGGCCGCATCTGCACGCCCATCGCGCTCGCCGACGGACCGGACGCCGTGCAGGAGACCCTGGTCGCCGTCTTCCGCGGTCTGCGGACGCTGAAGGAACCGGCCGCGCTGTACGGCTGGGTGCGCGCGATCGCCTGCCGCGAAGCGGTCCGTGTCGCCCGCCGCGCCGCCCGCGCCGTCCCCGCCGACCTCACCTCGCTGCCCGGCCGCGGCGACCCGCAGCTGGCCGCCGACATCGACGACACCCTCGCCCGGCTCTCCCCCGAACACCGCGCGGTCCTGGTCCTGCGCGACATCGAGGGCTTCGACGAACAGTCCGCCGCCGCACTGCTCGGCCTGCGCGTAGGCACCGTGAAGTCACGTCTGCACCGGGCCCGGGACTCCTTCAGGAAGGCATGGTCGTCATGACCGACAACCACCCCGCCCCGGGCTCCGTCCCGCGGCCCGTCGAAGCCGCCCTCGACCCGGTCCGCCGCCTGCACGCCCTCGCGGCGGGTGTCCGCGGTGCCCGTGTCACCACCCGCGAGGTCGCCGCCCCGTACGACACGATCGCCCCGATCCTCGCGGACCTGGACGGCGAACTGGCCCGCCTGGTCCCGGACATGCGTGGCCTGCGCCTGACCCGCGCGGACGGCGACCGGATCGAGGCCGTGGCCGTGGGCCGCCTCGGCCTGCGGGCCCGTTTCGACGGCATCCGCCGCCCCGGCTGGGTATGGCTGCAGAGCCGCTTCCTCCTGATCGGCATGGCGGCCACCCCGTCCGCCACCGCCCCGGATCACACCCTGGTGGCGTTCACCGGCGGCGTACGCGTCCCGGGCCACGCGGCTCTGCTTCCCGTGGCCGTGGGGCGGGCGGGGCGACGGGTGCTGGAACGGCTGGAGGAGCGGGTGGTGGGGTGACCGCTCAGTCCTCGACGACGAGCGCCGGGGTCTCCTTCGTCAGCACCTCGCCGCGGAAGAACGAGGGGCTCCTGCGCTGCATCACCACCATCAGCACCACACCGAGCAGCAGCAGCCCCACACCGATCACGAACACCGAACCCACCCCGAGGACCGACGAGCCGGAACCGTACGCCGGGTCCCACATGTCGTAGAGGGTCTTGCCGAAGACGGCGGTGAGCAGGATGCCGCCGACCACCGGGAAGAGGCCCTTGAAGACCAGGTCGCGGGCGGAGCGGGTGAGTTCGGCGCGGAAGTACCAGGCGCAGGCGAACGCCGTCAGCGCGTAGTAGAAGCAGATCATGAGGCCGAGCGCGTAGATCGTGTCGACCAGGACGTGCTCGCTGACCAGGGTCATGACCGTGTAGAAGACACCGGTCGCGACGCCCGCCGTGACGGTTGCCCTCCCGGGCGTCTTGAAGCGCGGGTGGACCCGGGCGTACGAGGCGGGCAGGGCCTCGTACGTGGACATGGCCAGCACCGTGCGCGCCACGGGGATGAACGTGGTCTGGAGGCTCGCCGCAGCCGAGGCGAGGACGGCGACGAACAGCAGGATGCCGAGGCCAGGACCCATGATCGGGCCGGCCAGCGCGGCGAAGACGTTGTCGGAGGTGTCCGGGTTGGCCAGGCCGAGACCGGTGGTGCCGGAGCCGACGGCCATCTGGGCGGCGACGCCGGTCGCCAGGTAGGAGCCGACCAGGACGACCATCGCGATGAGTGCGGCGCGGCCGGGGGTCTTCTCGCTGCCGGTCGTCTCCTCGTTGGCGGTGAGGCAGGTGTCCCAGCCCCAGAACATGAAGATCGACAGCGACAGGCCCGCGGTGAAGGCGGCGAAGGACTGCACCGCGAACGGGTTCAGCCACGACCACGAGAAGTGGACCGACGACGCGAAGTCCCCGCTCGTCCCCTTCTGCACCGCCATCGCCACGAACAGGGCGAGGACCACGAGTTGGAGCCCCACCAGCGCGTACTGGATGCCCTTCGTGGCTGTCATCCCCCGATAGCTGATCGCCGTGGCGACCGCGATCAGGATGAGGCAGGTGAGGATGTGGACGGGCTTGTTGTCGTCCAGGGCGGCGATCGAGTCGCTGCCGGTGATCTCGCCCGCGAGCAGCCAGAAGTACGAGGTCGCCACGCCCGCCAGGTTCGACAGGACGATGATCGTGGCGATGACCAGCCCCCAGCCGCACATCCAGCCGACGCGCGGGCCGAATGCCTTCACCGTCCAGGTGAAGGAGGTACCGCAGTCCGGCATGACCTTGTTGAGTTCGCGATAGGCAAAGGCGACCAGCAGCATGGGCAGGAAGCCGGCCAGGAAGACGGCGGGCATCTGGACGCCGACCTCGCCCGCGGTGGAGCCGAGGGTGGACGTGAGGCAGTAGACGGGGGCGACGGTCGAGATGCCGATGACGGCGCTGCCCATCAGGCCGACGGAATTGCCGCCCAGGCCCTTGCCGCGAACACCGCCGTCGGCCGGGGCGGTGCCCCGTCCCGTGTCTCCGGCCTGCGGCCGCACGTCCAGCTGACTCATGAAAAGGACGGTATGCGCTGCGATATCCACATCCGGAGTGCGAGACTCCGGTGGGCCAACCTTGGATTGGGCGACCAATAACCACTAAACGCAGATGAATTAAACACGAGTACAGCAGATCGCCACTCAATCAATGGCTGGGGCTCGATCGAGTCATCGTGCGAGAACCGCAGCACTGTCCGGTTTATGTTGATTCGAAAATTTCCCACGGTTGTCCGTTATCCGGACAGCCGCCCCGCCCCGATGCTCAGCCGGGCCAGACGATCGCCTGGAGTTCGCTGTACGCATGCAGCGCGTACGAACCCACGTCGCGCCCCACCCCGCTCCTCTTGAACCCGCCGAACGGGGCCTCCATGTTCCGGCCGATCGTGTTCACCCCGACCCCGCCCGCGCGCAGCCGCCGCGCCACCCCGAAGGCCCGCGCCACGTCCCCGGACCAGACGTAGTCGATCAGTCCGTAGTCGCTGTCGTTGGCGAGTGCGATGCCCTCCTCCTCGTCGTCGAAGGGGACGACCACGACGACCGGGCCGAAGATCTCCTCACGGACGACCCGCATGTCGTTGGTGCAGTCGGCGAGGAGTGTCGGTGCGACATAGAAGCCGCGGTCGTGTCCTGCCGGTCGCTCGCCGCCCGTGACGACCCGGGCGCCCTCCTTCCGGCCCAGTTCGACGTACGACTCGATGCGGTCGCGGTGGGCGGCGGAGATGACCGGTCCGACGACCGTCCCCTTCGCCGCCGGGTCGCCGACCGGCAGATGACCTGCGTACGCGGTGAGCCTCTCGATCAGCGCGTCGTGGACGCCCCGCTGGACGAGGACGCGCGTCGGAGCCGTGCAGATCTGGCCGCTGTAGAAGGAGAACGTCGTGCCGATGCCCGCCGCCGCCGCGTCCAGGTCGGCGTCGTCGAGGACGACCGCGGCGCCCTTGCCGCCCAGCTCCATCAGCTGTCGCTTCATCCCGCGCCCGCACACTTCGGCGATGCGCTGTCCGACGGCCGTGGAGCCGGTGAAACTGACCATGTCGACGTCCGGGGAGTCGACGGCCGCCTCACCCGCCGCGGGGCCCGAACCGGTGACGACGTTGACGACGCCCGCCGGCACGCCCGCCTCCGCAAGCGCCTCGGCCATCCGGTAGACGGAGAGGGGGTCCTGCGGGGCGGGCTTCACGACGACCGTGTTGCCCATGGCGAGCGCGGGGGCGACCTTGCCGGCCGGATTGGCCCAGGGGTTGTTGTACGAGGTGATGCAGGTGACGACGCCGACCGGCTGGCGTACGGCGAGTGCGCCGAGGACGCCTGCCCTGCCCATCGGTCCGGCCTCGTTGATCTGCGGGGGGATCGCCTCCTCGACCGGTTCCAGGGCGCCCCTCGCATACCGCCGGAAGCGGGCGGCGCCGACGGCGACCTGCATGGACCGGGCCGTTCCCGTCGTCGCGCCGCTCTCCGCCCGCGCGAGTGCGGCGTTGGCGGCGAAGTCGCGCTGCATCAGATCGGCGGCGCGGTCGAGGATCGCCGCACGCTCCTCGGGGCGGGTGCGGGACCATGCGGGGAAGGCTCCGCGGGCCGCGGCGGCCGCCGCGTACACCTGCGCGCGGCTCGCCTCGGGTGCGAGACCGACGACGTCCTCCGTGGCCGGGTTGATCACCTCGTAGTGACCGTCGTCGGGTTCGGTCCACTCGCCGCCGATGAAGAGGCGCTGGGGTGTGGTCACTGGGTGCTCACCGTCCGGGTGTCGCGGCCGGAGCGGAGCACCGTGCCGGGGACCGCACCGGTCACCTTGTCGTCGCGCAGCGTCTCCACGCCGTTGACGCGGACCGACACGATGCCGATGGCCTTGGAGTCGAGGCGCGGGCTGTCGCCGGGCAGATCGTGTACGAGGGTGGCGGGCCCGGCGTCGATGCGTTCGGGGTCGAAGAGGACGAGGTCGGCGTGGAAGCCCTCCTGGATCCGGCCGCGGTCACGCAGCCCGAACAGCCGGGCGGGGTCGTCGGTGAGCATTCTGACGGCGGCGGCCAGGGAGACGAGTTTCCGGCCGCGCAGGCAGTCGCCGAGGAAGCGGGTGGTGTACGGGGCTCCGCACATCCGGTCCAGATGGGCGCCCGCGTCGGAGCCGCCGAGCATGACGTCCTCGTGTTCCCAGGTCTGCTGCCGCAGCGCCCAGGAGTCCGGGTCGTTGTCGGTGGGCATGGGCCACAGCACCGTACGGAGCCGGTCGGCGGCGCAGATCTCGACGAGGCAGTGGAAAGGGTCCTGGCCGCGCTCGGCAGCGATGTCACGGACGACGCGCCCGCTGAGCCCCTCGTTCGCCGCGCTGTACGTGTCGCCGATGACGTACCGGCCGAAGTCGGCGAGGCGGCGGAAAACTCCTGCCTCCTTGCTGTCCGCGCGGCGGAGCATCTCGGCGCGGGTGCCTGCGTCGCGGAGCCGTTCGATCCGCTCGGGGACGGGGAGGGAGAGGATCTCGCCCCAGCCGGGGATGAGATTGAGGGCGCAGAAGGTGCCGAGCGACATGTTCATGGGGGTGAGGATCGGCATGGTGAGGGCGACGATCCGGCCGCCCGCGCGGCGGGCCCGTTCGCTGGGAACGAGCTGGCGCGGTACCCGTTCGGGGACGGCGGCGTCGATGGTGAGGACGTTCCAGTTCAGGGGGCGTCCGGCGGTCGCGGTCATGTCGACGAGGAGGTCGATCTCGTCGTCGGAGAACTGGTCGAGGCAGCCCGCGACGATCGCTTCGAGCTGGGTGCCTTCGTGTTCGCCGACGGCTCGGGAGAGCGCGAGGAGTTCTTCGGGGAGGGCGTGCCGGGAGGCGACGGGCCTGCCGTCGCCGTCGGAGTGGGTGGCGGACTGGGTGGTGGAGAGCCCCCACGCGCCGGCCTCCATGGCGTCGTGGAGGAGGCGCAGCATCGCGTCGAGCTGGGCCGGGGTGGGCTGTCCGCCCACAGCGTCGGCACCCATGACGTGCCGTCGCAGGGCGCAGTGACCCACCATGAACCCGGCGTTGACCGCGATGCGTCCTTCGAGGGCGTCGAGGTACTCGCGGAAGCTGGACCAGGACCAGTCGACGCCTTCCTCCAACGCCTTGAGGGCCATGCCCTCGACCTTGGACATCATGCGGCGCGTGTAGTCGGCGTCCTCGGGACGGTCGGGGTGGAGGGGGGCGAGGGTGAAGCCGCAGTTGCCGCCGGCGACGGTGGTGACGCCGTGGTTCATGGAGGGGGTGGCGTACGGGTCCCAGAAGAGCTGGGCGTCGTAGTGGGTGTGGGGGTCGACGAAGCCGGGGGCGAGCACGAGTCCGGTGGCGTCCTCCGAGGTCACGGCCTCCTCGATGAGGGTGCCGGGCTCGGCGATGACGGCGATGCGGCCGTCGCGGATGCCGAGGTCGGCGGTGTACGAGGGAGCGCCGGTGCCGTCCACGACGGTCGCTCCGCGGATGAGGTGGTCGAGCATGACGGGTTCCCTTCTGCCGTGGGTGTGCAGCCGGGGTGCGTACGACCGCGGTACGCACCCCGGCTCGCGGAGCGACGGTCCGGGAAGACGCCGCTCGTGTGGGGGCGGGGATGGTCCTGCGGGGCTGTCCCCCACCCGCCCCCTCCCGCAACCAGGGGAGGAGCCCCGGTTCCGGGAAGGGGCGGGTGCGCGAACGGGCCCGCCGCAGGCGCCCTGGGCTACGCCGCCTCGCGGAACCGCGTCGTGCGGTGCACCGGATCCGTATCGATCTTCGGAATCACGTGCTCACCGATCAGCCGGATCGAGTTCATCGTGTCCTCGGGACTGATTCCGATCGGCAGCCCGAAACTCAGCTGATCCGCCCCCGCCTGCTCCCACCGCTTGCACTGCCGCAGCACCTCGTCCGGATCCCCGCAGATCATCAGCTCCTCGGCGATCAGCAGCTCGATGATCTCCTCGCTGTACTCGGGCAGCAGCTCCGGCCACTGCGGAATGCCCTCGGGCCGCGGGAACGTGTCGTGGTAGCGGAACAGCAGCGACTGGAGGTAGTTCAGCCCGCCGCCGACCGCGATCTCGACCGCCTTGGCGTGCGTCTCGGCGCAGATGGCCGTGGACGTCACCATGACGTTGTCGTTGACGAAGCCACCGACCGGCTCCGCGTCCTTGACGGCCGTCTTGTACGACTCGACGACCCACTCCATGTCCGAGACCTTCTGCACGCTGAAGCCCAGCACACCGAGGCCCTTCCGCCCCGCCATGGCGTACGAGGAGGGCGACCCCGCCGCGTACCACATCGCCGGATGGGACGTCCCGTACGGCTTCGGCAGGATTTTGCGGGGCGGCAGTGACCAGTGCTTGCCCTGGAAACCGACGTACTCGTCCTGGAGCCACATCTTGGGGAACTCGGCGATGGTCTCTTCCCAGAGTTCCTTGGTGTGGTTCATGTCGGTGATGCCCGGCATGAACCCGAGGATCTCGTGGCTGCCGGCCCCGCGCCCCGAGCCGAACTCGAAGCGGCCTTCCGACAGATGGTCGAGCATGGCGACCTTCTCGGCGACCTTCACGGGGTGGTTGACGGGGGCGAGGGGATTGAAGATGCCGGATCCGAGGTGGATCCGTTCCGTGGCGTGCGCGAGGTACCCCAGGTACACGTCGTTGGCCGAGAGATGCGAGTACTCCTCCAGGAAGTGGTGCTCGGAGGCCCAGGCGTACTTGAAACCGGACCTGTCCGCCTGGATGACGTACTCGGTCTCCTCGATCAGCGCCTTGTGCTCTGCCTCGGGGTCGGCCTCGGCGCGCGCGGCGGGCACGTACCCCTGTACAAACAGCCCGAATTCCAAGGAGGTTCACCGTCCTCAATCATTTCTGACACACCGTCAGATTGTGATGCGACCGACTGTTCCACCGGCCGCCCGACCCGTCAATACCTGACGCATCGCCAGCTCCCCTGCCCTCAGAACAGACTCACCCCGGCCAGCCACCCGCCGTCGATGACGAACGGCTGCCCGGTGATGTACGAGGAGTCCTCCGAGGTCAGGAAGAGCGCCAGGGCCGCGACCTCCTCCGGCTGCCCGATCCGCCCCAGCGGCACGAGCTTCCTGTAGAGCTCCGCCACCGCCGCCCGGGATTCCTCCGGGTCCGCGGTCGGATCGAGTGCGGCCGGGTTCGTCATCGCCGTGTCCACGGCCCCCGGGCACACCGCGTTGACCCGTATCCCCCTGCCCGCGAGCTCCACCGCCGCGACCCTGGTCAGCCCGAGCACGGCATGCTTGGTCGCGGCGTACGCGCCGACGAAGGCCATGCCGGTGAGCCCGGTGTACGAGGCGGTGTTGACGATCGTCCCGCCGCCCGCGGCCTCGATCTCCGGCGCGATGTTCTTGATCCCCAGGAACGCGCCCACCTGATTGACCTGCACCACCTGCTGGAACTCCTCCAGAGGGGTGGTCACCAGTTCGTTGAACCGGAGAATCCCCGCGTTGTTGACCAGGCCGTCGATCTTCCCGAAGGCGTCCCTGGCGGCGGCGACCGCGCCCTGCCACTCCTCCTCCCGGCTCACATCGAGATGCACGAACCGGGCGACCCCCTCCCCCAGCTCCTTCGCCAGCGCCTCCCCCTGGTCGTCGAGCACATCGGCGATCACCACCCGAGCACCCTCCGCGACGAAGAGCCGCGCCTCCTGCTCGCCCTGCCCGCGTGCGGCGCCGCTGATGAGGACGGTGCGCCCATCCAGCTTGCCCATGTCCGTACTCCTTACTGCTGGTCGAGGTATGGAGCGACATCGGCGGCGAACGCCGCCATCTGATCGGTCAGTTCGCCGCGGCTCCGGCTGCGGAACCGCACCTGGATCTGGTGCACCCCCATCGCCCCGTACGCGCGCAGCGACTCGGCGACGGCCTCCGGCTTCCCGCTGAGCGTGCGCCGCCCCACGGCCCACGCCGGTTCCCCCACGTACAGCGGCTCGGTGATGGCGCCGACGACCAGCGGCGCCTCGATACCGGCCTCCTCCCGCAATGCCCGCACCCTGGTGATCTGCTGCGGCAGCCGGTCCCTGGGATCCCCCTGCGGCAGCCACCCGTCACCCCGCAGCGCGGCCCGGCGCACGGCGGCGGGCGAGGAACCGCCCACCCAGACCGGAACCCGCTCCTGCGCGGGCCGCGGCCGCTGCCCGAGCCCGCTGAACGAGAACCGTTCTCCGGCGAACTCCGGGTACTCCTCCGGCCCGAGCGCCGCCTTCAGCGCGTCGACGGTCTCGTCGAGCACGGCCCCGCGCCCGTCGAAGTCCGCCCCGAGCGCCTCGAACTCCTCCCGCACATGCCCGGCCCCGACCCCGAGGATCAGCCGACCGCCGGACAGATGGTCGAGCGTGGCGTACTGCTTGGCGGTGGCGAGCGGATGACGCAGCCCGACGACGGCGACATGACTCATCAGCAGGACCCGCTCGGTGATCCCGGCGAGAAAGGCGAGGGTGGCCACCGGGTCGTACCAGACGGTGCTCATGACATCGGCGAGCCGCCGGGGAATCGCGACGTGGTCGCAGCTCGCCAGATAGGCGAAGCCGGTGCGGTCGGCGGTGCGGGCGATCTCGGCGAGATCACCGGGCCCGGCCGAGGCCTCCCACGCTTCCGCATAGATGGTGCTCTGCGACTGGACCGGGAGCTGCATCCCGTACGACAGCCGCCCGGTGGGCAGTATCGGCACCGGGTCGCCTCCCTTCCTCCGTGTCCCGCCCCGACGGAACTGACGCTTCGTCATGTGTCGAGGCGGGTGCCATCGTCGTACCTGACGATGCATCAGACAAGAGAGGGGGGAGAAGAACAGCGGATCCGTCACTCCGGCCGGTCGTGGACGGCGTGCCGCGCGTCGTCGAGGCGGTCGAGCGCCTGACCTCGGCAGGTGCGACGGTGGCGCGCGAGCACGACATGGACGGACCCGCTCACGTGGAGGTGGCCGAGCCGGAAGGCAACGAGTTCTGCGTGCTCCGAGTCCCGCTCCGTCACTCCGTGCGTGATCCACCGGGCGATGTCTGCACATCGCGGCGGAACAGGGCCGTCCACAGGAACGGTTCACCGAAGTACGGGGACTCGGGCGCTTCGTCGTGCATGCGGCGCAGTTCGACCTCCGTCAGACCGGAGAAGATCCGGCGCAGGGAATCCGGTGTGTAGGCGAGCCCGCCGTGGAGGCCCTTCTGGCGGTAGAACTCCGCGTCCGGGAGTTCGGAGCCCATTGCTCCGGCTGCGAAGCAGGTGAGGGCCAGATGGCCGCCCGGGGCGAGGGCGCGGTCGAGCAGGGCGAGGTAGCTGACGCGGCGGTGCGGCGGCAGATGATGGAAGCAGCCGGAGTCGTAAATCAGGTCGTACGGTCCGTCCAATTCGGCCTCGGTGAGGGCGAAGGCGTCACCGCAGCGGAACCGGATGTCGGCACCGGCTTCGCGGGCGCGCTCCTTCGCCCAGGAGATGGCTGCCGGGGAGAGGTCGACGGCGTCCACCTGAAAGCCCAGGGAGGCGAGATGGAGGGCGTTGCGCCCCGGACCGCACCCGAGGTCGAGCGCACGGCCCGGCGTGATCAGGGATCGGTCGAGGTACGAGACCAGGTTCTCGTCCGGCTTCGCCACGAAGAACGGCACGGGCTTCGAACGGTCGGTGTAGAAACCGTCCCACCAGCCGGCCCCGTCCGCCGTCCAGCGATCGGCCTCCGGCGCGAACAGGCCGTCCAGCAGCTTCAATACGTCGTCGACCGTGCGTATGTTCCGGTCCATCGGATCCCCTTTCACGATGGGGAAACGATAGGGCTGCGCACCGTAAAAGCCCAGCTCAGAGGCGATCGCGCGGAGTCTCGGACGGCCGTCCGAGAGGCTGCGCGGGGCTGCCGCACCATCACCCCTGCGGCCATGGCCGCAGCGTTGCCCACACCCCCGCCGGAGGCCGTCAAGGCGGCATTCCCGATGACGCTCGCGCACGTTTCCGGACTGAATTTGCGCGCGGACTCCGTGTGCTGTCCCGCCCCGCGCACACCCTTGTCCCGGCGGTCCTGCCCGCCCCCTCCCGGGGAACGGGCGGGACCACCCACCGGACCGGGGTCAGCAGTTCGGAATGACCGTGCCGTTGTTGTCGCGCGCCTCGTCGTTGCCCCAGCGTGAGAGGTAGTACGCGGAGACGTACGCGCCGCGACCGTTCTTGCCCGCGTAGACCGTGTCCAGGTCGGTCTTCAGCCACCAGTGGTTGTAGGCACTGCCCGAGCCGACCTGGGCACCCCACACCTTGCAGTAGACGTAGTTCGTGCCCGCGTTCAGTACGCCCTGTGCGTCAACGGTGTTGGCTGCGGCGTAGCCCGTCGCGTTGGCGAACGTGTCCACCCAGTACTTCCCGCCACCACAACCGTTGTCGCTCGTCAGGTACTTGCTGTAGTACGAGCCGGGGTACGGGGCCAGCGACTGGCCGTTGATCGCGATGGTCTGACCGACACCGTTGTACAGCTGCTCGTAGTGGATGTGGGCGCCGGAGCTGTTGCCGGTCGTGCCCGTCACGCCGATCTGCCGGCCCTGGGAGACCGAGGCGCCGTCGGCGACGGAGTACGAGGAGAGGTGGAAGTAGTAGGTCTGCCACCCGCCGCCGTGGTCGATCACGATGTAGTTGCCCGCGCCGCTGGGCTGGGAGTAGCGGTGTGCGGTCCCGCCCGACGAGGCGAGGACCGGGGTCCCGGCGGTGGCCCCGCCGTCCGTGCGGACGAAGTCGAGCGCCGATCTGACCTCCGCCGAATGGTGGCTGTAGGTCCAGGTCTGGCCGCAGGGGAACGGTGCCTTGAAGTTCGGCGCCGCTGCGGCGGGAGTCGCGGTGAGCAGTCCTGCGAGCAGAGCCACGAGGGCCAGCAGGGCGATACGTAGGGATCGCATACGTCCTCCGAGTCGAATCCGGGCGTGGAGTGCGGTGCGGGGCATCAATCCGGGTTGAACGGGCTCAAGAGTGCCGGAGTTTCAGCCTCCCCCATAGACCCACCGGGCCCGGAGGACGTATGCGTGGGGCCCTAAGAGGAGCTCACAAAATGGGAGTCCGATCAGCTCGCGGCGTCTGGTGCGTGCGATCGCAAGGCGCTGGAAGGTCCTCGGACGGGGTCTCCCCTGCTCGAACGAAGCCGAGAGCTCGGGGAAGGAGCTACTAGGGCATTTCGGCAACGCAGCGAGCGTGCGTGCCAGGCGTCGCGAGCCGGGCGCCCATTTTGTGAGCTCCTCTAAGTCGCGAACGGGCGGCAGCGGTGGCCTACTTCCGGTACAGCGCCTCGATCTCCGCCGCGAAGTCCCGTGCGATGGCGTCCCGCTTCAGCTTCAGCGACGGCGTCAGATGCCCGCGCTCCTCCGTGAAGTCCACCGGCAGCACGGCGAACTTACGGATCGACTCGGCGCGTGAGACCAGGCGGTTGGCCTCGTCGACCGCCCGCTGAAGCGCGGCGTGAAGCTCCTCGTCCGCCACCAGTTCGCTGAGCGGCACACCCTGCTTCTTGCGCATCTGCCGCCAGTGCGCGAGCCCGTCCGCCTCCAGGGTGATCAGGGCGGTGACGAAGGAGCGGTTGTCGCCGACCACCATGCACTGGCTGACCAGCGGGTGCGCGCGCAGCCAGTCCTCCAGTGGGGCGGGAGTGACGTTCTTGCCGCCCGACGTGATGATGATGTCCTTCTTGCGACCCGTGATCGTGAGGTAGCCGTCCTCGTCGAGGGCGCCCAGGTCACCGGTGGGGAACCAGCCGCCGTCCAGCGCGGGGACCGCCGCACCGCGTTCGTTGTCCCAGTAGCCGGTGAACACCTGACCGCCGCTGAGCAGCACCTCGCCGTCGTCCGCGATCCGTACGGCGGTGCCCGGCAGCGGCCAGCCGACCGTGCCGAGTCGTGGCCTGAGCGGCGGGGTGACGGTGGCGGCAGCGGTGGTCTCCGTCAGCCCGTACCCCTCGAAGATCTCGATGCCCGCGCCCGAGTAGAACGCGGCGAGCCGCCGGCCCAGCGGGGAGCCGCCGCAGATCGCGTACCGGACGTGGCCGCCGAGCGCGGCCCGTATCCGCCGGTAGACCAGCGGGTCGTACAGCGCACGGGCTGCTCGCAGCCCCCAGCCCGGTCCGGGTCCGGTGCCGTGTTCGGCGGCCTCGACGGCCTGCCCGTACCGCTGGGCGATCCGCGCGGCTCGGTCGAACGACGAGGCGCGGCCCATCTTCTCGGCGGTGGCCCGGCCGGTGTTGTAAACCTTCTCCAGCACATACGGGATGGCCAGCAGGAAGGAGGGCCGGAAGCCCGCCAGGTCGGCGAGGAGGTCCTCGGTCCGGATGGACGGGGCGTGGCCGAGGCGGACCCGGGCGCGCAGACAGCCGATCGCGACCATCCGCCCGAAGACGTGCGACAGGGGCAGGAAGAGCAACGTCGAGGCGGGGTACTTGCTGACCGACTTGAAGACGGGGTGAAGGAGTTCGATGGCGTTGTCGACCTCGGCGAAGAAGTTGCCGTGGGTCAGGACGCAGCCCTTGGGGCGCCCTGTGGTGCCCGAGGTGTAGATGAGGGTGGCGGGTGTCCCGGGTTCCAGGGTGGACCGGCGGGCGGCGACGGCGTCGTCGGGGACGTCCTTGCCGAGCGTCTTCAGCCGGCCGAGGGCGCCGGTGCCGAACTGCCAGAGGTGGGTGAGATCGCCGAGTTGCTTGCGCTCCTGGCTGATCATCCGGCCCTGTTCCGCCGTCTCGACGGCGCAGGCGACGGCGCCGGAGTCCTGGAGGATCCAGCGGGCCTGGAAGGCGGAGGAGGTCGGGTAGATGGGGACGGTGACAAGTCCGGCGGCCCATCCGGCGAAGTCGAGCAGCGTCCATTCGTACGTCGTACGGGCCATGATCGCGATCCGGTCGCCGACCCGCAGGCCCTCCGCGATCAGTCCCTTGGCGACGGCATGCACCTCGTCGGCGAACTGCGCCGCCGTCACGTCCTGCCAGCTGCCGTCGGGTTGCTTGCGACTGAGGACGGCGTCGGCCGGTGCCTCACGGGCGTTGTCGAAGGGGATCTCGGCGAGCGAGCCGCGCCGTACGGGCGGCGCGAACGCGGGTACGGAGACCTGGCGCACGGAACCGTCCGCCGCCCTGATCTTCGTCGGCTCGACCAGGGCGGGTGCGGGGGACGTCACGGCGGGTGCGGTGGCGGAAGCGGGCGTGGACACGAGCGGCTCCTCGACTCGGGGGCGGGCGGTGCGCCGGTTCTGTCCGGCGACCGTCTCGTCCCCGGTCGCCGAACGGTCTTGCACAGATCCTCAGCCGCGCCGGACGACCTGACGCCGGGCGGGCTCGATACGTCAGGGCGTCACGGGCGTCACAGGCGTTCCAGGATCGCGGTGACTCCCTGGCCGCCCGCGGCGCAGATCGAGATCAGCCCGCGGCCCGGCGCTCCCCGTTCCGCCAGCAGTTTGGCAAGCGTGGCGACGATCCGTGCCCCGGTCGCCGCGAACGGGTGCCCGGTGGCGAGGGACGATCCGGCCACGTTCAGCTTCTCCCGGTCGACCGGGGCGAGCCCCTGCTTCTCCCAGGCGGCCAGGGTGGCAAGCACCTGGGAGGCGAAGGCTTCGTGGATCTCGAAGAGATCGAAGTCCTCGATACCCAGCCCGGCACGCTCCAGCATCCGCGGTACGGCGTACGCGGGTGCCATCAGGAGTCCGTCCTCACCGCTCACGTGGTCGACGGCGGCGGTCTCGTACAGCGACAGGTACGCGAGCGGCTCCAGCCCGCGCGTCCGCGCCCACTCCTCGCTCGCCAGCAGCACGGTGGCGGCGCCGTCCGTGAGCGGGGTCGAGTTGCCCGCGGTCATCGTCGCGTCCGGGTGGTCGGCACCGAACACCGGCCGCAGCGCGGCAAGTTTCTCGACGGTGGAGCCGGGGCGGAGGTTCTGGTCGCGGGCGAGCCCGAGGTGGGGAACGACGAGGTCGTCCAGGAAGCCCCGCTCGTACGCGGCGGCGAGCCGCTGGTGGCTGGTGGCGGCGAGGAGGTCCTGGTCGGCGCGGCCGATGTCCCACTGGCGCGCGGTGATCGCCGCGTGGTCGCCCATCGAGAGTCCGGTGCGGGGTTCGGCGTTGCGCGGGACGTCCGGCACGAGGTGCCGGGGACGTATGCCCGCAAGTGCCCTGACCCGCCCGCCGGTCGACTTCGCCCGCCGGGCCGCCAGCAGCAGCCTGCGCAGGTGGTCGTTGACGCCGAGTGGCGCGTCGCTCGTGGTGTCGGTGCCACCCGCGATCGCGGAGTCGACCGCACCGAGCGTGATCTTGCCCGCGGCCGCGATGACGGCCTGGAGACCGGTGCCGCAGGCCTGCTGGATGTCGTACGCGGGGGTGCGCGGGTCGAGCGCCGAGCCGAGGACGGTCTCGCGGGCCAGGTTGAAGTCCCGGCTGTGCTTGAGGACGGCGCCCGCCACGAACTCGCCGACCTGCTGCCCCTGGAGCCCGAACCGCTCGACGAGTCCGTTCAGCGCGGCGGTGAGCATGTCCTGGTTGGAGGCCTGCGCGTACGGGCCGTCGGAGCGCGCGAACGGGATGCGGCTGCCGCCGATGACCGCGACCCGGCGCGGCTGCGGGAGAGCGAGGGGGATCAACTCGACCAACTCATCTCGACCAGCTCCTGACCCTTGAGTAACCTTACTCTGGAGTAAATCTACGACCGAGCAGGGAGTCTGGACAATGGCCGACCGCTATCTGCACGTCACCGGCACAGCGCCCGGCCGATTTCTCACCCGGAAGCTCGGCCTGCCGCAGCCCGCGCGGCTGCGCCGCTGGACGCCGGAGACCCAGTCGCTGGACGGCCCGCTCCTGCACCTCACCGCCGGGGACTCCTCGGTCGCGGAGGAGCTCGCCGCGCTCCTCGCCGCGACCGGCCTCCCGGTGACGGACCGCGCCGGGACGGCCGCCCGCCCGGCGGGAATCGTCCTGGACGCGACGGCAGTTGCCACCGCCTCCGGGCTCGGGGACGTGCACGCGGCGCTGCATCCCGTCATACGCTCGTCGGCGCCGGGTGGACGGATCGTGGTCCTCGGGGTGCGGCCGTCGGCCGACGACCATCACCAGGCGGCAGCGCAGCAGGCCCTCGAGGGGTTCGTACGCTCGCTCGGCAAGGAGATCGGCAGGGGCACCACCGTCCAGCTGCTCCGGATCACGCCGGGTGCGGTCGCCTCGGCCGAATCCACGCTCCGCTTCCTGCTCTCACCCCGGTCCGCGTACGTCAGCGGCCAGGTCGTCGAACTCACCGGCGCCGCGCCCGACCCGGTCACCGACTGGGCCGCGCCGCTCACCGGGCGCACCGCCCTGGTCACCGGTGCGGCGCGCGGTATCGGCGCCTCCGTCGCCTCGGTCCTGGCACGGGACGGCGCGCAGGTCATCTGCCTGGACATCCCGCAGTCCGCCGACGAGTTGAAGCGCACCGCCGAACGGCTCGGCGCGACCGCCCTGCCCCTGGACATCACCGCGTACGACGCCGCCGAACGGATCGCCGCCACGGCCCCCGACGGCCTGGACATCCTCGTCCACAACGCGGGCATCACCCGCGACCGGCGGCTCGCGAACATGCCCGCCGACCGCTGGGCCCCGGTCATCGAGGTCAACCTCGACAGCGTGCTGCGCACCACGGACGCCCTGCTCACGTCAGGCACCGTCAACCGGGGCGGCCGGATCGTCGCCACCGCGTCCATCGCCGGTATCGCGGGCAACAACGGGCAGACGAACTACGCGGCGAGCAAGGCGGGCATCATCGGCCTGGTCCGCTCCCTGGCCCCGCGCGCCGCCGCCGACCACGGCGTCACGGTCAACGCGGTCGCCCCCGGCTTCATCGAGACGAAGATGACCGCCGCGGTTCCCCTCTTCATCCGGGAGGCGGGCCGTCGCATGAACTCGCTCTCGCAGGGCGGTCTTCCGGTGGATGTCGCCGAGACGACCGCATGGTTCGCCCAGCCCGCGTCGACGGCCGTCAACGGCCAGATCGTGCGGGTCTGCGGCCAGAGCCTGCTGGGGGCGTGACGTCCGATGACAGCTGCCGCCCCTTCCCGGACCCTGACGGCCTCACTCGTGCGGGGCGCGCTCACGTCCCCGTTCAAGCGCGCCGGCCGGTCCGGCGCCGGGCTCACCGCCGACCGGCTGACGGCCGAAAACGTCCCCGTCGCCCCCGACGCCCTCGCCTCGTACAGCAGGATCTGCGGCTTCCGCGAGTCGGGCACGCTGCCGCTGACGTACCCCCATGTGCTGGGCTTCCCCCTCGCGATGCGGCTGATGACCGGGCACAAGTTCCCGCTGCCGGTCGTCGGGCTGGTCCACACCTGGATCGAGATCACCCGGCACCGGGCGTCACCGGCCACCAACCCGCTCGAACTGACCGTCTACGCAGACGTGTTGACGCCGCACCGCCGCGGCACCGAAGTCACGATGGTGACGGAGGCGCGCTCGCACAATGAGCTGGTCTGGGAATCGCGCAGCGGCTATCTGTCCCGCCACTCGACCACAACCGCTGCCGCTTCCACGGCTGCCGGCGCGGCGCCTGCCACCGAGCTCCCCGCCGTCGCCGAGTGGCGGCTCCCCGGCGATCTGGGACGTCGCTACGGGGCGGCGTCCGGTGACCGGAACCCCATCCATCTGTACCCGCTGACCGCCCGGCTGTTCGGCTTCCCGAGGGCCATCGCGCACGGCATGTGGACGGTCGCCCGCTGCCTGGCCGAAGCCGACGATCCGGGCCGGATCCGGTCCGTACGCGCCGACTTCAAGGCGCCGGTCCTGCTCCCGGCGACGGTGACGTACGCGGCGGACGACTCGGGCTCCGCCTTCCAGCTCCGCAGCGGCAGTCGGATCCACCTCACGGGGGCGACGACGCGGGACGGCGGGGGACCGGCTTCGTGACCGGCCGCCGCTACCTCTGACCGGCGGACTTGTTCGGCGGCAGCCACGGGCGGCCGCGCATGAGGTTCTCCAGACCCGCCCAGGCGAAGTTCATCAGCGTGGCCGCGGCCTCCTTCGCAGAAACGCCCGGGGTGTCGTTCGCCCAGCCGGCGAGCGACTCGGCGGCCCCCACGAGGGCCTGCGCCAGTCCCGCCACATCGCGGTCCGGAAGTGCCGGATCGTGGTGGGCCTCACGGGCCGCGGCACCGATCAGACCCGTCACGAACGCAACGATCTCGTCGCGCATCACCATGACCTCGGTGGCGAACGGTTCCCCGTGCGTACGCGCCTGCCGGTGCAGCACCGCCCAGCCGTCCGGGTTCTCCGCGGTGTGCGTGAAGAATGCCCGCAACCCGTCCCACAGCTGCCGATCCGCCGGAAGCCCCGGCTCCACCCCCGATCGCACCGCTGCGACCAGCGCTTTCGCCTCGCGCTTGATGCAGGCGGTGAAGAGCTCCTCCTTGGAATTCAGATACAGATAGACCAGCGGCTTGGACACCCCGGCCAGCTCCGCGATCTCGTCCATCGAAGCGGCCCGGTATCCGCGCTGCCCGAACGTCTGTACCGCGGCGTCCATCATCTGCTGCTCGCGCACGGCACGCGGCATCCGTTTGCTCTTCACAGCACCCACGTCCGACTTCCTCCCGCCCCCACTGTCCTACTCCTCGGTAAGAGTACGGCGCGGGCCCCTGGCCCGTCGTACGAAGAGGACTTCCGCGGCCGCCGAGTGGCCGGTTATACCCCCGACGAAAGTCAGGTCTTCCGGAGCCCGGGATCACCCTGTGGTGGGACAGCGGTTCCCCCCTGCGCGCGATGTTCCGGCACGGCCGGATCCGTAGCGTCTTCACCATGATCAGTCCTCGCAGCCGGGCCACGGCCACGGCGATCGCCCTGGCCGTCCTGCTCGCCGCACCCTCGACCGCCTCAGCCGCCCCGGGTCCCGGAACCCGTCCCGATGCGACCCCTGCGGCACACGCCGCCACCGGACCTTCGCTGGAAGTTCCCCGGCCGACCGGGCCCTACGCGACAGGCCGGGACACCCTGCATCTGACCGACGGGAGTCGCCCGGACCCCTGGGTCCCCGTCTCGGGCGCCCGGCAGTTGATGGTGTCGGTCCACTACCCGGCCCTTCCCGGCAGCGGCACGACGACCGCGCCGTACATGACCACGGACGAAGCCCGGCTGATGCTGGCGTCCCGAGGTCTGGAGGACGTGATCCCCGCGACCACGGTCAGCGCCACCCTCACCCACTCCCGCCTGGCCGCCCGCCCGGCACACGGCCGGTTCCCGCTGGTGGTGCTCTCCCCCGGCTTCGGCACTCCGCGGACGACACTCACCGGTCTGGCCGAGGACCTGGCCAGCCGTGGATACGTCGTCGCGACGGTCGACCACGCCTACGAGTCGACCGGCACCACCTTCCCCGGCGGGCGCCTGCTCACCTGCGCCGCCTGCGAACAGACCGCGACGACGGGCATGGCAGCCGTGGCCACGGGGCGGGCCAAGGACCTCTCCTTCGTGCTGGACCGGCTGACCGGCCGTCACCCTGCCTGGCGTCACGCCCACATGATCGACCCGCACCGGATCGGCATGGCCGGTCATTCCATCGGCGGCAACGCGACCGCCTCGACCATGGCCGCCGACCACCGCGTGCGCGCCGGGGTCGACATGGACGGCACCTTCTTCGACCCGGTCCCTGCCGGCGGACTCGACGGCAGACCGTTCCTGATGCTCGGCACCGCCTCCGACCACCACCCCGGCGGTGAGGACGAGAGCTGGGACGAGGGCTGGGCGCAGCTGGACGGCTGGAAGCGCTGGCTGACCGTCACCGAATCCGGCCACTTCACCTTCACCGATGTCCCTGTGCTGGGAGGCCAGTTGGGCATAGTCGACCCCGAAGCACCGCTCTCCGGCGAACGCTCGATACGGATCACCCGGGACTATGTCGCGGCCTTCTTCGATCTCCATCTGCGGGGCACGCCCCAACCGCTCCTGGACGGCCCGACACCGGACAACCCCGAGGTCGGGTTCCAGCAGCCGTGACCCGCCCCGGACGGGAAAGGGCACGTCGCGTCGCACGCGCACGTGGCGCTCAGAGCCCGAGTGCCACGTGCGTGCGGTAGTGGGGGCACCGGGTGAAGTCGTCGTGCTCGCAGTCCAGCGCGCACTCGACCAGGTCCAGCGAGGCCTGCACGGCGGCGATACGGGTGCGCAGCCGCGCCGCCTCACCGACGAGCACCGCCCGACGCTCGGCGGGGTCCGCGGCGGAGACCAGAACCCGGATCGCATCCAGGCCGAGACCCGCCCGCTTGGCCCGGACGACGACCGCGACCCGGGTGAGGTCGTCCGCACCGTAACGCCGTCTTCCCGCACCGTCCCGCGCGGGCGTCACGAGCCCCACCGCTTCCCAGTGCCGCAGCACATGTGTGGGCAGCCCGAAGCGCGCCGCCGCGTCCCCGATGCTCAGCAGAGTCCCCGCCTCGCTTGACTTCATGCCGACATTAAGTCGCAGCCTGGCGGCCATGGACAAGCCCCGGACCACACCCTCGGCCGCACCCGTGCCGACACCCCTGGCCACAGCTCCCACCACCGCGTCCGCCATGCCTCTCGTCGCGCTCCTCGATGCGGCCGAGCGGATCCCGGGCGCCGCCGCGCTCCGGCACCACAGCTACGAACTGCTCCGGGCAGGAGCGGACACCACCGTCGTCGACATCGGCTGCGGGACCGGAATCGCGGTCGCCGAGCTGTCCGCGCGCGGCGCCCGGGCCATCGGCGCGGACCTCGACGCGCGGATGGTCGCCGTCGCCCGGGATCGGCTCCCCGGCGCGGACATCCGGAGGGCGGACGCGTACGCCCTCCCCTTCCCCGATCACTCCCTGCACGGCTACCGCGCCGACAAGGTGCTCCACGCCCTCACCGACCCCGCTGCCGCCCTGCGCGAGGCGCGGCGCGTACTGATCCCCGGCGGGCGGGCCGTCCTCATCGGGCAGGACTGGGACACCTTCGTCATCGACTCCGACGACCCCGCACTCACCCGTGCCCTCGTGCACGCGCGGGCCGACACCGTACCGAGCCCCCGGGCCGCCCGCCGCCAGCGGAATCTGCTGCTGGGCGCAGGGTTCGAGGACGTCGTGGCGGAGGTGCGTACGGCAGTCCTCACCGACGCCTCGGCGCTGGCGATGCTCACCGGACTGGCAGAGGCGGCCAGGGACACGGGCGCCCTCACCGCCGCGGAGGCCTCGGCCTGGACCGCGGACCAGCGCGCACGCGCCCGAACCGGGCGGCTGTTCCTCGCCCTCCCCCTCTTCGTCGCGGCGGGCACCGCTCCCTGAGGTGCCGGCCCGCGCGCACAACGGCGAGCGCCCCCGGTCCGTCGACGGACGGACCGGGGGCGCTCGGCGGAAACTGTGGTCGTACTACGCGGCGACCGGCACGCTCACCTGCTGCTCCGCGTCGCGCACCTCGATGCCGTCGATCGGGGAGGACGAGGCCGAGTGGTACGCGTCGAGGTCGAGGATCTTCTCGCGGGCCGACACGATCACCGGCACCAGTGCCTGGCCGGCCACGTTGGTGGCCGTGCGCATCATGTCCAGGATCGGGTCGATGGCCATCAGCAGACCCACACCCTCCAGCGGCAGACCCAGCGTCGACAGCGTGAGAGTCAGCATGACCGTCGCACCGGTGAGACCGGCGGTGGCCGCCGAGCCGATCACCGAGACGAACGCGATCAGGATGTAGTCACCGACACCCAGCTGCACGTCGAAGATCTGGGCGATGAAGATCGCCGCCAGCGCCGGGTAGATCGCGGCGCAGCCGTCCATCTTCGTGGTCGCCCCGAACGGGACGCTGAAGCTCGCGTACTCCTTCGGGACGCCGAGACGCTCGGTGACCTTCTGGGTGACCGGCATCGTGCCGACCGAGGAGCGGGAGACGAAGGCCAGCTGGATCGCGGGCCAGGCGCCCTTGAAGAACTGAACCGGGTTGACCTTGGCGACGGTGGCGAGCAGCAGCGGGTACACGCCGAACAGCACCAGGGCGCAGCCGATGTAGACGTCGGCGGTGAACGTCGCGTACTTGCCGATCAGGTCCCAGCCGTAGTCGGCGATCGCATAGCCGATGAGGCCGATGGTGCCGATGGGGGCCAGGCGGATGACCCACCACAGGGCCTTCTGGAGGAGCTCCAGGATCGACTCGCTCAGAGTGAGGATCGGCTGGGCCTTCTCGCCGAGCTGGAGCGCGGCGATACCGGCGACGGCGGCCATGAAGACGATCTGCAGGACGTTCAGCTCGGTGAACGGGGTGATCACGTTCTCCGGGATGATGCCGGTCAGGAAGTCGAGCCAGGAGCCCGCACCCTCCGGCAGCTTGCCGTCCTTCGGGGTCAGACCGGTGCCCGAACCCGGGTTGGTGATCAGGCCGATCGCAAGGCCGATGGCGACCGCGATCAGCGAGGTGATCATGAACCAGAGCAGCGTGCGGGTGGCCAGCCGGGCGGCGTTGTTGACCTTGCGCAGGTTGGTGATCGACACCAGGATCGCGAAGAAGACGAGGGGCGCGACGGCCAGCTTCAGCAGCTGGACGAAGATGTGGCCGACCTTGTCGAGCGTGGTGTAGAGCCAGTTGATGTCCTGGCTGCGGGCGAGCCACCCGAGCAGCACACCGAGGACGAGACCGGCGACGATCTGGGCCCAGAACGGGACCTTGGGTATACGGAAACCGGAGCCGGACGGCTTGCCGGCGGTGGCGGACGCGGGATTCGCGGACACGGACACACTCCTGATGTGACGCATCGGGGCGCACGGGAACGAAACGGGGGGACGGGGGTGCGGCGCCCGCGTCAGGGGCGGCGCCGCTGCATGGTGCCGGTTCGACGTAGCGGCTAACAGACCGCGGACATACAGCGGCAGAGATCGACATGCAGGCACGCCACGAGCGGAATGCTCGTCGAACGGCGGGGGCGCACAGCTGTCTTCATGTCGAACACGTTAACACTTGAACTTTGAGAACCTCAAAGGTCTTCTTTGGGGAAACCATGACCCGCCCGGCCCCGGGGAACGGCGAAACCCCAGTACATGAGCGAGAAGCTCGGTACTGGGGTTCCGAAGAAAATCTTTGCGGGTGTGAGGAACCTTACGTATTCCTTACCTGGCCCTCACGCGGCCCTCACGGGCTCCACGCGCCTCGCTACGCGACGCCGTCCTCCTGGTCCTGGTTCGCCGCCAGCCGCGCCTTGGCACGGTCGATCCTGGGGGCGATCTGCGCGGACATCTCGTCGCGCTGCTTGCGCAGCAGGACGTAGCTGAGGGGCGCGGAGAGAAGCAGGGCCAGCAGGATGATCCACATGACATTGGATCCGCCGAGCCCGGAGGGCAGCAGACCGTAGGTGACAGCCACGGCGACGACGGCGAGGCAGCCGACGAAGATGCTGAGGCGCATCAGGGTGTACCGGATCGTTGCGCTCGGCTTGGCAGCGGACACGGCTGGCCTTCTCTCTGGGTACGGCAATCCTGCCCGACCAGTGAAGCATGCCCCGAAATCGTTCGCTTCGGCGGGCAGGAACAGTCGGAGGATCCCTGTGGTCAGTCCAGCGGGAGCAGCATGATGATGTCGTCGCGGTCGTCCCCGTCGGCGACCCGGATCGCACCCGGCACCCGTCCGACCTCCTTGTAACCGCACGACATGTAGAAACGGTCGGCGCCGGTGCCGCCCCGGCAGGTCAGCCGGATCGCCTCGATGCCCTCGAACCCGCGGGCCGCCTCCGCCACGGCGGACATCAGACCGCGGCCGTAGCCCTTGCCCTGGTGCCGGGGGTGGACCATCACCGTGTAGATCCAGAGCCAGTGGGTCATCAGCCGGTGCGTGTTGTGGGTGAGGAAGGCGGTGGCGGCGACGGCACCCTCCTCGTCGTACCCGACCAGCAGCCGGGTGCGCCCCTCGGCCATCGAGACGAGATGCTTGACCAGCTCGGGCCGGATCTCCTCGGTGGTGACGGGCGGTATGAAGCCGACGGCTCCGCCCGCGTTGGAGACATCGACCCAGAGCGCGATGATGCCGTCCCGCAGCGTGCCGTCGAACTTGGGGTCGAGCTCAAAAGTAAGTGCCATGACGGCAGATTAGCTATTACCGAATGAGTGGCCCAAGAACCGTCCAGTACGCGAGAAAGCCCCGGCCGGGGACGGCGGCCGGGGCTTTCGCACGGAGCGGTACGCAGGGACGCGCCGGGCGTCAGACGCGCATCGGCTGCGGCGCCTCGCGACGGTCCGCGTCCGGCCCCGGGTACTCGCGGATGATCTCGTACCGGGTGTTGCGCTCGACGGGGCGGAAGCCCGCGTCCCGGATCAGGTCCAGCAGGTCGTCACGGCCGAGCTTGTTCGGCGTGCCGTAGTTGTCCGCGTCGTGCGTGATCTTGTACTCGACGACCGAGCCGTCCATGTCGTCCGCGCCGTGCTGCAGCGCGAGCTGGGCGGTCTGCACGCCGTGCATCACCCAGAAGACCTTGACGTGCGGGACGTTGTCGAAGAGCAGACGCGAGACCGCGAAGGTCTTCAGCGCCTCGGCGCCGGTCGCCATCGTCGTCCGCGCCTGGAGCTTGTTGCGGACCTTGCCGTCCTTCATGTCCACGAAGTCGTGCTGGTAGCGGAGCGGGATGAAGACCTGGAAGCCACCGGTCTCGTCCTGCAGCTCGCGCAGTCGCAGCACATGGTCGACGCGGTGACGCGGCTCCTCGATGTGCCCGTACAGCATCGTCGCCGGGGTCTTCAGACCCTTCTCGTGCGCGAGGCGGTGGATGCGCGACCAGTCTTCCCAGTGGGTGTCGTGGTCCACGATGTGCTGGCGGACCTCCCAGTCGAAGATCTCCGCGCCGCCACCGGTCAGCGACTCCAGACCGGCCTCGATCAGCTCGTCGAGGATCTCGGAGGCGGAGAGCCCGGAGATGGTCTCGAAGTGGTGGATCTCGGTGGCGGTGAACGCCTTGAGGGAGACCTGCGGCAGGGCTTCCTTCAGCGCGCTGAGGGAGCGCGGGTAGTAGCGCCACGGGAGAGTGGGGTGCAGCCCGTTGACGATGTGCAGCTCGGTGAGATTCTCGCCCTCCATCGCCTTCGCGAGGCGGACGGCCTCCTCGATGCGCATCGTGTACGCGTCCTTCTCGCCCGGCTTGCGCTGGAACGAGCAGTACGCGCACGAGGCGGTGCACACGTTCGTCATGTTGAGGTGCCGGTTGACGTTGAAGTGCACGACGTCACCGTTCTTGCGCGTGCGCACCTCGTGGGCAAGGCCGCCGAGCCAGGCCAGGTCGTCCGACTCGTAGAGGGCGATGCCGTCCTCACGGGTCAGCCGCTCCCCTGCGCGGACCTTCTCCTCCAGCTCGCGCTTGAGCCCAACATCCATGCGGCTGCCTCCCAGATGTCTCTGACGTGCTGTGCGTTCCACCGGATTCCACCGTGACACCGGCAGAAACCCCCGGTCACCCGGGGGCTCCACCACGTTACGCCTACGACTCCTCGGGGAGTTCCCCGACCCGGTTCTCCCACTTGGTGGAGAGCACGATCGTCGTACGGGTCCGGGAGACGCCCTTCGTGCCGCTGAGCCGGCGGATGGTCCTTTCCAGGCCGTCGACGTCACCGACCCGCACCTTGAGCATGAACGAGTCGTCGCCCGCGATGAACCAGCAGTCCTCGATCTCCGCGAGGTCCTTGAGCCGGCGCGCGACGTCCTCGTGGTCGGCAGCGTCGGAGAGCGAGATGCCGATCAGGGCCGTGACCCCGAGCCCGAGCGAGGCGGCGTCGACGGTGGCGCGGTACCCGGTGATGACACCGGCGGTTTCCAGCCGGTTGATGCGGTCGGTGACGCTGGGCCCGGAGAGCCCGACGAGCCGTCCCAGCTCGGCGTACGAGGCCCTGCCGTTCTCCCTCAGGGCCTGGATGAGCTGCCTGTCCACCGCGTCCATATGACTGAAACCTTCCATTGTTCAGCAGTACCGCGAGTCTACGTGTAGAATCTAAGGCATACAGAGCCCACGCCCTGTAAATCTTTCAGATATTCCAAGAAGTGCTTTCGAATCCTCAGGAGTGAGAACACCGTGTACACGATCGAGATGGCCTACGCCCGGATGCGCGAGCTGCAGGACCTGGCCAACCGCTCGCGTGCCCACCAGCCCGCCGCCGCGCACCGGATCGACAAGACCCGCACCCCGCGCGCCCCGAAGAAGCGCTGAGTCCCGCCGGGGCGAACCCGGCCTCAGTCGCGGGAGCCACCGAGCTTCCCCTCCCACCGGCGGTAGAGCTGGTGCGGCACCCCTGCCGCGTCCAGCACCCGCCCCGCGACGAAGTCCACCAGATCCTGGATGTGCGTCGCGCCCGCATAGAACGCCGGAGAGGCGGGCAGCACCACGGCGCCCGCCTCGTCCAGGGTCACCAGATGCTTCAGCGTCTGACCGTTCAGCGGAGTCTCGCGCACCGCGACAACGAGCTTCCGCCGCTCCTTGAGCGTCACGCTCGCGGCCCGCTGCAGCAGATCCTTCGAGAGCCCGAGCGCCACTCCGGCCACACAGGCCGTAGAGGCGGGAACGATCAGCATCCCCTTCGCCGGGTACGACCCCGAGGACGGCCCGGCCGCGAGATCGCCGGCCGCCCAGTGCTGTACGCCGTCGAGCTCCGCATCGCCCACCTCGAAGGTGTGCGGCTTCCCGTCCGCGCCGCGGGCCAGCCAGCTCCGCAGATCCTCCTGCCAGCGTGCGTCGCGGAAGGCGATCCCGGTCTCGTCCAGCAGCGTCAGCCGCGAGGCCCGGCTCACCACCAGGTCGACGCTCTCGCCCGCGGCCAGCAGACCACGCAGCACGGCGGCGGCGAATGGTGTACCTGAAGCGCCCGAAACCCCGACAATCCAAGGCTGCCGCTGCTGCTGACTCACTGAAGTCCCGGATTCCACGCCCCCGAGCCTATCCGGCGCAGAAGTTGCGGAACCGAGCGAGGGGCTCCGTGCGTTCCGACAGATGAAGGACAGGCCGTCGACGGCCATGGACAGGCCAAGGACAGGGGGCGGCCATGACCGGTACCCGTACAGGCACCTCCGCGCGGGCGATGACGGCCGGCGCACTGATGCTGGGCTGGATCACACTGCTGTGGGTGCTCGAAGGCATCGACACGGCGACCGGCCAAGCGCTCGACACCTACGGCATCACCCCGCGCGAGCCGGCCGAACTCCTCGACATCGTGCCCGCCGCGTTCCTGCACAGCGGGTGGGAGCATGTCGCCTCCAACACCGTCCCGCTGCTGATCCTCGGCTTCATCGCCGCCCTCGGCGGGATACGCCGGTTCGCCGCCGTCGTCCTGACCGTCATCGTCGTCAGCGGCCTCGGCGTCTGGCTGACCGCGCCACCGCACACCGTCACGCTCGGCGCGTCCGGCGTGGTCTTCGGCCTCTTCGGCTATCTGCTGGTCCGCGGCTTCGTCGACCGGAGGCCGCTCGACATCGTGGTGGGCGTCGTGATCGCCGCGGTCTACGGCTCGCTGCTGTGGGGAGTCCTGCCGACCGACTCCGGGATCAGCTGGCAGGGGCATCTGTTCGGGCTGGCCGGAGGGGTGGGCGCGGCGTTCGCGTTCCGCCGCCCGCGCCGTAACCCCCGCCCCGTACCCCCCGCCTTTACGGTGTGAGGCCGCGCACCAGCAGGTCCAGCAGGGCACATGCGAACAGCGCGATCCCGATGAATCCGTTGACGGAGAAGAACGCCCGGTTCAGCCGGGACAGATCGTGCGGCCGCACCACGCGGTGCTCGTACACGAACGCCACGGCGACGATCACCATGCCGACCCAGTAGAACAACGCCGCATCCGTCGCCAGACCGAACCAGACCAGCAGCCCGGTCGTCACCGCATGGCAGACCCGTGCCCCCCACAGCGCGGCCGGGATCCCGAAGCGGGCCGGGACCGAGAGCACACCGTGCGCGCGGTCCGCCTGGACGTCCTGGCAGGCGAAGATCAGATCAAAGCCACCGATCCAGACGCCGACCGCGAGACCGAGTATCACCGCGTCCCACGACCAGCTGCCGGTGACCGCCAGCCAGGCACCGATGGGCCCTATGGCCTGCGCGATGCCGAGGATGGCGTGCGGGTAGTGGGTGAACCGCTTGCCGTACGGATAGACGACCATCGGCACGACGGCGATCGGCGCGAGCGCCAGGCACAGCGGGTTCAGCAGCGCGGCGGCGCCGAGGAAGACGACGACCGCGACGAGCGCGCCCGTCCACGCCGACTTCACGGAGACGGCACCGGTGACCAGCTCACGGCCGGCGGTACGCGGATTACGGGCGTCGATCTCGCGGTCGATGATCCGGTTCGCGGCCATGGCGAATGTCCGCAGCCCGACCATCGCGACGGTGACGAGCAGCAGGCGCACCCAGTGGATGTTCTCGTCGAGATGGAACATCGCGGTCAGCGAGGCGATGTAGGCGAAGGGCAGCGCGAAGACCGAGTGTTCGATCATCACGAGCCGCAAGAACGCCTTGACCCTGCCGGTCGGTTGCGCGGGCCCGGGGCCCAGCGTCGCTTCGGCCGCACTCACAGCCCGTACTCCTTCCACCGGCGGTCGACCTTCGCCGCCGTCTCCGGGTCGGACTCGACCATGTCCGGCCAGCCCCCGTCCCGGGTGTAGCCCTCCTCGGGCCACTTCTTCGTCGCGTCGATGCCCGCCTTGCCGCCCCAGAACTGCTGGTAGGAGGCGTGGTCGAGATGATCGACCGGGCCTTCGGTGACGGTGAGGTCCCGGGCGTAGTCGGTGTTGCCGAGCGCCCGCCAGGCGACCTCGTGCAGATCGTGGACGTCGCAGTCGGAGTCCACGACGACGATCAGTTTGGTCAGCGACATCATGTGCGCGCCCCAGATGGCACTCATCACCTTCTGGGCGTGCTTCGGATACTTCTTGTCGATCGAGACGATCGCACAGTTGTGGAAGCCGCCCGCCTCCGGCAGGTGGTAGTCCACGATGTCCGGCACGATGATCTTGAGCAGGGGCAGGAAGAACCGCTCGGTGGCCCGCCCTAGCGGCCCGTCCTCGGTCGGCGGCCGGCCCACCACGATCGACTGGAGCAGCGGACGCTTCCGCATGGTCACGCAGTCGATGGTCAGCGCGGGGAACGGTTCCTGCGGCGTGTAGAACCCGGTGTGGTCGCCGAACGGCCCCTCGGGAAGCATCTTCCCGGGCTCCAGCCACCCCTCGATGACGACCTCCGCCTGCGCCGGGACCTGCAACGGCACGGTCTTGCAGTCGACCATCTCGATCCGCTTGCCCTGGATGAACCCGGCGAACAGGTACTCGTCGATGTCCCCGGGCAGCGGGGCGGTGGACGCGTACGTCACCGCGGGCGGCGCACCGAACGCGATCGCGACGGGCAGCCGCTCCCCACGCTTGGCGGCGACCTGGTAGTGGTTGCGGCTGTCCTTGTGGATCTGCCAGTGCATCCCGATGGTGCGCCGGTCGTGGCGCTGGAGCCGGTAGAGCCCCAGGTTCCGTACGCCGGTCTCCGGGTGCTTGGTGTGGGTGAGCCCCAGGTTGAAGAAGGAGCCGCCGTCCTCGGGCCAGGTGAAGAGTGCGGGCAGCCGGTCCAGGTCCACGTCGTCGCCGGTGAGGACGACCTCCTGCACGGGGGCGCTGTCCGACTTCACCTTCTTCGGCGGCACGTGCACCATCGAGCCGAGCTTGCCGAACGCCTCGCGCACTCCGACGAAGCCGTGCGGCAGCTCCGGCTTCAGCAGGCCGCCGATCTTGTCGCTGATATCGGCGTACGACTTCAGCCCGAGCGCCTTCAGCAGCCGCCGGTCGGTCCCGAAGACATTCATGGCCAGGGGCATCGATGAGCCCTTGACGTTCTCGAAGAGCAGCGCGGGCCCGCCCGCCTTGTTCACCCGGTCGACGATCTCGCCGACCTCCAGGTAGGGGTCGACCTCGGCCTTGATGCGCTTGAGCTCGCCCTCGCGCTCCAGCGCCCGGAGGAGGGAACGAAGATCGTCGTAAGCCATGCGGTCCAGTATCGGCCACGGGCTACCCTGGGCCCGTCACCGGGGCGGGACAGTGCCCCGCCATCTCTCCGTGGGGGGACCCTTCCACCATGTTCCGGGCCTTGATCTATCTCCTGCCTCTGGCGCTGACGATCTACGCGTTCATCGACTGTCTGAACACCCCGGAGGACGAGGCCAAGCACCTGCCGAAGATCGCCTGGGTCTTCATCATCCTGCTCTTCTGGATCGTCGGCCCGATCGTGTGGCTGGCCGCCGGCAAGCTGCGCCAGGTGCCCGCCGGAGGCCGTACACCCTCCGAATGGCACCGCAATCACCGCCACGAGTGGGTGGCGCCGGACGACAATCCGGATTTCCTGAAGGCGCTGAAGGAAGAGAACAAGAAGGACGAGTCGCTCCTCAAGGACTGGGAGGCCGATCTGCGCCGCCGCGAGGAGGAGCTCAAGCGCCGGGAGAGCGGAGCCGGTCCCGAGGAGTCCGCTCCGCCCGCCTCGTAGCGCAAAGGCTCACGGATGCAACAGCCGGCCCGGCCGGCCCCGCAGGGGCAGCCGTGCTGTCCGCTCCTGCGGGGCCTGGCGCTTCGAGGGCCGCGTGCACCACGCGGATGAGCGGCGGTCCGGGAACAGCGGCCGGCCGGGGGCGCCGCCCCCGCGCACCGACCACCAGGACAGGACGCGCATGAACGACAGGACCATGCTCGCCACCGCCCTCGCGGAGGCCCGCGCCGGCCTCGCCGAGGGCGGCATCCCCATCGGCGCGGCCCTCTACGCCGCGGACGGCACGCTCCTCGGCCGGGGCCACAACCGCCGCGTGCAGGACGGAGATCCGTCCATGCACGCGGAGACCGCCGCCTTCCGCGCGGCCGGCCGGCAGCGTTCGTACCGCGGCACGACCATGGTCACCACGCTCTCGCCCTGCTGGTACTGCAGCGGCCTGGTCCGCCAGTTCGGCATCTCCCGGGTGGTCATCGGCGAGGCCGCCACCTTCCACGGCGGCCACGACTGGCTGGCCGAGCACGGCGTCCAGGTCGTGCTGCTGGACGACCCCGAATGCATCACCCTGATGCGGGAGTTCATCCGCGACCATCCCGACCTCTGGAACGAGGACATCGGTACCGAATAGCGCTCGAAAATCCTCATTCCCCTCCAACACCCGCCCGATATCCTGAAGTTGACGGTGTGGCAGTTCGGGCAGGCGTCGGCACTGGGGGTGCTGTGGACAGAGAACTGTACGGACGCGAAGCGATCTTCGGCAACGACGGACTTGCGGCGCGTCCGACAGGTCTCACCCCTGGACCTGCTGGAGGTGGTCGGGAAGAAACCGGTGGGTCCGATCGGCCCGACCGGTTACGCCGATCTGACCGACGGTCAGGTGATCATCGCGCACGACGCGATGGCGACGGCCGTGCACGCCATCCGGCAGGCCACTCCGGACCGCGAACGGCTGCCGCAGCCGGCTGACGTGGGTGAGCAGTGGCCGCGGGTGAAGGCGTCGCTGCGGGTGTCGGGGGCCGGCGGCTGGATCTGTCTGGACAACCACGGCAACCCGTACAACAAGGCGGTGCCGGTGGTGGAACTGGTCCCCTCCGGACAGGCGACCGTCTCCCAGCGGTTCGTGGCGATCGCCTGGCCGGAGGGGAAGCCCCCGTCTCAGAACTGCTTGCCGCCGTCCTCCGCGCCGTAGCTCTCACGCAGCTCCCGCCACCGGGCCGGCGTCCACCGTGACCAGTCGGCCCGATGCCCGTCCAGGGCGTCCACCAGGTACTCGAAGTGGTTGTGCCAGCCCGCCAGACAGTCCAGCCGCAGCGCGTCGTCGCCATGGAACTCGTTACTGAAGCGCAGGAGCACGTGTTCGCCGCGCGGCGGCTCCAGGTGGAAGCGGATCCGGCCGTGCACCCCTTCGAGGGTGTATTCGGCGACGCGCTCGACGTCCCAGGCGGTGACGGTGCCGGAGGCGACCGTGGCGTTCCCGTCCGCGTCGGTGTTCAGCCAGCGCAGTGTGATCGCCCCGCCGATGCGCGGCTCGAACGGGTCGGCGGCGGCGAGCCAGCCCCGCAGCCCCTCGGAACTGGCAACGGCTGCCCACACCCGTGGGACGGGGTGGGGCAGCCGGAGCGTGAACCGCAGGAGGTGGCGGTCACCGTGGGTCTCGGCGGTACCACGTTCGATCACGGGGAGTGCATCGGTCATGGTTCCAGCGTGGCCCGGTGGGGCGCGTTCCGCACCCGTACGCGGGAACGGTTCAGACGCCGGCGTACGAGTGCTTGCCGGTGACGAAGATGTTCACGCCGTAGTAGTTGAAGAGCCAGCAGCCGAACGCGATCAGCGCCAGGTAGGCGGCCTTGCGGCCCTTCCAGCCTGCGGTGGCGCGGGCGTGCAGGTAGCAGGCGTACGCGACCCAGGTGATGAAGGACCAGACCTCCTTGGGGTCCCAGCCCCAGTAGCGGCCCCAGGCGTCGCCCGCCCAGATCGCGCCGGCGATGATCGTGAACGTCCAGAGCGGGAAGACGGCGGCGTTGATGCGGTACGAGAACTTGTCGAGGGTCGCCGCGGCGGGCAGCCGGGACAGCACGGACTGGGCGAAGGAGCCGGGCTCGGTGCCGTTCGCCAGCTTGCTCTCGTAGCTGTCGCGGAACAGGTAGAGCAGCGTGGCGACCGCACCGATGTAGAAGACGGCGCCGCAGATGATGGCGGTGGAGACGTGGATCCACAGCCAGTACGAGTGCAGGGCGGGCACCAGCTGGTCGCTGGAGGTGTACAGCACCGTGGTCGCGATGCCGAGATCCAGCAGGACGGTGGTGACCAGCAGCAGGCCCATCCAGCGGACGTTCTTCTTCAGCGCCATCAGGATCAGGTACGCGGCGACGGCCACCGTGGAGAAGGTGATCGAGAACTCGTACATGTTGCCCCAGGGGGCACGCTGCACGGACATCGCGCGGGCGATGACACCGCCGGCCTGGACGAGGAAGGCGACGACGGTCATGGAGACCGCGATCCGCCCGTACAGGTCGCCCTTGAACGTGCCACCGGCGGCGCCGGGGCCGTCCGGGACGTCCCGCGAGCCGGCGGCCGACCTCGTGATGATCTTCGGCCGGTCCAGTACGGCGGTGGCGCCACCCTTCTGCGCGACCTGGACCTGGATCTTTGCCGAGGAGGCGGCGGCCCCGTCCCCGGTCAGCGCTGCGGCGGTGCGGCCGACCTTGCTGCGGCTGCCGAACACCCACTCCGCGATGTGCGCGAAGAAGGCCAGGGTGTAGACGGCCATCGACGAATAGATCAGCACATTGCTGGTGTGTGCCAGATTCTCGTTGGTTGCGGCGGCGAGATTCACTTCTCAGCCCCTTCGGCAGGTTCTTCGGAAAGTGCTTCGGCAGATGCGTCGTCGGGCGCGGTGGGCGCCATGTCATGGAGTGTGACCGCGAGATCGGCCAGCTCCTCGGGAAGCTTCGCGGACTCGCTGCGGCCCAGCCCCGCCATCTCCACGACGGTGACGCCGTCCGCTCCCCGTACAGCCCGGATCCAGACCCGGCGCCGCTGGATGAACAGCGAACCGGCCAGACCGGCGATGGCCGCGATGGCTCCGGTGAGCGCCCAGCCGCTGGCGGGCTGCTGCGAGATCTGGAAGCTGGCCCACTGCTCGATGCCTTCGAAGGTGATCGATCCGGCGCCGTCCGGCAGCTTCATCGTCTCGCCGGGCAGCAGCCGCTGCTTCAGCTTGTCGCCCTTGCTGTCCTTGAACGCCTCCATCTTCGAGGTGTTCAGCTGGTACACGTTCTGCGGCAGTCCGGAGTCGACGCCGAGGCTGCCGTGGTACCCGTTGAGGGCCAGTACCGGGAAGTCCGCGGCCGGGAACTGGGAGAACATCGTCCCCTTGCCGTTGCCCGCGAACGTCGGCACGAAGAACGCCTGGAAGCCCAGCTGGTCCCTCTTGCCGGTCCCGTCCTTGTAGCCGTCCATCACCTTGATCGCACCGGTCGAGGTGACATTCGAGTCGATCGGCAGCAGCGGCACGGCGGCCTTGTAGACCTCCTTGCCCCTGCCGTCCTTGACGGAGACGACCGGGGCGTAGCCGTGCCCGATCAGATAGACCTTGGAGCCGTCGACCACCAACGGCTCGTTGACCTTGATGACCGTCTTCTTCGGCTTGCCGTACGCACCCTCGGCGTACGTGATGTGGGCCTCGTACTTGCGGGGGGTACCGATCTGCGGGCCCTTGCGTTCGTACGTGCCGACGAATTTGTCGAGGGTGAAGCTGAACGGGGCGAGCGAGTCGGTGTCGTACAGCGAACCGGACTTGAAGTCGTCGTACTGCGTCAGCGTGTTGGAGAAGCCGTCGCCCTGGACGATCAGCTTGCCGCCCTCGGACTTGAAGAGCTGCCCGGTGGCGAAGGCCACCAGCATGACGATCAGCGCGATGTGGAACACCAGGTTCCCGGCCTCGCGCAGATAGCCCTTCTCCGCAGCGACCGCATCACCGTCCACGTGCGCCCGGAAGCGCCGCTTGCGCATTATCGCGAGCGCGGTCTCGCGGACCTGCTCGGGTTCGGCGTCGGTGCGCCACGTCGTGTAGGCGGGCAGTCGGGTCAGCCTCTTGGGGGCGCCCGGCGGCCGGCTGCGCAGCTGGCCGACGAACTGGCCGGTGCGCGGCACGATGCAGCCGATGAGGGAGACGAACAGCAGGATGTAGATCGCGGAGAACCACACCGAGCTGTAGACGTCGAAGAACTGGAGCTTCTCGTAGATCGGCGTGACGGTGGTGTGGGCTTCCTTGAAGGTCTGCACCTTCAGCTCGTCCACGCTGTTCTGCGGGATCAGCGAGCCGGGGATGGCCCCGAGCGAGAGCAGGAAGAGCAGGATCAGCGCGACCCGCATCGAGGTGAGCTGGCGCCAGAACCAGCGCGCCCAGCCGATGACGCCCATGGCGGGCAGCGTGGCCAGGGCCTCTTCGCGCGGGGTGGTGGAGAGCTGCGAGCCGGCCGCGCCGAGCTCGGCCGCGTTCTCCCGCTCCTGCCGGCTCTCGTGCTCACGCTCGTTCGCGCGCTCTTCGGCCGCGTTGGTATTGGTGTTGCTCATGGAACTCAGATCCCCACCGTGAAGCCGTTGGACCAGCCCTGCAATTCCTGCATCATGCTGCTCCACACACCGGTCAGCAGGAGCAGCCCGGTCACGATCATCATGACGCCGCCGATCCGCATGACCCATGCGTAGTGGCGCTTGACCCAGCCGAACGCGCCAAGCGCCTTGCGGAAGGCGACCGCGGCGAGCACGAAGGGCACACCGAGCCCGAGGCAGTAGGCGATGGTCAGTATCGCCCCGCGTCCGGCGGTGCCCTGGTCCATCGCGAGGATGCTCACCGAGCTGAGCGTCGGACCGAGGCACGGGGTCCAGCCGATCCCGAAGAGGGCGCCCAGCAGCGGTGCGCCCGCCAGCCCGGTCACCGGCCTCCTGTGGATACGGAATTCGCGCTGGGTCATCCACGGCATCAGGCCCATGAAGAAGATCCCCATCAGGATCATCAGCACACCGAGGACCTTGGAGAGCGTGGTGCTGTGCGCCTGGAGCGTCTGGCCGAAGAAGCCGAAGAGCGCGCCGCCGGAGACGAACACGGCGGTGAAGCCGAGCACGAAGAGCGAGGCTCCCGCGACCATGCGCCCCCGCCTGGCCTGCGCCAGATCGGTGCCGCTGACGCCGGTGACGTACGAGAGATAGCCGGGCACGAGAGGCAGGACGCACGGCGAGAAGAACGAGACGAGCCCGCCGAGTACGGCAATGGGCAGGGCGACGAACAGCGCCCCGTTCATCACGGTCTCGTTCTGCCCCGGAAGTGCGGCAAGGGTGAGCACGGAATCACTTCTCCGCGATCAGCGGGTCGATCATCTTGTGGAGCTTGACGTCGTCGAGGGCGACGAGGGTGCGGGCCGCAATCTTCCCGTCCCGGTCGATGACCACGGTCGAAGGAATGGCCTGCGGGTTCAGCGTGCCCTTGGGGAAGCGCAGGATGAGCTTCCCGATCGGGTCGAACAAGCTCGGGTAGGTGATGCTGTTGTCCTTCTCGAAGTTCACCGCCGGGCCCTTCTCGGCGTCCCGGGTGTTGATCCCGATGAACTGGACACCCTGGCTCGCGGTCTCCTTCGACACCTTCGCGAAGTGCTTGGCCTCCAGCCGACAGGGGCCGCACCACGAGCCCCATACGTTCAGCACGACGACCTTGCCCTTGTAGTCGGCGACGTCGAGGGGCTTGCCGTCCAGTGTCGTTCCGTCGAGCTTCGGCGCTTCCTGGCGGTCCGCCCTGGCCACGGTGGAGATTCCGCCACTGCCCGTGACGAAGTGCGAATTGCCGCCACCACCGGCCTTGTTGCCGTCGCCGCCGCAGGCGGTCAGGGTCAGCGCCAGTGCGGCGGCCGCTGCGGGGGCGGCGAGCAGGGTGAAGCGGCGTCGGGGTGCGCGGCCAGAGCTCATGTGAAAAGTTTCGCATGACTGTTTCGGGGATCTTGCGCACCCCCCTCGGTGCCCGTAAAGCCCGTTGTCAGGCCCGTTTAAAGAAGGAGTTCCAGCCACCGTCGGGCGACTGGCCGACCTCCAGCGTACGGAGCTTCGCGAGCACGGCCGGATCCTGGACGTCGAGCCAGTCGACGAACTGCCGGAAGGAGACGAGCCGCACATCCGGCTTCCCCGCGATCCTCTTGAGGGTCTCCTCGGCCGCATCCATATAGATGCCGCCGTTCCACTCCTCGAAGTGGTTGCCGATGTAGAAGGGTGCGCGATTCGACCCGTACGCACGGTTGAATGCGGCGAGGTACGACTGAGTGGCCTGGGTGCGCCATTCCGGATAGCGCGACGGCATTCCCCGGGTGGTGTTCCGTGACTGGTTCGCCAGGATGTTGTAGTCCATCGACAGCACTTCGAAGGTGTGCCCGGGGAACGGCATGCCCTGCAGCGGAAGGTCCCATATGCCCTGGCGCTTCGTGGGCCAGATCTGGGTGCCGCCGGGCGAGCTCGCGTCGTAGCGCCAGCCCAGTCGGCGCGCGGCGGGCAGCAGATTGTTCTGGCCGAGCAGACAGGGGGTGCGGCCGCCGACGAGTTCCTTGCGGTAGTCGAAGGGCAGCGGGTCGAGATCGGTCCAGCCGGTGTTGGTGCGCCATTCGGTGACGAAGGAGACGGCCTGATCGATTTCGCTCCGCCACTGATCGGCCGTCCAGTCGGCGACCGATCCGGACCCGGCACAGAAGTGCCCGTTGAAGTGCGTGCCGATCTCATGCCCCTCGAGCCAGGCCCGACGAATGTTCTTCAGCGTCTCCCTTATATGGCCGTCGGTGAGATAGCCGATGTCGGAGGCGCCGATTTCGTTGTTCGGCGGTCGGTACCGGAATTTCTTCGACTCGGGCAGCAGATAGAGCCCGGAGAGGAAGAAGGTCATCGACGCGTCGTGCTCCTTGGCGAGTTCGAGAAAACGCGGAAACAGCCCTGTGCCGAGCTCGCCCGCCCCGTCCCAGGAAAAGATCACGAACTGCGGCGGGGTCTCTCCGGGTTCGAGCGGGACCGGCGCGGAAGGCTGGTGCGGCTGCTTCCCGGTGTCCGCGGTGGAACCGTCACCGATCTCCCTGGCGTCCTTCTCCCCGCCGCCCTTGGCTTTCCCGTCCGCCCCCGCGTCCCCCCTGCCGGGGCGTGGCCGCCCCGCCGTGGAGCGGTCGGACGAGCCGCAACCCGCCACCCCGATCGCAGCCGCAGCCCCAAGTCCCGCTCCGAGCAAACTCCTTCGGCTGATGTCGCGCATGACGTCCCCATCTGCGGTCGTTCTGACTCAAGTCCGTACAAACTGGCGAAGGCTTAGATGGACAAAACAACGCGACGGTTCCGCCGATTATCATAAGTTTCTTTACGTGACCAGACCCCACTCCTGACCTGACCTTGTTCCTGACCCGAACGCACCACGGGCCCCGGCCGACACATCGGCAGGGGCCCGTGCGGGTCGAGAGGTCCCGGCTACGCGCCGAACGCCTTGGACTTCCCCTTCGCCGGCTTCGCACCGGCCAGCAGGTGCGCGGGAACCAGATCGCGGGCCGGCTCGGTGTAGCCGACCGAGACGATCTTGTCGCCCTGATACGTGAAGCTGGTCAGCGAGGCCAGCGTGCACTGCCGCTTGCGCGGGTCGTGCCAGAGCCGCCGTCGCTCGACGAAGCTCCGGACGATCCAGATCGGCAGCTGGTGGCTGACGCAGACCGCCTCGTGCCCGCGGGCCGCGTCGCGCGCGGCGTCGAGGGCGCCCATCATCCGTACGACCTGCTCGATGTACGGCTCGCCCCAGGACGGGCGGAAGGGGTTGGTGAGGTGCTTCCAGTTGTCCGGCTTGCGCAGCGCACCGTCGCCGACCCCGAAGGTCTTGCCCTCGAAGACATTGGCCGCCTCGATCAGCCGCTCGTCGGTGGCCAGGTCCACGCCGTGCGACTTGGCGATCGGCGTCGCCGTCTCCTGGGCGCGCTCCAGCGGGGAGGCGACGACATGGGTGATGTCGCGCTTCTCCAGGTGCTCGGCCACCCGGTCGGCCATCTGCCGGCCGAGCTCGGAGAGGTGGTAGCCGGGACGGCGTCCGTAGAGCACGCCCTCGGGGTTGTGCACCTCCCCGTGCCGCATCAGATGGACGACCGTGATGTCCTTGCGCGCAGTGTCTGCGGAGCCGGTACTGCTGGTCTCGCTCATGCGGTGGCCTCCGAGGCGGCGCGGGCAGCGGCGGGCAGGGCGGCGGCGATCCGCTCGACGGCCTGCGTGTCGTGGGCGGTGGAGACGAACCAGGACTCGAACGCGGACGGGGGCAGATAGACGCCCTGCGACAGCATCGAGTGGAAGAAGGCGGTGAAGCGGAAAGCTTCCTGCTTCTTGGCGTCCTCGTAGTTACGCACCGGCTGGTCCGTGAAGAACACGGAGAACATGTTGCTCGCCGCGGACACCGTGTGCGCGACGCCCTCCTTGGTGAACGCCTCGCTCACCAGGGACCGGATCTCCGCGGAGACCGCGTCGACCTTCGTGTACGCCGCGTCGTCGAGCAGCCGCAGCTGGGCGAGACCGGCGGCGGTGGCGATCGGGTTTCCGGAGAGGGTGCCCGCCTGGTACACGGGGCCGACCGGGGCGAGGTGCGCCATCACATCGGCGCGCCCGCCGAAGGCCGCGGCCGGGAAACCCCCGCCCATGACCTTGCCGAAGGTCATCAGGTCGGGCCGCACGCCGTCGATGCCGAACCAGCCGGCCCTCGAGGTACGGAATCCGGTCATGACCTCGTCGGAGATGTACAGCGCACCGCCCTCGGCGCAGAGCTCCTTGAGCCCGGCGTTGAAACCGTCCAGCGGCGGCACCACGCCCATGTTGCCGGGCGAGGCCTCGGTGATCACACAGGCGATCTCACCGGGGTGCGCGGCGAACGCGGCCCGCACGGCCTCCAGGTCGTTGTACGGCAGCACGATCGTGTCGCCTGCCTGCGCGCCGGTGACGCCCGGAGTGTCCGGCAGGCCGAAGGTCGCGACCCCGGACCCGGCGGCGGCAAGCAGCGCGTCGACGTGCCCGTGGTAGCAGCCGGCGAACTTCACGACCTTCGCCCGGCCGGTGAACCCGCGGGCCAGCCGGATCGCGGACATGGTCGCCTCGGTGCCGGAGGACACCAGCCGCACCTGCTCCACGGGCTCGATCCGGGCCACGATCTCCTCGGCGAGCGCGACCTCGCCCTCACCGGGCGTACCGAACGAGGTGCCGCGGGCGACAGCCTCCTGGACTGCGGCGATGACCTCGGGGTGGGAGTGGCCGAGGATCATCGGCCCCCACGAGCACACGAGGTCGACGTACTCACGGCCGTCGGCATCGGTGAGGTACGGACCGGTACCGGACACCATGAAGCGGGGCGTACCGCCCACGGCCCGGAAGGCACGTACGGGAGAGTTCACGCCACCGGGCGTCACGAGGGACGCACGGTCGAAAAGCGTCTGCGAAACTGGGGCTTCGTATGAATACGGCACTTTGGTCCTGATCTGCGATTCGGAAGGTCGGGGGGCCGGGCCGGAAATCCGGCCGCCAATGAGCAGGAAGCGTGATCTCCTCGTATGACGAAAGGACGTCAGCCCTCTCTCGTCTGCAAAACTGGGGCGTCATAGGGAAAGCTCACACAAGCCATGGTGTCAGAGCCTCCGGCGGTCTTGCGGACAGGTGTTTCACACCACGCCCGTGGGGGAGGTCACTGGCACGATGATCGGGTTGCGCGGCGGGGGCTGTGTCTCCTAAGTAGTAGTCGGATGGATGAGATATGCATCGCGGTGGCGAAGTGGGCGAAGGGACCGACGACCTGGGGCCCGAGCCTGCCCGCCGAGGTCGGCACCGGCGTGAGGCCGAGCGTCGGCAGGGCATTCAGGCCGGCAGTGCGCAGTCCGGAAGCGGGAGTGGTGGCCGGGTGGGGGTGACCTACAAATATTTCGGGGCCCCCGACGGGGCCACGGCCGCGCGGGTGCCCATTTCCATGCGCCCCGAGGAGCTCGGCGGCGACGAGCTGGGCATGGGCGGCATGTTCACCAAGATCAAACCGGAGACGGTGGCGGCCATGGTCCTCACCGGCATCCAGGGCATACCCCTGCACAGGGTCCCCCCACTGGAACTGGTCGTCCTGCATCCGGACTACGCCGTGGTCAAACTCCCCATGACGGTCGTCGACCCGCTGCGCGGCGTCGGCGAGGAGTCGGTCGGCGCCGCGGCCTTCATCTGGTCCACGGTCCCGGACCGCGGCGGCCCGCGCGACGCGTTCAACGTCTACCAACTGCTGCACGAGTGGCAGGATTTCAGCCACCGCCTGCATGACGCGGGGCATCAGGCGTACTGCCTGGTCTGGCCCTGACCTGAGGTTTCGATGATTTCGGGCGGAGTTTCCGGACCCCCGCCCTCGTGGATGACCGAGGGCCGGCCGAGGGACCGCAGCTCATGTCGGCCGAGGTGCTCGACGATGTGGTTGCGGACGGTCGCCTCATGGCGGAGCGCGGTCGTCGGGCCGACGGAGTTCGCGTCGAGCCACTTCTGCGCGTAGGCGCCGAGCGTCTGTTTCACCCCGGCAGGGACGGCGTAGGAGCCGCGCCGGAGTTCGACATCCACCTCGGCAGCGCGATTGTCGGCCTCTGCTTCCGCGTGGCGGGCGTGTCGTGAAAGTGCTCCGGCGCCGTCGGAGGTGGCTGCAAGGCAGCGCTGCACGCCTGCGACCTGCGTCTCCTGCCGGATCCCCGGCGACCTGACACACGCCCCGTGCCGCCACAGCAGCGTGGCAGGCTTGACGTATTCCCATATCGGCATACGATGCTGCCATGGCACGGGCCTCGACGACAGCAGACGCGTTCAACGCCGTGGCGGAACCGCAGCGCCGGCGGATCCTCGACGTCCTGGCCGGCGGTGAACACACCGTCACCGCCCTGGTCGAGGAGCTTGGGCTGACGCAGCCGCAGGTCTCCAAGCACCTGCGCGTCCTGCGGGACGTCGGTGCCGTGGACGTCCGGGAGGACGGCCGACACCGGCTCTACCGGCTCAACGCCGAGGCGCTGAAGCCGATCCACGACTGGGTCGGGAGATACGAGCGGTTCTGGTCGGCGCGGTTCGACCGGCTGGACGCCGTCATCGAGGACCTGGGGCGACAAGAGCACCACGACGAGAGAACGGAGAACAGACCATGACCAGCAACTGCACCGCGACCCTCACCCTGCCTGCGGACGACCAGATCCTCATCACCCGGGACTTCGACGCGCCCCGCCGACTGGTCTACCGGGCGTGGACCACGCCCGAACTGGTCAAGCGCTGGTGGTGCGGCGAGCGCGGCACGATGGACACGGTCGAGATGGACTTCCGTGTCGGCGGCAAGTGGCGGTACGTCATGACGGCGAACGGCGGATTCGAGGTCGCCTTCCACGGCGAGTACCGCGAGATCGTTCCCGAGGAGCGGATCGTCTGGACCGAGGTATTCGAGGGTGCGCCGGGAATGACCCCGGAGGAGGCGGAGAAGAACGCCGCGGTGAACACCGCCGTCTTCACCGAGAAGGACGGTCGCACGTCACTGTGGATGCTCACCGAGGTGCCGGACCGCACCGTCCGCGACGCGATCATCCAGTCCGGCATGGAGACCGGCATGCAGGAGCAGATGGTGGCGCTGGAGAAGCTGGCGATCTCGCTGGCCGACTAGGGTGTGCGTTGAATGCGCTGGTCACAGCCACTCGTTGATGGCCACCACGAGGACGTCTCCTCGGAGCGGACCGCCGACTTGTCGTACCTCGTGGCCACGGCCAGATGCCTCTTGAGGCAGTTGACACCGCATTCCACCGCGTGCCGCTCGCGGTGGTCGACCGGCGCGGACTTCGGCGGCCGACCACCCCGGATGCCGCGTTTCCTGCGGAGGATTTCAGCCATCTTCTGCTGACGCGGGGCATCGGGCGTACTGCCCGGTCCGGCCCTGAGCTGGGGTTCCCGCACGTCCCGACCGCCCCGAGCCGGTCCCGACCCCACCCCGTAGCCCGGCTGTCACCCATGGGCTCTACGGTTCTCCCCTGTTCTGGTGCACGCCGCAGGCTGCACGTTCGGGAGGGGAACCATGATCACCAGCGCCGTAACCGCGCGTCTTGTCGCCACATTCACCGCGCCCCTGGACCGGGAGCGCGACGCCGCGTACGCCCCGTCCGTTCTGCGGTGGCCGGACCGGCGGCTGCTGATACAGCGGGGCGATGTCGAGGCGGTCGCCGTCGGGCTGGACGACGGGTCCGTCCCGCGGACCCGCTTCCCGGCGCCGTGGCCGCGCCGTTTCGGTACGTTCACGGTGGCGCCGGGCGGGGAGCTCGCGGTCTTCGCGGGGGTGCATGCGGTGCGCGCCGTCGATCCGGCGGGCGTGGTGCGCTGGGAGGTGCGGCACGGCTGCTGGGAGGGCGGCTGCCGCGTGCTGCACGAGTCGTACGAGGAGTACGCGGACGACAAGGCGCACCTGTACGCGGACAGCGGCTCGGCAGTGTTCTCGGCGGACGGGTCGCTCGTGTGGGCCCATGTCCGCGGCCCCGTCGCCTCGGCCGGCCCGGATCCGGAGGCGCTCGACGAGTGGCTGGTCATCGATGCCGCCGACGGGCGGGTGCTGGGCCGGGCGGACGCGGAGACCGTGGCCGCGGGCTCGGAGCACGTACCGCACCCGGATCCGGCACAGATGGGGTTGAGCGTCGGCGAGGGCCAGGACGGGGCACCGCTGCTGTGGGGGCGGTGGGACGGGGTGGAGCTCTCCGTGGAGCAGTTCGGCGAGCAGGAGCGGATCCTGACGTCGGTGAGCCCCACCGGTGAGTACTTCCTGACCGTGGCCCACGACCTGGACTCGCTCGCCCTGCACCGGGTCGCGGACGGCGAGGTGGTGGCCGAACTGCATGCGGAGGACGCCGTGCCCCGTCATCCCGACGCGGATCCGGACGACTGTGAGGCCGACGAGGTGATGTGGGACTACGAGTGCGGCTTCCTGGACCGGGAGACGGCGATCACCAGTACGGACCAGGAGGAGGAGTTCGGCCCGGTCCGGCACTGGCTGCTGGAGACGGCGGGAATGCGGCCTGCCGGGCAGATCGCGTACCCTTTCCCGGTCTGCGGCACGCCCACGGCGCTCGGCGACGGCACCTGGTACACGGTGTCCAGGGACGGGGATGCCCTGCACGTGTGGACTCCGGACAACCCGAGGGTGTCCGATTGACGCCCACATCCGGCCATTCATTGGCCGAAGACTAATCTTCAGCCCGCCTGCCGGACATGCCGATGCAGCCCGTACTGCCCACGTGGGCATATACGGGGCATCGACATCGAGGAGGTCCGCCATGGGTGACACGCTGCTGGCCCTGTCCATCCCCCTGCTGGTCTTCGCCGGGGGGATCTACGCAGGGTGCGAGAACTGGTGGCGGCGCCGGCACCCGGCGCCGCCGTCGCCGTACACCCATCAGGCGGCCCGCCTCGCCGAGCGCGAGATGGCCGAGGCGGCGACGGAGATCGTCGACGAGGCGTACGCGACGCTCGGTGCGTTCTACGGCGCCGCGGAAGCGCCGGAACCGGCCGCACAGAGGCCGACGCCGACGGAAACCATCGGCGCCGCGAGCGCCCCGGGCGTCCCCGGGGTCACGCCCGGGGCGGCTGCCAGGCCGGGTCGCGGCCGGTCATACCCAGCATCCGCTCAAAGGGGCTAGCACTGTCCGGCACGGGAAAGGGTTCGCCGTACACCTTCGCCTTCCGTGCGTTCGGCGCCATGTCGGCGATACCGGGCCCGAGTTCACGCACCACGGCCTCGTCCGGAACGAATTCCTGCCCGGTGGCGCGCGCCAGGTCCCATGCGTGCACGGTCAGATCGCCCAGCACCATCTGTGCGACGGTTCTGGCGGGGAACCCCATGGAACCCGCGGTCCCCTCGTCCGCACCCGGCGCGCCCCACGCCGCCACCAACTCGGCCGTCTCCTCGCCGAAGCGGCTGCGCCAGTCGCCGGTGACCGCGGTCGGCCTCGCGCCGAAGTCCGGCTCCTCCCTGGCCGCCAGGGCCTGGAAGTTGACGACCACCTGGAAGAGATGATCGACCAGGGCCCGTACGTCGTACTCCGTGCACGGCGTGGGATCGCCCAGTTGGCCGTCGTCGATCCCGCGCACCACGGGAATCGCCCGCTGTGCGGCCACGTCCAGCAAGTCACTGATCTTCTTCATGCTTCAACCGTGCATCCGGCGATCGCCCGCTTCTTGAAGAAACGCGGCACAGATGACTCGAACTTTTGTGCGGCATAGGATCGCCGCCATGTCAGGTCCTCGACGCGACTACCGCGGCATCGTCGACGCCCACGAACTCTTCTCGCACGTGCACTTCCGCCGACGCGAGCCCGCCCCCGGGCTGCGGACGCAGGTGGCGAACTACTGGCTGATCGACTGGGACCTGCCGGAGCCGTACGTCTCGCACGTGGTGCCGCACCCTTCGGTGAACCTGGTCTTCCAGCGCTACGAGAGCGTCGGCGAACCCCCCTTCGCGGAGGTCGCGGGCATCGGGCTCCAGCTGTTCAGCCAGAAACTGGAGGGCCGGGGACGGGTCTGCGGGGTGAAGTTCCGGCCGGGCGGCTTCCGGCCCTTCGCACCGGACCACCCGGTGTCGCGGTGGTCGGGCCGCCGGCTCGTGGCGGACGAGGTCCTCGCCGTACCCGCGCCCGTGGCGGCCGTGCTGGACCCGGCCGAGGAGGACGCACGGGTCGCGGCGCTGGACGCGTACCTGCTGGCGCTCGCCCCGGAACCCGACCCGCAGGCCGAGCGCGTGATGGCGCTGGTCGAGCGCGTCCGCACCGACCGTACGATCCGCCGCGTCGACGAACTCGCCCGCACCGAAGGGCTGTCGGCGAGGTCGCTGCAGCGGCTCTTCGCGACCTATGTGGGCGTCGGCCCCAAATGGGTCATCCTGCGCTACCGCATCCACGAGGCGCTGGAACGCGCCGAGACCGACCCCGAGGTGGACTGGGCCACGCTCGCGGCGGAACTCGGTTACAGCGACCAGGCGCACCTGGTCAGGGACTTCACGACGACGCTCGGAGTGCCGCCGACGGCACTCGCCGGGCGCTGATTGTCATTGCCGCGCCCTACTGTTGGCGCATGGAGCACACTCCCTCGTCATCCGCGTCTCCCGTACGGATCGAGCCCTGGTCGGACGGCGACCTGGAGCTCCTGCGCCGAGTCAACGCGCCGGAACTGATGGATCATCTGGGCGGCCCGGAGTCGGAGGAGCAGCTCATGGTGCGCCACGGCCGCTATGTGGAGATGAGCGCGGACCGCACGGGCCGGGGCAGGATGTTCCGGATCACCCTGACCGACGGAAGCAGGGGCGAGGCCGTGGGGACGATCGGATTCTGGGAGCGCACCTGGCAGGGCCAGGAGGTGTACGAGACGGGATGGGCCGTCCTCGCCGGCCACCAGGGGCGGGGCATCGCCACGGCCGCGACCAGGGCCGTCGTCGAGCAGGCGCGGGCCGAGCACAAGCACCGCTATCTGCACGCCTACCCGTCCGTCGACAACGGCGCGTCGAACGCGGTGTGCCGCAGGGTGGGCTTCATCCTGATCGGCGAGTGCGACTTCGAGTACCCGCCCGGCCATGCGCTGCTGACGAACGACTGGCGACTGGACCTCACTCCGGAGCTCGGTTCCGGGCCCGGCCCCGGGCTCAGTCCGAATTCCGGGCCAGAGGCTTGCTGAAGCTGAACGCGACGATGTCCAGCCGCTCCCGCAGATAGAAGCGGTGGGCATCGGTGCGCTGGGTGCCCGAGTCCAGACTCAGGTCCAGGCAGCCGGCCTCCCGGGCGCGCTGCTCCAGATACCCCAGCAGCCGGCGGCCGACACCGGTGGACCGGGCGTGCTCGGCGGTGACCAGATCGTCGACGTACAGCTTGCGGATCTGGCTGGTGTTGTCGACGATCCGCCATCCGGCCGCGCCCACGCATGCGCCGTCGCCGTCGTGGACGGCGGTGAAGCGGAGCCCCTGCGGGTACCCCTTGTCGTACACCTCGCGGAAGAGGTCCTCCGTCAGATGCGGACGGAGTTCGCGCAGCACGGGGAGAAGGTCCGTGGCCAGTCGGGGGTCGCCGGGTTCGAGGTCCGTGATCTTCATGCGGGAACTGTAGGCGCAGCCCCGGGGCTTGCGAGGGGGATCCGGCAGCCATTCTCATGGTCGATGGCCCATCAACCACGAGAACCGCTTCACCGAGCGACGGGGGGACCCGATGCTGCTGGCGCACATCAGCGATCTGCATCTCGACGGAACGGCCCGTGCCACGGACCGCGCGAGCAGGGTGGTGAACTACCTCAACTCCCTGGCCCGGCAGCCGGACGCGGTCCTGGTCACCGGCGACATCGCGGACCACGGCGCACCCGAGGAGTACGCCGAGGCGGCCCGCCTGCTGGCCGCGCTGACCGCGCCCGCCCTCCCGTGCCCCGGCAATCATGACGACCGGTCCGCGTACCGCAAGGTCCTGCTGGCCGACGAAGAGGGAGAGGGGACGGGCGACGGCACCGCGCCCATCAACCGGCTGCACCACGTGGCCGGTTACGCCCTGCTGCTCTGCGACTCGACGATCCCCGGCGAGGACCCGGGCCGGTTCGACGACGAGACCCTGGAGTGGCTCGCGCGCACGCTCGACGAGCTGGGCGACACCCCGGCCATTCCTGCGTTCCACCACCCCCCGGCCGCCGTCCACCACCCGTACCTGGACTCGACGAACCTGACCAACGCGGCACGGTTCGCCCAACTCCTCGCCGAGCGCCCCGTCGTCAACGTCCCGGCGATCCTGACCGGCCACGCCCACACCCCGATGGCATCGACCTTCGCCGGGCGGCCTCTGCTCGTGGCACCCGGAGTCGTGTCGACGCTGCGGCTGCCGTGGGAGAGCGGCGAGGGGCTGATCGATCCGGAGGCGCCGCCCGGGGTCGCCTTCCACGTTCTGGACGAGGGCGACCCGGGCGCGGGTGGCCGCATCACCACGCACTACCGCGTCGTGCCGTAACCGGCGGCGCTCAGCCCGGCGCCACCCGCGGGCCCGCCCAAAACGTTTGACGGGCGGGCCCCCCTCATGGATATTTATCTGCGCTGCGCAGCTTATGTGTTACGCACAAAATAACTGAAGGAGCTCACCCCGTCATGCTCACTCTCGTCACCGGAAGCCGCGGCCGTGTCGGTTCCGCACTCGTTTCACTCCTGCACCGCGGCGGCCACGCCGTGCGCGCCGCCTCTCGTGACCCCGCCCGGCTCGACCCGCCCGCCGGAGTACCGGCCGTGGCGTGCGATCTCACCGATCCCGCCACCTTCGCCCCCGCGCTGGACGGCGTCGACTCCGTCTTCCTGTACGCCGAACCTGCCGGGATCGACTCGTTCCTCACCCGGGCGGAGGCAGCCGGAGTCCGGCACATCGTGCTGCTCTCCTCCAGCTCGGTACTCGACCCGGACGCGCAGGAGAACCCGATCGCCCGCTCCCACCACACGGTCGAGCAGGCGCTCGCCGCCTCGCCGCTCACCACGACCTTCCTGCGCCCGGGCGCCTTCGCGACCAACGCGTACCAGTGGTCCGCGGCGGTACGGAGTCACGGCGCCGTGGACCTGCCCTACCCGTGCAGCCACACCAGTCCGATCCATGAGGCGGACATCGCCGAGGCCGCCCTCGCGGTCCTCACCGAGCACCGGCTGCAGGGCGCGGCGTACCACCTGACCGGTCCCCAATCGCTCACAGCCGCCGAACAGATCGGCCTGCTGGCAACAACCTCGGGGCGCCCCGTCACGGTCAACGCCGTGAGCCGGGAGGCCTGGAAGGAATCCGTGGTCCCGCACATCCCCGAGGAGGTCGCCGAGGGACTGCTCAGTTACTGGGCATCCACGGACGGTTCACCGGCCGAGGTGACCGGCGAGACCGAGAAGCTGACCGGCCACCCGGCCCGTACGTTCGCCGCCTGGGCCGAGGAGCATGCGGACGCGTTCCGCGCCTGAGCCGACCCACCCCCCTCCTGCTGCCCCACGTCCATGTATTCCCTGGCTCACACAGACCGCCCGGTGGCATGCTGACGACGTGAACGGACCGGAGATCCACCTCGAAGTCGCCCCTGAACTGTGGCTCTTCGTTGCCCATGAACGCCGCAACGGACGCACGTCAGTGACCACCGACGGAGCCTCGACGCTCGGCCATGTCGTGGAATCGCTCGGCGTCCCGCTCACCGAGGCCGGCCAACTGCTCGTGGACGGCCGCCCCGTCCCCGTCTCGCACATCCCGGGGGCGGGCGAACTGGTGGAGGTGCGCGCGGTGGCGCGACCCCAGCGCGTCGAGGGCGCGCCACTGCGCTTCCTGCTCGACGTCCACCTCGGCACGCTCGCCCGGCGGCTGCGGCTGCTGGGCGTCGACGCCGCGTACGAGAGCGAGGACCTCGGCGACCCGGCGCTGGCCGCCCTGTCGGCGAAGGAGCAGCGGGTCCTTCTCTCCCGGGACCGGGGACTGCTGAGGCGGCGGGAGATCTGGGCTGGGGCGTACATCTACAGCGATCGTCCGGACGACCAGCTGCGGGACGTGCTGGAGCGGTTCACACCGGAACTGGCCCCGTGGACCCGGTGCACGGCCTGCAACGGACCGCTGACCGACGCGGACAAGGAATCCGTCCGGGATCAGCTGGAGCACGGCACACGGCAGTCGTACGACGTCTTCGCGCAGTGCACGGAGTGCGGTCGGGTGTACTGGCGCGGCGCCCACCACTCCCACCTGGAGACGATCGTCGCCGACGCGGTGCACGAGTTCGGAACCAGGGATCAGACCGGCCCGGTCCGGTAGGGCCGTCCGGCGGGGCGCGGCCGGACGCGATCCGCACGGCACACCTGACGAATCGCCCTATGCCCCGCCCTGTGCCGCATCGAACTCCCCGCTCCGCAGCCGCGCGATCTGGCCCGCACCGAGCTCGACCGTCCGCCGCATATGAGCGATGAGAAGTGCCACCTCGTCGTCGTCGTACGCCTCGAACATCGCCGCCCAGTCCCGACTCAGCCTCTCCCAGACGGCGCCGAACTCCGCCATCCGCTCCGGCACGGTCGCGACGAGCACCCGCCGCCGGTCCGCCGTGTCGCGCTCGCGCGTCACATAACCGGCGCGTTCCAGCCGGTCGACGAGCCGGGTCGCCGACCCGGTGGTGAGCCCGGTCAGCTCCGCGATACGTCCCGTGGTGACGGGTTGCGCTTCGAGGCTGAGCAGGTTGAGGCACTGCAGATCGGTGGGGTGGATCCGCAGGTGGTCGGCGACGGTCTGATTGAAGAGGGCGTACGCGGCCATGTAGCGGCGCGACTCGGTGGACAGCTCGGCCAGCAGAGCACTGCGCCGGACCGGGGGCTTCTGCGGCATGCACAGAGTGTACGAAGCAGACACTGCCCCTGCGTCATCCCCGCAGGCCCGGACCGCCGCACTCACTACGGCTGCTCGGCGGTCAGATAGCGCTGGACGGTGGGCGCGAGCCAGGCGATCACCTCGTCACGAGGCATCGAGACAGCGGGCGCGACGCGCAGGACGTAGCGGGCGAGCGCCATCCCGAGGATCTGGGACGCGACGAGCGCCGCGCGGCGCGGGGCCTCGGCGGGGACCGGGCAGACACCGGCAGCTATCGGACCGAGCTGCTCCGCGAAGACGGCCCGCATGCGCTCGGCCCCCGCGTCATTGGTGACGCCGACCCTGAGCAGAGCCGTCAGCACGTCGTCCTGCTCCCAGCGGTCCAGGAAGTGCGCGACCAGCACGGCCCCGATGTGCTTCCCGGGCAGCGCCCCGAGCTCCGGCACCCGCAGGTCGATCACGGACGCGGCCGCGAACAGCCCTTCCTTGTTGCCGTAGTAGCGCATCACCATCGACGGGTCGATGTTCGCGTCGCGCGCGATGGCCCGGATGGTGGCGCGCTCATAGCCATCGGCGGCGAACCGCTCACGGGCGGCTTCGAGGATCGCGGCCTTCGTCGCGTCCGAGCGGCGGGGGGCTTCGCGGGCTTTCGTCGTCATACCAACAATCGTAGGCCAACAGGTGTTGACGTGCCAGTGGCGTCGGCTCTACATTTACCAACAAGCGTTGACCCACATCCGTTGGCAAACAACTGTTGGTATCGGATGACCGTTGGCAAACGGCTTCAGGAGGCCGCCATGACCAGCAAGCCCAGCACCCGCACGAACACCGACTCCACCCCCGACGCCCCCGACACCGTCGATGTACTCGTCGTGGGTGCGGGACCCACCGGAATGCTGCTCGCCGGCGACCTCGCCGCACGCGGTCTGTCGGTCACCGTCGTCGAGCGCCGCCCGCAGAGCACCGGCAACATGACGCGCGCCTTCGCCGTCCACGCCCGCACTCTCGAAGCGCTCGACACCCGCGGCCTCGCCGACGAACTGGTCAAGACAGGCTCCGTCCTCACCGGGATGCGGCTCTTCGGCCGCCTCTCGCTCGACCTGTCCCGGCTCACGTCCCGCTTTCCCTTTCTCCTGATCACCCCGCAGTACGAGGTCGAGAGCCTGCTGAAGCGCCGCGCGCTGTCCGCGGGCGTGGACTTCCGGTACGGCACGAGGCTGACGGACCTGCGCCAGTCCGCCGACGCGGTCACCGCCGAGGTGGAGAGCGCCGACGGGACGCGGAGCACGCTCTCGGCCCGCTACGCCGTGGGCACCGACGGAGTGCGCAGCGCCGTGCGCGAGGCGCTCGGGCTCCCGTTCCCCGGCAGGTCCGTGATCCGCTCCATCGTCCTCGCCGATGTCCGGCTCACCGAAGCGCCCACCGGCCTCCTCACGGTCAACGGCGTGGGGGATGCCTTCGCCTTCATCGCCCCCTTCGGCGACGGCTGGTACCGGGTCATGGGCTGGGACCGCAGGCACCAGGCCGCCGACAGCGACCCCGTGGAGCTGGACGAACTGCGCGAGATCGCCCGGCTGGCCCTCGGCAGCGACCATGGCATGCACGACGCCCGCTGGATCTCGCGATTCCACAGCGATGAGCGCCAGGTGCCCGCCTACCGCGTGGGCCGGGTCTTCCTCGCCGGAGACGCCGCCCACGTCCACTCCCCCGCGGGCGGGCAGGGCATGAACACCGGGCTGCAGGACGCCGCCAACCTCTCCTGGAAGCTCGCCGCCGTCCTGCGGGGAGAGTCGCGGGCCCCGGAGGCGCTCCTCGACAGCTACCACGCCGAGCGGCACCCGGTCGGCACCAAGGTGCTGCACAGCAGCGGTGCGATGGTCCGTCTCGCCATGGCCCGCACCCTGCCGCAGCGAGCGGTTCGCGCGACCGTCGCCGGCCTCCTGGCCAGGATCCGGCCGGCCGGGGACAAGGCCATGGGCCTGATCTCAGGCATAGGCATCGCATACCCGGCGCCGCGCGGCTCCCATCCCCTCACCGGCAAGCGGGCCCCGGACCTGGGACTTGCGGAGGGCCGCCTCCAGGAGCTGCTGCGCGACGGCGCGTTCGTCCTCGTGACTCCCGCCGACGCCCCCACACCGACGTCCCGGACCCCGCTGGTCCACGCCCACTGGACGAGCGACCGCGCGACCACGCTGCTCGTCCGCCCCGACGGCTATGTCGCCTGGGCGAGCGACCGGCCCGACCCGGCGGCGCTGCAGGCCGCTCTCACCCGATGACCACCGATCGGCCCGGGCACCGTGCACGTCGCGCGTCCACGGTGCCCGCGGCCACCACCGCACCGGCCCCTCGCGCCACCAGAGGTCAGAAGACGTACTCGTCACCGGTGGCGGGCACCAGCACCTCATGCCGGTTGTTGTCGGGGTTCCGGTCGGTCGCACCACCGTTCCAGACGGTGTCGATCCGTACGACCACCTCGTTCGGCCGCCTCGCCAGCTGCAGCTCGAGCGCGAGCCGGCGGCCCGCCCACTCGTCCGCCCGCAGCGGACCCGTCCGGCACAGCACGGTTCGGGCGCTCGCCTGCAGACACTCGACCGGCATCTCCTGCCGGCCGCTGAGGGGCACCGAGAAGCGGAACCGTACGGTCACGCTCACCGGACTCGACGGACCGTGGTTCTGGCTGTGCAGCCAGACCCCGAGCCCCCTGCCCCACAGCGAGACATGCCCGTGGTGCGAGACGTCCGCTTCCCGCGCCACCCGCCGGTCCGCCGGCACGGGCACGGGCCCCGTCGCGACCGCCTGCCCGGCCCCCCATGCCCCTGTCGACACCGTTGCCGCCATCGCCGCCGCGGCGGAAACCGCCAGCCGAGCCTTACGCGTGACTACCATGCCCCGAAGATAGCGATCACCCCGAATTATCCGTATTTACACACCGGTTCTCCGCTCCACTCCACCCGCTTGCCCCACCCATCCGAACCCACCCGACCGGCATGAAACGCTGTTCCCATGGTCGTCGCCCGCTCTGTCGCACTCTTCGCCGTTGCCGCGCTCTTCGAGATCGGCGGTGCCTGGCTCGTCTGGCAGGGCGTGCGGGAACACCGGGGCTGGATCTGGATCGGCGCCGGAGTCATCGCCCTGGGGGCGTACGGCTTCGTCGCCACGCTGCAGCCGGACGGTGAGTTCGGCCGCATCCTCGCCGCGTACGGCGGCGTCTTCGTCGCGGGCTCGCTCGCCTGGGGCATGGTCGCCGACGGCTACCGCCCCGACCGCTGGGACGTCATCGGCGCGCTGATCTGCCTGGCCGGCATGGCCGTGATCATGTACGCCCCCCGCAACCACTGAGAATCAGCACCCCACCGGCCACGTCGTCGACACCCACTACCGACCGACCACGCCGATACCCCCACTGCTCGGGCGATGCGGCCGCCGAACGGAACCTCGCGCCGCCTGCCTATCCTGACCCCGTACCGATCAGCTGTCCGAGGAGTCGAGTCCGCATGGCCGCCACCCCCATCGCCGTCATCACCGGAGCGAGCAGCGGCATCGGTGCCGCGACCGCCCGGCAGCTGGCCGCCGCCGGCTACCGCGTCGTCCTGACCGCCCGCCGCAAGGACCGCATCGAGGCGCTCGCCGCCGAGATCAACGAGGCGGGCCACGAGGCCACGGCGTACGCCCTGGACGTCACGGACCGCGAGGCGGTCGACGCTTTCGCCACTGCCTTCCGCTCCCTCGCCGTCCTCGTCAACAACGCGGGCGGCGCGCTCGGCGCGGACCCCGTCGCCACCGGCGACCCGGCCGACTGGCGCCAGATGTACGAGACGAACGTCATCGGCACGCTCAACGTCACCCAGGCCCTGCTCCCCGCCCTCACTGCGGGCGGTGACGGCACGATCGTGATCCTCTCCTCGACGGCGGGCCTGTCCACGTACGAGGGCGGCGGTGGCTACGTGGCCGCCAAGCACGGCGAACACGTCCTCGCCGAGACCCTCCGCCTGGAGATCGTCGGCACGCCGGTCCGCGTCATCGAGGTCGCCCCCGGCATGGTCAAGACGGAGGAATTCGCCACCACCCGCTTCCGCGGCGACACCGAGAAGGCCGCCAAGGTCTACGCCGGCGTCGATGCCCCCCTCACCGCCGACGACGTGGCCGACACGATCACCTGGGCCGTCACCCGCCCCAGCCACGTCAACATCGACCTCCTGGTGGTCCGCCCCCGCGCCCAGGCGTCCAACTCCAAGGTCCACCGCACGCTCTGAAGCCATCGGCCCGCACGGAAGAGCCCCGGACCACCACCACAGGGTCCGGGGCTCGTCTTCGTAGCGGCGCCAAGGGCAATCAGCCCTTCACACACACCACCTGCTTCAGCTTCGCGACGACCTCCACCAGGTCCCGCTGCCGCTCGATGACCTGCTCGATCGGCTTGTAGGCACCCGGGATCTCGTCCACGACGCCGGAGTCCTTACGGCACTCCACGCCTCGCGTCTGCTCCTCCAGGTCCCGCGTCGAGAAGCGCCGCTTGGCCGCGTTGCGGCTCATCTTCCGGCCGGCGCCGTGCGAGGCCGAATTGAACGACTTCGCGTTCCCGAGCCCCTTCACGATGTACGAGCCGGTGCCCATCGACCCCGGGATGATGCCGAAGTCGCCCGAACCGGCACGGATCGCCCCCTTGCGGGTGACCAGCAGGTCCATGCCCTCGTACCGCTCCTCCGACACATAGTTGTGGTGGCAGGAGATGACCGGCTCGAAGGTGACCCGGGCCTTCTTGAACTCCTTGCGGACGACGTCCTGGAAGAGCCCCATCATGATCGCGCGGTTGCGCTTCGCGTACTCCTGGGCCCAGAACAGGTCGTTCCGGTACGCCGCCATCTGCGGGGTGTCCGCGATGAAGACCGCCAGGTCACGGTCGATCAAGCCCTGGTTGTGCGTCAGCTTCTGCGCCACCCCGATGTGGTACTCGGCGAGTTCCTTGCCGATGTTCCGGGACCCGGAGTGCAGCATCAGCCACACCGAACCCGCCTCGTCGAGGCAGAACTCGATGAAGTGGTTTCCGGATCCAAGCGTTCCCATCTGCCTGGTGGCACGTTCATGACGGAATTTGACCGCATCCGCAATGCCGTCGAACCGTCCCCAGAAGTCGTCCCAGCCCGCGGTCGGGGAGCCGTGCAGCCGGCCGGGGTCCACGACGTCGTCATGCATGCCCCGGCCCACCGGAATGGCCTGCTCGATCTTCGACCGGAGCCGCGACAGGTCGCCCGGAAGGTCATTGGCCGTCAGGGAGGTCTTCACCGCGGACATGCCGCACCCGATGTCCACTCCCACCGCCGCCGGACAGACCGCACCACTCATCGCGATCACCGAACCGACGGTCGCGCCCTTGCCGTAATGCACGTCGGGCATGACGGCCAGCCCCTTGATCCAGGGCAGCGTGGCGACGTTCTGCAGCTGCTGCATCGCGCCGTCCTCGACCGAAGCCGGGTCGGCCCACATGCGGATGGGGACCTTCGCCCCCGGCACCTCGACGTACGACATAGCTCCTCGATTCCCCCGAAAAGTCTGAAAGCGCAAAACCGGTGCCAAGGTCGGCAAAAGAGTCGGCCGACCGGCAATCACAGCGGCGCGTGCGATACACATTGTGTCCACCGGCCGCCATCGAGCGGCAACTTCTTTTCGCTCGAAGGGAGCCCGGACCGTGCGACGAATGGCGTACGTACCCGGCGTCGCACTCCTCGCAGTGCTGACGGCCGGCTGCACCGGTGGCACCGGCACCGAAGGCCCCGCCGCCGACCACAAACCCGGCAGCCCGAGCATCGCCGCCGCACCGTCGGGCAAGTACCGCACGCTTCCCGAGCCCTGTCGCTCCATCGCGCGATCCATGCTGAAGGACCTGCTTCCGGGCATCGCCGAACTGCCGGAGAACCAGCAGGAGAAGGCGTACAGGGGCACGGCCGCCGTCACCTACGACACCGACCGCAGGGTCGGCTGCCAGTGGAAGTCGGAGACCGCGGCCTCGTCCCGCTCCGTCGTGCTCGACTTCGAGCGCGTCGTCTCGTACGACACCTCGGTGAGCGACGAGGACCGCGCCCGCGAGGTGTACGGAACGAAGGAGACCGCGGCCCACCTGCCGTCCGGCACCTTCACCCCCGACGACGCGGAGAAGGTGACGGCCTCGCCGTCGGACTCCCCGTCCGGCTCTGCACAGGGCGCCGACGGCGACGCGGACGCGGGCTCCGAGGACCTCCGTCCGCGCGCGCTCGACGACCTGGGGGATGCCGCATTTCTGGACGATCTACTCACTCGGGCAGGATCCAGCGCACAACACCGCACGGTGAGCGTGGTATTTCGCACATCGAACGTCATCGTGACCGTCCGGTACTCCGAGCAGCCCGCCCTCACGAGCCAGGTCCCGGACAGCAAGGAACTGCAGGAGAAGGCGCAGGCGCTGGCCAGCAAGCTGGTCGACAAGTTCAGCGAATAGCCCGCCGCGGGGCGCCACCGACCCGCACCCACGTCGGTCGGCGGAGGCGGCATCCGTCCGCCGTCCGTCGTACCGTGGCCCTCCGGAACACCCGCCCGAGCACCATGCCACCCGCCCGTCGCGCCACCCAACTGAAGGAACCATGCACCGAACAGCCCCGCGACTCACCCGCATACTCGCCTGCGCCGCCGTCCCGGTGATGCTCGTCGTCGCCGGCTGCTCGTCGGACTCCGACAGCAAGAAGGAGTCGGGCTCGTCCTCGGCCTCCGCTCCGAGCCCGCAGAAGACGGAGGCGACGGTCGAGCCGGCGAAGTTCGCCAAGCTGCCCGACCCGTGCGACGCGATCTCCGCAAAGACGATCACCTCGCTGGTGCCCAAGGCCAAGAACAAGGCCGGTACGCCGGCCCGGTCCAGCGACACCGCGGCGCGCGCCGGTTGTTCCTGGAACGGCCTCGACGACAACGGCGTCAAGGGTTCGCAGTACCGCTGGCTCGACGTCGGCTTCACCCGCTTCGAATCGGACCAGGCACTCGGCAGCGGCGCCAAGCGCGCCCAGGAGGACCTCGCGAACCAGATCGCCAAGAGCAAGGGGACCGAGGGCGCCAAGAAGGTCGTCGAAGCCCCCGTCAGCGGTATCGGCGACCAGGCCACCACGGTCACGTACGACCTCACCAAGACGAAAGAGGACTTCAAGTACGCGACGGTCGTGGCCCGTACGGGGAACGTCGTCGTCACCCTGACCTACAACGGCGCGGGTTACGCGGGCGCGAAGACGCCGTCCGGCGACGACATCCTGAAGGGCGCCGAGAAGGCCGCCAAGGAGGCCGTCGCGGCGGTCACCGATGCCAACGCGAAGAAGTCGAGCCCGTCCGCGGGCACATCGAAGTCTCCGGCAGCGACGAAGTCCGCGGCGTCCGCGAAGTCCGGCTCGTCCCCGAAGTCGACGAAGTCCGCGTCGTAAGACCGCGCCACCGCCCGCCGGGCATTCCCGCAAGGCCCACGGCAGGTACCCGAACAACCCTGCGCAGAAGCAGTCTTACGAAGCCCGGCCCTCCCCCGAGAGCCGGGCTTCGCCCCTCCCCGGGCACCGCATCCCACGCGCATGTGCCAGGCTGTGCCCGCCAGAAGTCGAAGTCGGGAACGCAGGGAGGGGATCGCGGGTGGCCGCGATGCAGCTGACACGCACGCACCGGATACTGATCGGGATCGTCGTCGCCGGCGCGGCGGTCATTGCCGCGATCGGCTTCGCGGGCTCGTACGCCGCGGTACGGGCGCTCGCCGAACAGAAGGGCTTCGGGAACTTCTCCCTGGTCTTCCCGATCGGCATCGACGCGGGCATCTGTGTCCTGCTGGCGCTGGACCTGCTGCTGACCTGGATGCGGATCCCGTTCCCGCTGCTGCGCCAGACGGCCTGGCTGCTGACCGCCGCGACGATCGCCTTCAACGGCGCCGCGGCCTGGCCGGATCCGCTGGGCGTCGGCATGCACGCGGTGATCCCGGTGCTGTTCGTGGTCGCCGTCGAGGCCGCCCGGCACGCGGTCGGCCGGATCGCCGACCTCACGGCCGACAAGCACATGGAGGGTGTCCGTCTCACCCGCTGGCTGCTCTCCCCGGTCCCCACGTTCAAGCTGTGGCGCCGGATGAAGCTGTGGGAGCTGCGTTCGTACGAGCAGGTCATCAAGCTCGAACAGGACCGGCTGATCTACCAGGCAAGGCTCCAGGCCCGCTTCGGCCGCAACTGGCGCCGCAAGGCACCGGTCGAGTCCCTGATGCCCCTGCGGCTGGCGAAGTTCGGTGTCCCGCTGGCCGACACCGGCCCGGCCGGGCTGGCCGCAGCCGGCATCGAACCGGCCCTGCTGCCCCCGGCCCCGGCCGCCGCCGAAACGGTGCCCCCTCAGCCCGAGCTGCCGTACGCCGCCCAACAACAGCAGCAGTACGCCGAGCCCCGGCAGCACCCGCAGCAGGCCGCACAGCAGTACGCCCACCCCTCCGACCCGGCCGCCGAGGAGTGGCCCCCCGAGGGCCCCGGCACCCACGAGAGCCCCTGGTTCGCGGCGTCGCAGGCCCCGAACGGCGCGTACGAGGGCGCGTACAACCCCACGCATGTCGAGGGCCTGGAGCCCACCCCGGTCATGATCCCGTCGGGCCCGGGCGGCCGCACCCGTCCCCTGGGCAACGTGGGCACGATCGGCGCGGTCCCTCACCCCCGCAGCGAGGAACCCCTGCCGGAGCAGCTGGAGCAGCTGGAGGGTCCGCCCCCGGAGGAGCCGCAGCCCCAGCAGGAAGCTGATCCGGCGGAGTGGGCCGAGGCGGAGATCGAGTTCGGCAACATCGCGTACGAGGTGTTCTCCGACCTCACGCACCAGCACCAGGCCCACCCGAGCGCCGAGGTCCTCGACATAACGCTCTCGGACGTCCACGGCGTCAGTCACCCGCGCAGCACGGCCCTGCTCCGGCGCCTGCTCCCAGGCTTCAAGCAGCGATTCGACAACGAGATGGCCGAGAACCACATCGCGTAGCCGCCCCCGAGTCCGTCCGCCGCACGAGAACGGACCGGAACCGACAGTACGAAGGGCCGTCACCCGCATCCCCGGGTGACGGCCCTCCGTACGACCGACTCCTACGCGCCCAGCAGCTTCCGCACCCGGTCCGCGCCGACGGCCAGCAGCAGCGTGGGCAGCCGCGGACCGGTGTCACGGCCGACCAGGAGCTGGTACAGCAGCACGAAGAACGACCGCTGCGCGGCCTTCAGCTCGGGCGTCGGCTTGGCGTCCGGCTCCAGCCCCGCCAGGACCTTCGGCACCCCGTAGACGAGCGTCGTGAGGCCGTCCAGCGACCAGTGCGTGTCCAGCCCGTCCAGGAGCAGTCGCAGCGACCGGCGCCCCTGGTCGTCCAGCGAGCCGAGCAGTTCCTTGTCCGGCTCGTCGCGAACGATGGTGCGGGCGTCGGCGGGGACCTGGTTGGTGATCCAGTTCTCCGCGCGGTCGAGCCGCGGCCGCGCCTCGTCGAGCGAGCCGATCGGGTTCTCCGGGTCCAGCTCGCTCAGGATGCGCAGCGTCTGCTCGTCGTGGCCTGCGGTGATGTCGACGACGGACGCGAGGGTGCGGTACGGCAGCGGGCGCGGTGTGCTCGGCAGCTCACCGGCGGCCGTGCCGATGGCCCGTGCGTACGCGGCGGCGTCGGCGGGCAGCGCGGAGCCGTCGGCGACCTTGCGCGCCAGCGAGTCCCACTCGTCGTACAGCCGCTGGATCTCCTGGTCGAAGGCGATCTTGAAGGACTGGTTGGGCTTGCGGCGCGCGTACAGCCAGCGCAGCAGCGGTGCCTCCATGATCTTCAGTGCGTCGGCCGGGGTCGGTACGCCGCCCTTGCTGGAGGACATCTTCGCCATGCCGGAGATGCCGACGAAGGCGTACATCGGGCCGATCGGCTGCACACCGTCGAAGACCTCGCGGACGATCTGGCCGCCGACGACGAACGACGAACCGGGCGAGGAGTGGTCCACGCCGCTGGGCTCGAAGATCACTCCTTCGTATGCCCAGCGCATCGGCCAGTCGACCTTCCAGACCAGCTTGCCGCGGTTGAACTCGTTGAGCCGGACGGTCTCGGCGAAGCCGCAGGCGGTGCACGTGTAGTTCAGCTCGGTCGTCTCGTCGTCGTACGACGTGACAGTCGTGAGGTCCTTCTCGCAGTTGCCGCAGTAGGGCTTGTACGGGAAGTAGCCGGCGGAGCCACCGCTGCCGTCGTCCTCGCTCGCCGCGCCGGAGCCCGCCTCGGCCTCCAGCTCGGCCTCGTCGACCTTCTTCTGCTGCTGCGGCTTCTTGCCCTTGCCGGCGGCCGCCGGGTCCTTCTTCGTGCGGTACCGATCGAGGACGGCGTCGATGTCGGCGCGGTGCCTCATGGCGTGCAGGATCTGCTCGCGATACGCCCCCATCGTGTACTGCTCGGTCTGGCTGATGCCGTCGTACTCGACACCCAGCTCGTCCAGCGCGGCCGTCATGGCGGCCTTGAAGTGCTCCGCCCAGTTCGGGTACGCGGACCCGGCCGGGGCGGGCACGGACGTCAGCGGCTTGCCGATGTGCTCGGCCCACGACTCGTCGACACCGGGGACGCCCGCCGGGACCTTCCGGTAGCGGTCGTAGTCGTCCCACGAGATGAGGTGCCGGACCTGGTGCCCGCGGCGGCGGATCTCGTCCGCGACCAGGTGCGGGGTCATGACCTCGCGGAGGTTGCCGAGGTGGATCGGGCCCGACGGCGAAAGACCGGACGCGACGACGACCGGTTTGCCAGGCGCACGACGCTCCGATTCGGCGATGACATCGTCCGCGAAACGGGAGACCCAGTCGGCCTCGGTGCTGCTCTGACTCTGAGCCACGGTCGGCACGTCCTTCTCTCTGGTAGGGCTCGTAGGGGCACCGTCCATTCTCCCAGGTCCCACCGGCAGCGCGAAAACGGCTTTACAGTGCGTGGGATACTGGGCGTGATCCCTTGTACCCCTACGGAAACGGCAGCCATCCCATGGCCTCGGTCAATTCCCTCGCTTCCACGCTCCAGCAGCAGCTCGCGGACGCCCTGACGGCAGCACTGCCGGATGCCGGCACCGCGGACCCGCTGCTGCGCCGAAGCGACCGGGCCGACTTCCAGGCCAACGGAATCCTGGCCCTCGCCAAGAAGCTGAAGGGCAACCCGCGCGAGCTGGCGTCCCAGGTGACGGCCGCGATCCCGGCGGGCGACCTGATCAAGGAGATCGAGGTCTCCGGCCCCGGCTTCCTGAACATCACGCTCAGCGACAAGGCCATCATCGAGACCCTCGCCGCGCGCGCCGCGGACGACGCGGGCCGGCTCGGCGTGCCGTACGCGCAGAACGCGGGCACGACGGTGGTCGACTACGCGCAGCCGAACGTGGCCAAGGAGATGCACGTCGGGCACCTCCGCTCCGCGGTGATCGGTGCCGCGATGGTGGAGGTCCTGGAGTTCACGGGTGAGAGCGTGGTCCGGCGCCACCACATCGGCGACTGGGGCACTCAGTTCGGCATGCTCATCCAGTACCTGATCGAGCACCCGCAGGAGCTCGACCACCGGGGCGGCGAGGAGCAGGACGGCGAGGCCGCCATGTCCTCGCTGAACCGGCTCTACAAGGCGTCGCGGGCGCTCTTCGACTCCGACGAGGAGTTCAAGGCCCGCTCCCGGGACCGGGTGGTGGCGCTCCAGGCCGGTGACGAGGAGACGGTCACGCTCTGGCAGCGGTTCGTCGACGAGTCGAAGATCTACTTCTACTCGGTCTTCAACAAGCTCGACATGGAGATCCGCGACCCCGACATCGTCGGCGAGTCCGGCTACAACGACATGCTCGAAGAGACCTGCCGGCTCCTGGAGGAGACGGGCGTCGCCGTCCGCTCCGAAGGTGCGCTGTGCGTCTTCTTCGACGACGTGAAGGGTCCGGACGGCAACCCGGTCCCGCTGATCGTCAAGAAGACGAACGGCGGCTACGGCTACGCGGCGACCGACCTCTCCGCGATCCGTGACCGGGTCCAGAACCTCAAGGCGAGCACCCTGCTGTACGTCGTGGACGCGCGGCAGTCGCTCCACTTCAAGATGGTCTTCGAGACGGCCCGCCGGGCAGGCTGGCTGAACGAGGACGTGAAGGCGCACCAGTTGGCGTTCGGCACGGTCCTCGGCAAGGACGGCAAGCCGTTCAAGACCCGTGAGGGCGAGACGGTCCGGCTGGTCGACCTGCTCGACGAGGCGATCGAGCGGGCGACGGCCGTCGTGCGCGAGAAGGCCGAGAAGGTCGGCCTGACCGAGCAGGAGATCGTCGAGAACGGCGAGTACGTCGGTATCGGCGCGGTGAAGTATGCCGACCTCTCCACGTCCGCCGTCCGGGACTACAAGTTCGATCTGGACCAGATGGTGTCGCTGAACGGCGACACGTCCGTGTACCTCCAGTACGCGTACGCCCGTATCAAGTCCATCCTCCGCAAGGCGGGCGAGACCCGGCCGGTCGCGCACCCGGAGCTGCAGCTGGCCCCGGCCGAGCGGGCGCTGGGTCTGCACCTGGACCAGTTCGGCGAGAACCTGGCCGAGGTGGCGTCGACGTACGAGCCGCACAAGCTGGCCGCGTACCTCTACCAGCTGGCCTCGCTCTACACGACGTTCTACGACCAGTGCCATGTGCTGAGCGACGACAACCCCGCCGAGGTGGTCGAGAACCGGCTCTTCCTCTGCGACCTGACCGCCCGCACCCTGCACCAGGGCATGGCGCTGCTCGGCATCCGCACCCCCGAGCGTCTCTGACCCTCTGTCTCCCCCCTGTGACCTGCTGAAATCGCCTATTGACCGGGTGTCGGCCACCAAGTGATCGTGTACGCGGCCGACCTGTTCGGCCGCGTACACAACAGTCACAGGGTGGGGGGACGGACCTATGCAGGTCGACGGGGAAGGGGACAGACCGGCGCGCGCGGAAGCGGAAGCACTGTTGCGGGCCGGGCGGCTCTTCGAAGCCCGGTGCACGGCACAGGACGCGCTCGACGCTGACGGGCCGGACGCCGGGCTCTACGCCGTTCTGGGGCGGTCCCATGCGGCGGAGGACGCGGACGACGAGGACGATCTCGCCGAACGGGTCTACCGCAGAGGGCTCGCCGCTTTCCCCGACGACCTCGACCTGCTCGCCGCCTATGCGGAACTCTGCCTGAACAGCGACCCGTTCGACCGCCCCGCCCGGTACGGGCGCGGCCCCGCGCTGGTCGAGCGGCTGCGCGAACTGGCGCCGGGCTCTCCGCAGGCGCTCCGCGTCGAGCAGGCCGCCTCGCACCGCGGCAGGCTCACCGGCAGGACCGGCCCGCAGCCGCCGTCGGCGTCCCGCACCCAGCGCCACGACGCCCGCGAGGCACTGACCTCGGCAGCGGCGGCAGGCGCGGCCCCGCACGAGGCCGCGCGCAGCGCCCGGGAACAGGCGGGCGAGCGCCCCTTCGACCTCCGTCTCGCCGTGCGCGCCGAGACCCTTGCGGCACTGACCCGCCCGGGCCTGGCTCCGCTCCGTCTTCTGGTACGTGCTCCGCTGGCAAGTCTGGCGGCGCTCTCGGTGACCGTGGGCGCCGCCGCCCTGGCCGTACCGGCGTTCCACCTGCCGTGGTGGGTGTCGTTCGCGGGCCTGGTGCTCTGCCTGCCGGGCCGGCTGCTCGCGCTCCTGCTGCGCGCGGCCCGTCGCCGGGCCGCGACGACCGCCCCGCCCACCGGCGCCGAGGAACCGGACCCGACCGCATACCCCCTGCTGCAGCCCGTACCGACGATCTCGCGCAGGGAGCGGACCGTGTCCCTGACCGCAGCTCTCGTCGTCGTCGCCGCGGTGACCACCGCCGGAGTGTGGTCGGACGCCCAGGACCGGTCCTACCCGCACTACACAGCATCCCCTCCGGCCGTCTTCCGGGGAGCGCGGCTGCTCCCCGGCACCCCGGCCGGAACCGCCATCAGCGATGCGCTGACCATCGAATGGGACTCCGAGATCGGGGAGCCGTTCACCTACGTCTACGGGACGCCGGGCCGAGCACAGCCCGACGTCATGGTGTTCGGCGCGATCGGCGACTTCCACGACACCTCGCCCGATGTCGTCGAGTTCTTCGAGAAGGGGCTGCGGGGCACCTCCTCGATGGCCGGCACCGCCTGGAACGCCGACCCGGGCGACGACGGCGGATGGCTGCGCTGTGTGGCGTACACGCCCGTCGTCGACAGCAGGGCGCGCCAAGTGGCGTGCAGTTGGGCCGACAAGGGCAGCCTGGGCACGGTCGTCGTCAACGAGGAGGGGCTGGACCACGAGTCCGCAGCCGGGCTGACCCGGGCGCTGCGCCATGCGATCCTGCACGCCGGCCCCGAGGCCTGACAGGCTCCGCCGTCAGTGACCCCGGACCGGCCCTCGAGCGCCGTGGCCAGGTCCTCGTATCAGCCGGTGAGCCACTCGGCGGTGTCGGCGACATGGCCGACGCCCTCACCTACTGAGTCCGCACCCACTGAACCGCCAACTCGCCGTCTCCCAAAGGGAGTAGACCGTAGGATCGAAGATCGAAACCTGAAGGAGGCAGCGTGCGGGCAAAAGGTGGCGGCAGGCCAACAACGCCGAACACACGGACAGCGGCAGCCATCGCAGCCGCAGTCGCATCGCTGGCGCTGATCACCAGCTGCGGCCAGGCGTCGGGATACCGCGCGTCGGACAACGCGTCCAGCACCTCCTCGCCGACCCCGAGCGTGAACCCGTCCTACGGCGCGAAGTTCCTTGCCATCAACGAGTGCGCCGCCCCCGAACCCGGCCGGACGGACGTCTACCGCGAGGTCCCGTGCGACGACCCCGAGGCCGTCGCACGGGTGACCAACCGGATGAACACCGGCCACGCCGAGCCGTTGTCGGGCACCAGCTGCTTGGATTACACGGACTTCGCGATCGATGTGCCGGTCAGTCTCGCCGTCCTGGAGGGCACACAGGCGACGGGTGAGGGCTACGCCTGCATGCGCAACCTGAAGCCTCCGCACCCCGGCGAGCCCGGCGGGGGCGGCGGCCCGCGGATCGAGGTCGGCGACTGCGTGAGCGGCGGGTCGAAGGACGGGGACGTGATCACGGAGGCCGCCTGCCGGACCAAGGGCAAGAAGGACGGCGCGACCCACAAGATCATAGAGATCGTTGAGGGCGGGTTCGTGGGCGGCTTCGACGACCCGTGCGACTACAAGGCCGACGCCGTGTTCACCGAGAACCCGATCTTCGACTCCGACCCGGCCAGGAACGACCGCGTCCTGTGCGGCAAGAAGCTCTGACCCACACGACCGGGGGGGGGCAGCCCCGCCACCGGCCCCTGCTCCCCCTCTCCCGGCTCAGTCCCGGTAGTCCGGCGCCACCCGGTCCAGCAAGCGCAGCATCGCTGCCCAGGCCAGGTCGTACGCCCCGTCGTCCTGGAAGTCCGCGTCCGCCTCGCCCGCGAGCTGACGGGCGGTGTACTCGCAGGTCTCGGGAGAGGGGACGATCAGCGGTCCGCCACCGGCCTGGGCGGTGACCTGGATCTCGCAGGCCCTCTCCAGGTAGTACATGCGCAGGAAGGCCTGCGCGGCGCTCTCTCCCACCGTCAGCAGACCGTGGTTGCGCAGGATCAGCGCCGGGTGGGTGCCGATGTCGTCGACCAGGCGCTTCTGCTCGTCGAGGTTGAGGGCGACGCCCTCGTAGTCGTGGTAGCCGACGCGGTTGTAGAACTCCATCGACATCTGGTTGAGCGGCAGCAGCCCGTCGCGCTGTGCGGCCACGGCGCAGCCGGCCCTGGTGTGGGTGTGCAGCACGCAGTGGGCGTCCTCGCGCGCGGCGTGGATCGCGCTGTGGATGACGAAGCCCGCGGGGTTGACCGGATACGGGGTGGGCTCGACCGGGTTGCCCGCCAAATCGATCTTGACCAGGTTGGAGGCGGTGATCTCCTCGAAGAGGAGACCGTAGGGGTTGATGAGGAAGTGGTGATCGGGCCCCGGAAGCCGCAGCGAGATGTGCGTGAAGATCAGGTCGGTCATCCGGAAGTGCGCCACGAGCCGGTACACGGCGGCGAGTTCGCGCCGCAGTCGCGTCTCCTCATCGACAGTTGCGTCGGCGGTCTGCACGTCGGTCATGAGGGGGCTCCTTCGAGGGTCGGGTCGACCACGGGGGTGAGGGGTCGCCCGGTGCGGTGCCAGGCGATGACGTTCTCGGCGGGTGCGCACACGTAGGCCCGCTGCGACGCGTCGGACAGATAGGCGCTGTGCGGGGACAGCTGGATGCGCGGGTGGCTGCGCAACGGGTCGTCGAGCGGCGGGGGTTCGACCGGGAACACGTCCAGTGCCGCCGCCCCGAGCCGTCCGCTGTCCAGGGCGGCCAGCAGGGCCGCTGTGTCGACGAGTTCGCCGCGGGCGACGTTCACGAGGAAGGCGCCGGGCCGCATCCGGGCGAGCAGCGCCGTATCGACCATGCCGCGGGTCTGCGGAGTCAGCGGTGTGTGCAGGGAGAGTACGTCGGAGCCGGCGACCAGTTCGTCCAGGCCGAGCCGCTCGACACCGTCGGGCCACCCGGCCGCGTCGGCGTGCGGGTCGTACGCGGCGACGCGTCCGAAGACGGGGGCCGCGATCCGGGCCAGGACCCGCGCGATGCGTCCGAATCCCCACAGTCCGAGCGTCAACTCCCCCGCCCTGCGCGGCAGTGCGACGAATTCGGTGTTCCAGCCGCCACCGCGCACGGTGGCGTCCGCCTGGGGCAGCGCGCGCACCAGGCTGAGCGCACTGGCGAGCGCATGCACCGCGACGTCCTCGGTCGCGGCGTGCGGAAGGTTGCTCACCCACAGACCGCGGCGCCGCGCCTGCGCCGTGTCGATCATGTCATACCCGGCGGACATGGTGGCCAGCATCCCGACACCGGGGAGGCGGTCGAGCAGCGCGGCGTCCACGGGCGCGTAGCCGACGATCAGCGCGACGGCGTCACGCGCGGCTGCGGCGATGGCGTCCGGGTCGCGGCTGCCGACGACGCGCGTGTCGAATCCCGCGTCGGTCAGCAGTCGTACACCCGGACCGACGTCGAGTTCCTCGGGGTCGGTGAACACCACCAGGGGCCGGCTCATCCCATCCTCCTCAAGTTCCTCAGAGCGTCACGTAATGATGATTCGTTCGCCACACTCGCGCAGAACCTACGTTTCATCCGAGATGATTGTCCAGTGATGGTGATGCGATCGTCAGTGATGCACGCCGTCCGGGTCCGGACCTCGAACCCCGGTGTTCGAGAATGGACCCCGCCCCGGGCGCACCCGCCCCGGGCTGTCGAGCCGAGGGGAACCGCTCAGGTGGATCTGGACCACACCGATCTGGCCGTCGTCCGCGAACTGCAGACGGACGGCCGCCTGACGTACGAGACGCTGGCGCAGCGCGTCGGTCTCTCCCGCCCCGCCACCCGCGCCCGGGTGCAGCGACTGCTCGCGGGTGGCGGCGTGCGGGTGGTGGCCGTCGTGCATCCCGCCGTACGGGAGCTGACCGCATCGGCCCACCTGTCGATCGGCGCGACCGGCCCGGCCGAGCCGGTGGCCCGCACGATCGCCGCCATGCCGCAGGCGCCGTTCGTCACGCTCACCGCGGGCAGCCGCGCCATCATGGCGGAACTGCGCACCAAGGGACTGGCCGAACTGGACCGGGCCGTGGAGTCCATCCGCTCCCTGAAGGGTGTGGACGTGGTGGATCCACTGATCTCCCTGGAGCACCTCAAGGATCCGTATCTGCTGGCGAGCCGGCCCGAGGTGCCGGAGCTGGACGAGACGGACCGGCTGATCCTGGACGAGCTGGAGCGCGACGGGCGGCTGCCCTTCGCGGAACTCGCCGAGCGCGTGGGCCTCTCACCCGGCGCCGCCCGCGCCCGCACGCTGCGCCTCCTCGACTGCGGTGTCGCCAAGGTGCTCGCACTGGTGCGCCCCGAGCTGCTGGGGCTGGGCTTCCTGTGCGGGTTCGCCGTACGGCTGGACGGCGAACGGGACGCGGTCGCGCGACGCATGGCGGCCTGGGACCGGGTCTCGTTCCTCTCCGCCTGCGTGGGGCGCGCGGAACTCGTCGGAACGATCAGCGCGGAGTCCCTCGCGGCGGTGCGCGACACGCTGGAGGACATGCGGGCCTGCCCGGGCGTGCGCGCGGTGGAGAGCTGGATCCATCTGGAGTTGATCAAGGAGCGCTACGACCTCACCACCCACCCGTCCTGACGAGAAACCCCTCCCCCTGCGACCGCACGCCGGACGATACGTAAGTAGAAACCGCCATCACATTCCGAAAAATTTGTGAGTGAAGGGTCTAGGCAAGGCATCGTCTGCTGCATATCGTCCATGCGAACGAATCAGCCGTCGCGGACTCTCCGCGCGTACGGCTCCTCATGGACGTCCCCCGGTCGAAAGCAGGCCCCCTCATGCACCACCCCCTCGACGACGCCGACCGCACGCTCCTGGTGACCGGCGCGGCCGTCGCCACGCCCGGCACCTCCGTACGCGCCGAGGCCCTGGCCGTCCGCGGCGGTCGGGTCGTCCACGTCGGCACCGCCGAAGACGCCCGCGCCGCGCTCGGCGGCCGCGCCGACGACGTCCTCGACCTCGACGGCGGCCTCGTCCACCCCGGATTCGTCGACGCCCACTGCCACCCGGTCATGTACGGGCAGGCGCTCGCCTGGGTCGACTGCCGCCCCGAACGCGTACCCGACATCGAGACGCTCGTCGCCGTTCTCACCGACGCCGCCCGCGAACTGCCCGCCGGAGTCCCCGTGCGCGGCTTCGGCTACGAGCACCGCCGGCTCGCCGAGCGCCGCCACCCCACCTGCCACGACCTGGACCGCGTCGCCACCGACCGCGAGGTGTACGTGATGAACGCCTCCGGCCACGGCGGCGTCGTCAACTCCCACACCCTGCGCACCTGCGGCGTCACCGCGGGCACCCCCGACCCCGAGGGCGGCAGCATCGGCCGCTTCACCTCCGGCGAGCCCGACGGCCAGCTCTGGGACGCCGCCTGCGACCTGCTCACCGGCCCCGGCGGCGTGAAGATCGGCAACCACGGCCCGAACTTCCACCTCTCCGAGCCCGACGCCATCATGGCCGACCACCTCCAGCGCGCCCAGGACGTCTTCCTCGCCGCCGGAGTCACCACCGTCGGCGACGCCCAGGCGTCCCGCCGCGAGATGGAGACGTATCTGCGCGCCCGCGCCGACGGCTCCCTGCGCATGCGCGTCTCCGCCTACCTCACCTCCGCCCTCCTCGACACCGCGCTCGACCTGGGCGTGGTGAACGGCTTCGGTGACGACCTGTTCCGTGTCCAGGGCGTCAAGTTCTACGCCGACGGGACACTCGGCGGCTGGACCGCGTACTTCCCCGAGGGATACGCCGCCGACTGCTGCCACCACGGGCAGCTGTACCACTCGGCGGAGGAGTACGCCGAGATCGTCGCCCGCGCCCACCGGGCAGGCCTCCAGACCGCCACGCACGCCCAGTCCCCGTACGCCATCGGCATGGTCCTCGACGCCATCGAGAAGGCACAGGCCGACCGGGAGCGCCCCGACATGCGCCACCGGATCGAGCACTCCGGCCTGCCCACCGACGAACAGATCGCCCGCATGGGCCGGTTGGGCGTCATCCCGGTCATGCAGCCCCAGCACCACCTGCGCACCGGCGACGGCACACTGACCGCCGTCGGCGACCTCGGCCACCGCTACAACCCGGCAGGCACCTGCCTCGCCGCCGGCGTCCCCGTCGTCTTCAGCTCGGACGCCCCCGTCGCCCCGCCCGCCCCACTGGAGGCCGTCTCCGCCGCCGCGACCCGGCGCACCGTCCTCGGCACCGTCCTCGGCAACACCTCGCTGCGGATGCCCGTGGCGGACGGTCTGCGCGCACACACCGAGTCGGCCGCCCGGGCCCTGCACCGCGAACACGCCGTGGGCGCCCTGGCTCCGGGCATGCTCGCCGACTTCGTCGTCCTGGACAGCGACCCGCTCACCGCGGACCCGGCCGGACTCGCCTCCATCGGCGTACGCGAGACCTGGATCGGCGGCACCCGCGCCTGGTCCGCCCCCGGCCGCTGACCCACCCCTTCCGCTCCTCCTCCGCTCGCCCCACCCCCTCCCCGCCGCCCCTCCCGCCCCCGGAGGCCCCATGTCCCCGCAGCCCAGCACCGATAAGAGCCCGTACAGAGCCGCCGTCGCGGCACTGGCCGGGACCTCCATCGAGTGGTACGACTTCTACGCGTTCGCCACCGCAGCGGCGATCATCTTCAACGACGTGTTCTTCCCGCCGGAGATGTCGCCGTACCTCAGGACCCTGTCCGCCTTCGCGACCTTCGCCATCGGCTTCCTGCTGCGACCGCTCGGCGGCATCGTCTTCGGACACATCGGTGACCGCGTCGGGCGCAAGAAGACCCTGGTCATCACGCTGGTGATGATGGGCGTCGCGTCCTTCGCCATCGGCCTGCTGCCCACGTACGCCCAGGTCGGCGCCCTCGCCCCGATCCTGCTGATCGTGCTGCGCCTGGTCCAGGGCATCGCGATCGGCGGGGAGTGGGGCGGCGCGGTACTGATCGCCGTGGAGAACGCCCCGCGCGGCAAGGCCGCCTTCTTCGGATCGTTCGCCCAACTCGGATCATCCGTCGGCGCATTGCTCTCCACGGGCGCCTTCAGCCTGATGAACCTCTTCGGCGACGACGCGTTCATGAGCTGGGGCTGGCGCGTGCCGTTCCTGGCTTCCGCCGTGCTGGTGGTCGTGGGCCTGATCGTCCGGGTCAAGCTGGAGGAGTCCCCGGTCATGGAGGAGGTGCGCAAGGAACAGGAGGCAAAGGAGGAAGGGGCGGCCAAGCTGCCCGTCGTGGAGGTCTTCCAGAAGGCCTGGCGGACGGTCCTCATCGGCGTCTTCGCACTGGCCACCGCGACCGGCGGCTACTACGTCGTCACCAGCTTCCTGCTCTCGTACGGCACCGGAGACCTCCACCTGTCGGAGTCCATGCTGCTGAACGGCCTCACCCTGGCGGCCTTCCTGGAACTCCTCGTCACGCCCTGGCTGTCCTGGCTCGCCGACCGGGTCGGACCGCACAAGGTCGTGATCGCCGGCCTGGCGGGCGTCGTCGTCCTCGCCGTGCCGCAGTTCATGGTGCTGGGCACCGGCAGCGTCTTCCTCATCTGGCTGATGATGCTGGCCATGCGCCTGGTGATGTCCGCGCTGTACGGGCCCATCGCATCGATCCTCGTCGAGGGCTTCGCCCCGCACGTCCGCTACACCGGCATCTCCCTCTCCTACCAGATCTGCAACATGATCTTCGGTGGCCTCGCACCGCTGGCCGCGGTCTCCCTCGCGGCGGCTGCGGGCGGCCACTACTGGCCGCCGGCCGTGATGCTGATGGTGATCTCGGCGATCGGCATCGCCTGCACGGCGCGCCTGCGTCGACTCGGCACGCCACCGTCCGACGACCGTACGCCGGACCCGGCCCGGCAGGCGGTACAGACCGCCTCGTAGGACCTGCGGCCACGCCGTGTCCTCCATCGCCGGACGGCCTTGAATTTCAAGCCCGTCCGGCGATCGAGGCACAACGGAACCGTACGGACCCGGTCGAGCCATGCGACCGCAGCTCTCTTGGCGGTCACGGCACTAGCATCGGCCCCATGGCGATGTTCGTGCACCTGACACCCACCGCGAACGCGGCCCGCATCCGCCGCTCCGGGATACGGGCCATCAGCCACGGCCGCGACGGATCGCGGGGCCTGTTCTGCTTCCCGGTCCTCCCGTCGTACACCCTCACCCACCAGTGGCTGCGCGAACTCGCCCGGCACGGCGGTCCCCGCGGCCTCGTCGCCGTACACATCCGCCTGCCGGACGACGAACCCGTCACGGTCGGCCGCTACAACGACCGCCCCGGCCGAGGACCCACGGCAACCACAGCGAGCGAAGCCGTACGCCGCATCGCCGCCCTGGACGACCCACGCGGCTGGGAAGTGTTCGTCCCCAGAGCCGTCACCAAACGCGAAGTGCACCGGCTCCGCGCCGTCAGCCAGGTGAACGGATGGCGCTACTTCCCCGACTCCAACGGCAGGACACCCTGCACCTGTTACGGATGCAGAGTGCGCGGCGAATACGGCTCACAACGCCTGCGCGAACGCCGCCCGCACCCCCTCGACGGCCCGGCCCCCGCCACCCCGGTCCTCCTCCGCCGGATCGCCGCAGCGGGTAACCCCGGCGACCCCACCGCGCTCACCGAGACCCTCCACTGGTTCGGTCTGCGCCGACGCGGGCCGGTCGACCAGCTGGCCCGCCTCGGGGACCACCCGGACCCACGGGTCCGCGTGGCCCTCGTCGAGGCCGTCGCCAACTGGTCGACACCGGGTGTCAAGGAACTCCTCCACCGGCTCGGACAGGACCCCGACGCGGATGTCCGGGAGGCCGTCGAGCACACCCGGTCCGAACAGCCCTGACGGCTCGGGCGGCCACGGCCGACCCACAGCCCCGACCCGCCACCGCCCGCGCCACGAAGCGAGCCGCGGCCCGGCACAGCCGCGCTCCCTACGACGAGCCGCTCACCCGCACCGAGGATCAGCGGCGGTGCAGCACGGCATCGCCGAGGGCCACCTCGGGAGCGGCCGTCGCGGTCACCCCCGTACACCAGCGCGTTGGTGGCCGGCTCGCTCACACAGAGCAGTACGTCATCCAGTCGCACACCGAACCCCAGTCGGCAACTGCTCCTCCGGAGACTCCGGGCTACCGACAAATCGCCTGCACCGAAACTCGGCGCGGCAGCCAACTCATCTCCGACCCGGACGAGATCGGCCTCCTTGCGCAGAGGTATGCGATGCTGCGGACGCAGGCTCTCAACACTGAGGGAATACCGTCGCCCCCCGCCGCTCGGCCGGCCTTCGCCGACTCGCCGTCGGCCGGCGACTCGTCTGAGCCCACGGGAGGGATACCACCGTCATGGCTTTCATCCACCACACCACGCTGACACCCAGCAAGCTGGAACTCCTCGCCGACTGGCTGCCCGCGCAGCCGTGGTACCGCGGCAAGGCAGGGCAACAGCCCGAGTTGGTGAAGTCCGGCGGATTCCGGCTGGACGACCCGGAGGGCGAAGTCGGGATCGAATTCATGGCGGTCACCGACACGTCGGGGGACCGCCCGGTCACGTACCAGGTGCCGTTCACCTACCGTGGCGCACCGGTCGCGGGCGCCGACGCGGCACTCATCGGCATGACCGAGCACGGGGAGCTGGGGCAACGGTGGGTGTACGACGGGACGCGTGACCCGGTTCTCGTCGCCCAGTTGTTCGCGCTGATCGTCGGCAAGGCCGAGCCGCAGATGCAGAGCACGAGCCACACCCCCGACCCTTCCGTCAGCGGTTGGTTCGCGGAGTCCGGCGTCACGACGGCGATCGCCTCCACGACCGTGAGCGACGACCCGGACGGTACGGACCTCCTCGTGGAGACAGCATCCGACGGACGCCGCCTGACCATTCACATCAACCGCGTTCTCCGGCCCGGTCAGGACACCGAGGGGCAGGTACTCGGCCACGTCACCGCGGACGCGCCGATGCCCGACGGCACCACGGCGCGCACCGCGTTCGCCGTCGTTCACGCACGCCCGTAGCCCACTTGGGCACCGGGGCGGCCGCAGGCGGGCGCGAAGGCCGGCCGCGCCCCACCGCTGTCAGTGACCGCGTCTAGAGTCGCCGTCATGGCGACGCTCCCGAACCCGCTTCCGTCCCTGGTCACATCCGGGCTCCAACTCCCGCCCGGCACACTGGTGGACGAGACGCACGACGGCCCGTGGCACGAACCGCTGCTCTGGTACGCGGACGGGCCCGCGACCCCGGACACCTGGCCGCGACTGCTCGCCGAAGGCAGGGCGGTCGGGCTGCTCCCCGTACTGCTGGACGGCGGGACACGCGGTGAGTGGCCCGAGAACTGGGAGCTCAGCCCCGGCATGACGTCGTACCCCGGCGATCACGACGCCGAAGAGGTGCTGGGCGAACTCTGGGAGGAGTACGCGGAGGACGAACTCGAAGGCGCCGCGATCGAGCCGTTCGGCCCGGACTGGCCGGGCCTCGCACCCGACCCGTCCGTGAGCGACACCGTCGACGCGGAGGAACGGGCCGCCGGGATCGTCGCCCGGCTCACCGCCGAGGACAGCCGGATGCCGGGAGCCCGCGCGGCCCTGGTGCCCGCCCGGCGCAGCGCGGACATACCGGCGGCGATCGGCTGGACGGGCCCGCTCAATTACGAGAACGACGTGGCGCGGCTCTGTGCGGTGCTCCGGTCCTGGGAGGACCGCTTCGGCATACGGGTCGTGGCGCTCGGCTTCGACCACCTGACCGTCTCGGTGGCCACACCGCCCACCACTGTCGACGAGGCGGTGGCGGTCGCCGCCGAGCACTTCGCGTTCTGCCCCGACAACATCGCCCACAACACCCCGGACACCCTACGCGCCTACGCGGACCAGTACGTGCTGGGCAAGGAGTCCTGGTCGTTCTGGTGGGACTGAGGGCCGGGGCCCGGGACCTCGCCCCAGGTCCCGGCCCCCTCTCCCGCTAGTGGATCCTGAAACTGTCGACGATCATGTAGTCGCCCGTCTTCATGACGCCCTTGAGGGTGTGGATTCCGGGTGCCAGCCCGGTCGCGCTGAAGACGGTCTTCTGGTGCACGCGAGTGGCGTTGTAGTTGTCGATCGTGCCGACGGACCGGCCGTCGAGGAAGAGCTCGACCTCGCCCTCGTCGGTGTTGACCTGGGTGATGAGGTCGATCGCGGTGCCGTTGAAGGCGAGCTCGAAGGAGTCGCCCGGGGCCTGCGTGGCATGCACGTCGTCGGCCCATCCACCGGCCCCGCCCCGGGACTTGTTCTTCCAGTCCCATCCGGCGCCCGTGTACACAACCCCTGAGGTGTTGTTGATCTGCTCGCCGTCGACGGGCTTGCGCAGGGTCACGTCGGCCGATGTCTGGTTGCGCCAGACCTTCAGTGGAACGTCGGTGCCGGGAGCCGCCTGGTTGTACACGAGCCAGAAACTGTTGCGGTCGGTGACCTGGCGGCCTCCGATCTCTCTGATGACGTCATTGGCGCGCAGCCCCTGCCGGTACGCCTCCGAGGTGTTCGGCACGGAGGCCAGGTGCAGACCGTTGGTGTCGGTCAGGCCCGTGGCGGACTTGATCGCGTCGGAGTGGATCCGCGTCACCGGGGCGCCCAGCAGCGGTTCCGGGAAGGCGTCGAGGGTGTCGGTGGCGGGAGGCACGGTGGGCCAGGTGAGCGGCGGCGGCGTGGGGGAACCGGCCTTGCCGAAGCCGTCCATCGCGATGTTGCGGAAGCCGAGCGCCAGCGCGGGAGAATCGGACCCGACGGTGTAGTCGAGCTTCTTCGGGTCGTCGAAGGGGGAGGCGCCCGTGAACTTCGGGTCGGCGATCACCGACCGGGTGTCCAGCCCCTGGGCGCGCCAGGCGTCGCCGATCCCCTGGACGCTCTTCCCGTTGTTCCAGAACAGGTTGTCGTTGATGACGGGCTTGCTCCTGGCCATGTCGACCTGGATCAGGCTGTAGGGGGCATCGGTGACGAAGACGTTCTTCTCGACGACATCGCCACTGTCCGCGAACCAGACATGGAAGTGCGCGCCGCCGTTGACGAACACGTTGTTGCGTACGGTCCGGTGGAAGCCTTCGCGCAGCTTGACCCCGCCGTTGAGCAGCAGATTGTCCTCGATGAGGTAGTTGGAGCTGCCGTCGTCGAGGTCGATGTCCCAGTGCGAGGAGTGCCGGATCCGGTTGTGGCGGATGACGGTCGTCTCCATGGCGTCCAGTCCTGCGTACGACTTCTTCGTCGCGTCGTCGGCGGTCAGCGGCCAGAAGCGGTCGCGGCCCCAGGAGTTGAACGGCCCGTGGTCGGACGTCTCCTTCACGCAGTTGAAGATGTCGTTGTTCTCGATGAGGTGCCCGCCCCACGTGCCGTCGTTGATGTCGACGCATGCACGGGGACCGTCGTGGATGGTGTTGCCGTCGACGGTGACGCGGCGGCTCATCGATATCTGCACGCCGGAGGTCTGCTTCTCGAACTGACCGTTGTCGTGCATGTAGTTGTCGCGGATGCTGATGTCGCGGGGGTAGTTCTCGGTCTTCGGTCCCGGCTGGGTGTCGCTGATGGTCCTGCGCATGCTGTCCCAGGTGGACGGCTCGCGGACCGCGTCAGGACTGCCGATGACAGCGACATCGGAGGCTCCGGAGTGGCTGAACTCATTGCCCGAGACGGCGTCACGGCTGTTGTACCCGTCGACGAGTACCGCGTTGCCGCCCACCTGGTCGAAGTGCGAGTCGCTCACCACGACGTTCTCGGTGTTCTTCAGATGGACCGCAGCCGCTCGCGCGAATGCCCAGTCGCCGAGCTGGAGCTTCTCGTACGGCTGGTTGAACAGCGTGCGATGGGTCTGGGTGAAGGTGAAGCCGGAGAAGGTCAGATGGTGGACGGCGTCGCCCGGACTATCGCCCTCCACTCGGATCAATTCGTTCTGCTCTGCCGTCTCGACACGCGCCTTCGCGGGATCGACGCCCTCGGGGGGATGGAAGTAGAGCTTCCCGGCGGGCTTGTCGTAGAACCACTCGCCGGGCGCGTCGAGCTCCTCGAAGACGTTCTCGACCATGCGGTACGTACCGTGCAGACCGCTGCCCCGGTTGTTGTCACCGACCCAGGCAAGCTCCGGCGTGCCGTCCGCCTTCACGCCCGTGACCTTGAAGGAGTTCCCGCCCCACATGCCGTTGTGCAGACCACGCACGAGAGCCGTCGTCGGATTCTTCCAACGGGCCACGCGTTGCGCGGAGACGGCGTCGGATGCGTACCCACCGAGGATCGCCGTGTCCGGGTCGTGGTTCGGGTAGCGGGCAAGCGTCTGCCGCTCCCCGTCGAGGAAGAGCCCGTCGAAGTCGAGGCCGGCTCCGATGTCGGCGACCTCGACGGCGCCCGAGTAGGAGCGCCACTGGGGTGCGAGAGAGCGGCCGCCGCTGATGACGACACGCTCGCCGGGCGCCGCGGCATAGCGGACCGGGGCTCTCGCGGTACCCGAGTCGGCGGCGCCGAATCTCAGCGTGGACTGCACCCGGTACGTACCGCCGTGCACCACGACATCGACCGGTCTTCCCTGACGCACCGCCGTACGAAGCGATGTGCGGACGGCCTTCTGAACCCGCTCCAGCGTCTGGAACGGCTTGGCCGCCGACCCCTTGGCCTTGTCACTGCCGGTGGGTGAGACATGAAAGACGATCGGCGCCCCGCTCCCGGCGGCGGCAGGGGCGACGGGCAGTACAACCAGCCCGACGCCCATCGCGGCGACGGCCACGACGGAAGTCAGCGCTGAGGCCGGGGTTCGGCGGCCGGGACACAGGCCTGGGACGGTGCGCATGGGCACTCCTCATCGACGGTCACGTCGGGTCGGCTTTCCAGGGAAGTCAGGCATCCAATGTCTGCGCCCAACTTCTGCGAGTTGTACGGGGATTACCGCGCCGAAAGCTATAAATACATCGGATGACCGTCAAGAGGTTGGGACGCCCAGGATCGCAACAGAGCTTCCGGAAGAGCTCCGCCCGAACGCACGAAGGCCCGGCCCACGGGAACTCCGTGGGCCGGGCCGCTTCGAGAATGCGTCTGCTCAGCGCCGCCCGAGCCGCTGCGCGACCTCCGTCGCCCAGTACGTCAGGATCATCTGCGCACCCGCGCGCCGGATCCCGGTCAGGCTCTCCATGATCGCCGCGTCGCGGTCGATCCAGCCCTTCTCGGCGGCGGCCTCGATCATCGCGTACTCGCCGCTGATCTGGTACGCGGCGACCGGCACGTCCACCGAGTCGGCGACCTTCGCCAGAATGTCCAGGTACGGGCCGGCCGGCTTGACCATGACCATGTCGGCGCCCTCTTCGAGGTCGAGCGCCAGCTCGCGCAGGGACTCGCGGGTGTTCGCCGGGTCCTGCTGGTACGTCTTGCGGTCGCCCTTGAGCGAGGAGCCGACCGCCTCACGGAACGGCCCGTAGAACGCCGACGAGTACTTCGCCGTGTAGGCGAGGATCGAAACGTCCTCGTGGCCCGTCTGGTCGAGCGCGTCACGGATGACGCCGACCTGGCCGTCCATCATGCCGCTGGGGCCGACCACATGGGCGCCCGCGTCCGCCTGGACCTGGGCCATCTCGGCGTACCGCTCGAGGGTGGCGTCGTTGTCGACGCGGCCGTCGGCGGTCAGGACGCCGCAGTGACCGTGGTCCGTGTACTCGTCGAGGCACAGGTCCGACATGACGACGAGGTCGTCACCGACCTCTTCGCGCACCGCGCGCAGACCGACCTGAAGGATGCCGTCCGGGTCGGTGCCCGCCGTCCCCCGGGCGTCCTTCTTCTCGTCCGCCGGAACACCGAAGAGCATGATCCCGGACACCCCGGCCGAGACCGCGTCGACCGCGGCCTTCCGCAGGGTGTCCAGGGTGTGCTGCTGGACACCGGGCATGGCCGAGATGGCGACGGGCGCCGTGATGCCCTCGCGTACGAACGCGGGCAGGATCAGGTTCGCCGGGTCGAGCCGTGTCTCGGCGACCATCCGTCGCATCGCCGGGGTCGTCCGCAGCCGCCGGGGGCGGGAGCCGGGGAAGTTTCCGTACACAGTCATCCTTCGACGATAGACCCGTACACATCACCCTCTTACCGACACCCGTGCCGGAAAAACGGACCGGAGAACGGGCAGGGGCCCGGCCGCCGAAGCAACCGAGCCCCTGAACACCCCCGAACGGGCCGGTCAGGTCGTCGTACGACGCCTGCGCGCACCCGGACGCCGCTCGCTCGGCCGCGTCACCGGGTCACCGGCCTCCTTCGCCGCCTCCCGGCGCTGCGCGCCGAACTCGGCGAGCGCCTCGGCCAGCTTGTGCACCGACGGCTCCGGGGAGAGCACGTCGACCCGCAGACCGTGCTCCTCCGCGGTCTTCGCCGTGGCGGGGCCGATGCACGCGATGACGGTCACGTTGTGCGGCTTGCCCGCGATACCGACCAGGTTCCGGACGGTCGACGACGAGGTGAAGAGCACCGCGTCGAAACCGCCGCCCTTGATCGCCTCACGGGTGTCGGACGGCGGCGGCGAGGCGCGGACCGTGCGGTACGCGGTGACGTCGTCGACCTCCCAGCCCAGCTCGATGAGGCCGGCGACGAGCGTCTCCGTGGCGATGTCGGCGCGCGGCAGGAAGACACGGTCGATCGGGTCGAAGACCGGGTCGTACGGCGGCCAGTCCTCCAGCAGACCGGCGGCGGACTGCTCACCGGACGGCACCAGGTCCGGCTTCACCCCGAAATCGATCAGTGCGGCGGCGGTCTGTTCACCGACCGCGGCGACCTTGATCCCGGCGAAGGCACGGGCGTCGAGCCCGTACTCCTCGAACTTCTCCCGGACCGCCTTGACCGCGTTGACGCTGGTGAAGGCGATCCACTCGTAGCGGCCCGTGACGAGACCCTTGACCGCGCGCTCCATCTGCTGGGGCGTACGCGGCGGCTCGACGGCGATCGTCGGGACCTCGTGCGGCACGGCGCCGTACGAACGCAGCTGGTCGGAGAGCGACGCCGCCTGCTCCTTCGTCCGCGGCACGAGCACCTTCCAGCCGAAGAGCGGCTTGGACTCGAACCACGAGAGCTGGTCGCGCTGGGCGGCGGAGCTGCGCTCACCGACCACGGCTATGACCGGCTGGTGCCCGTCCGGCGACGGCAGCACCTTCGCCTGCTTCAGGACCTGGGCGATCGTCCCGAGGGTCGCCGTCCAGGTGCGCTGGCGCGTCGTCGTACCCGCGACCGTCACGGTCAGCGGGGTGTCGGGCTTGCGGCCCGCCGAGACCAGCTCGCCCGCGGCGGCCGCGACCGAGTCCAGCGTCGTCGAGACGACCGCCGTGGCATCGCTCGCTCCGACCTCGGCCCAGCAGCGGTCCGACGCGGTCCGGGCATCGACGAACCGGACGTCGGCGCCCTGCGCATCACGCAGCGGCACACCGGCGTACGCGGGCACGCCGACGGCGTTCGCGACACCTGGCACGACCTCGAAGGGAACGCCGGCCGCGGCACAGGCGAGCATCTCCGCGCCCGCGTTCCCGTCCAGGCCCGGGTCCCCGGAGACGGCACGGACGACCCGCCTGCCGCCCTTCGCGGCCTCCATGACAAGATTGGCCGCGTCCCTGAGAACGGGCACCCCGGCGGCTGTTGACGTCACGTCAACAACCGCCAGCTCGGGCGTGCTTACGCCTGCCCGCGCATGGCCGCGGACGACGCCGAGAACGTCCGGCTCGGCGACAAGGACGTCCGCGCTCGCGAGCGCCTCGACAGCGCGCAGAGTCAGCAGTCCCGGATCGCCGGGACCGGCGCCGAGGAAGGTGACGTGCCCTGCGGGCAGGACCGGAAAGTCGGATGCGGCGGGGCCGGTGGGGCTCAAAGTGCTCGCTCCCCCATAAGACCGGCCGCACCCTTGGCAAGCATCTCGGTCGCGAGCTCGCGACCGAGGGCCGCCGCGTCGTCGGGCGACGTGGGGACGGGACCGGTGGTGGACATCTGTACCAGCGAGGAACCGTCGGTGGAACCGACGACACCGCGCAGGCGCAGTTCGTTGACAACCTGTCCGTCGACCAGGAGGTCGGCCAGCGCACCCACAGGTGCGGAGCAGCCGGCCTCCAGGGCGGCGAGCAGGGCGCGCTCGGCGGTCACGGCGGCCCGGGTGTACGGGTCGTCGAGCTCGGCGAGTGCTGCGGCGAGGTCCGCGCTGGCTGCAGCGCATTCGATCGCCAGTGCTCCCTGGCCGGGAGCGGGCAGAACGGTGTCGACCGGCAGGAAGTCGGTCACCTCACCGATCCGGCCGAGGCGGCTGAGCCCGGCCGCGGCAAGAACCACCGCGTCCAGTTCACCGCTTCGTACAAATCCGATACGCGTATCGACGTTGCCGCGGATCGGCACGGTCTCGATGTCGAGGCCATGGCTACGGGCGTACGCGTTGAGCTGCGCCATGCGTCGGGGCGAACCCGTGCCGATGCGGGCACCGGACGGCAGCTGCTCGAAGGTCAGCCCGTCCCTCGCCACCAGCACGTCGCGCGGGTCCTCGCGCACCGGCACAGCGGCGAGGACGAGACCCTCGGGCTGCGCGGTCGGCAGGTCCTTCAGCGAGTGGACGGCGAAGTCCACCTCACCGCGCAGCAGCGCCTCCCGCAACGCCGCGACGAACACACCGGTGCCGCCGATCTGCGCGAGGTGCTCGCGGGAGACATCTCCGTACGTGGTGATCTCGACGAGCTCGACGGCGCGCCCGGTCACCTCGCTGATCGCGTCGGCGACGAGGCCGGACTGCGCCATGGCGAGTTTGCTGCGCCGGGTGCCCAGCCGGAGCGGCGCGTCGGCCTGCGCCCGCTGGGATGAGTTGTCGGTCATGACCGCCCTCTATTCGGGTCGTTCAGGTCTGCCCGGGAGACGGCGGCGACCGTCTGCGGGTCGAGGTCGAAGAGTTCCCGCAGCGCATCGGCGTACCCGGCGCCGCCGGGCTCGCTGGCGAGCTGCTTGACCCGCACGGTGGGCGCGTGCAGGAGCTTGTCGACGACGCGGCGCACGGTCTGCGTGATCTCGGCGCGCTGCTTCTCGTCCAGGTCGGGGAGGCGTCCGTCGAGCCGTGCGATCTCGCCGGCCACCACATCCGCGGCCATCGTGCGCAGGGCGACGACGGTCGGCGTGATGTGGGCGGCGCGCTGGGCGGCACCGAACGCGGCGACCTCGTCGGCGACGATGGTGCGCACCTGGTCCACATCCGCGGCCATCGGGGCGTCCGCGGACGCCTCGGCGAGCGACTCGATGTCGACGAGGCGTACACCGTCGAGGCGCGTCGAGGCGCCGTCGATGTCACGCGGCATCGCGAGGTCGAGCAGGGCGAGCCTGACCGGCCCGGCGGACTGGGACTGCGCGGGCACGGTGGCCCGGCGGACGGTCTGCACCTGCGCGGTCGTGGTGGCTGAGCCGTTCTCCACCCACGCGGCGTGCTGATCCAGGTCGGCGGTCGGCACGGCGGGCGCCGGGGGCGCGGTGACGGCTGCGTCGAAGGGCAGCCCGAGCGCTCCGGCGACGGCTTCGGCGGTCAGCACGAGACCGGTCGCACCGGTGCAGGAGACGACGACATCGGCACGTGTCAGTTCGTCGGAGACCGCGGCCATCTCCACGGCGCGGGCGGTCACTCCCGTACCGCCGGGCTGATGCAGGATCTCGACGAGCCGGTCGGCGCGGGCCCGGGTCCGGTTGGCGACGACGATCTCGGCGACACCGGCACGAGCCAGCGTGGCGGCAGCCAGCGAGGACATCGAACCGGCGCCGATCACCAGGGCACGCTTGCCCTTCGCCCAGACGGCGACATCGACGCCGTCGGCGAGCTGCTGCAGACCGAAGGTGACGAGCGACTGCCCGGCCCGGTCGATCCCGGTCTCGCTGTGGGCACGCTTACCGACCCGCAGGGCCTGCTGGAACAGGTCGTTCAGCAGCCGGCCGGCCGTGTGGAGCTCCTGCCCCAGCGCCAGCGCGTCCTTGATCTGGCCGAGGATCTGGCCCTCGCCGACGACCATCGAGTCCAGCCCGCACGCCACCGAGAAGAGGTGGTGGACGGCCCGGTCCTCGTAGTGCACATAGAGATACGGAGTGAGCTCGTCCAGCCCGACCCCGCTGTGCTGGGCGAGGAGCGTGGACAGCTCGGCAACACCGGCGTGGAACTTGTCCACGTCGGCGTACAGCTCGATGCGGTTGCACGTGGCCAGGACGGCGGCCTCGGCCGCGGGCTCCGCGGCAAGGACGTCCTGCAGCAGCTTGGCCTGCGTCCCGGCAGCCAGCGAGGCCCGCTCCAGTACGGAGACGGGGGCGCTGCGGTGGCTCAGTCCTACGACAAGAAGACTCATGCCGGCATCACGGCGGGAACGTCCCCGTCGGGTCCCTTCCGGCTGCTGTCCGTGACGGCGCGCACGGGCGGCGCGGCCGGGTCGACGCTGCTCCCGCCGACGGCTTCCTCGCCCGCCTTCCGCTGCTCGTGGAAGGCAAGGATCTGGAGCTCGATCGACAGGTCGACCTTGCGGACGTCGACGCCGTCGGGCACGGAGAGCACCGTCGGCGCGAAGTTCAGGATGGAGGTCACGCCCGCGGCGACGAGCCGGTCGCAGACCTGCTGCGCGGCACCGGCCGGGGTCGAGATGACACCGATCGACACGCCGTTGTCGGTGACGATCTTCTCCAGCTCGTCGGCGTGCTGGACGGGAATGCCGGCGACGGGCGTACCGGCCATCGCCGGGTCGGCGTCGATCAGCGCGGCGACCCGGAAGCCACGGGAGGCGAAGCCGCCGTAGTTGGCGAGCGCGGCGCCGAGGTTACCGATACCGACGATGACGACCGGCCAGTCCTGGGTGAGCCCGAGCTCACGGGAGATCTGGTAGACGAGATACTCGACGTCGTAGCCGACGCCGCGCGTCCCGTACGACCCGAGGTAGCTGAAGTCCTTGCGCAGCTTGGCGGAGTTGACCCCCGCCGCCGCGGCGAGTTCCTCGGACGAGACCGTGGGGACCGAGCGCTCGGAGAGCGCGGTCAGTGCGCGGAGATACAGCGGAAGCCGGGCGACGGTGGCCTCGGGGATTCCTCGGCTACGGGTCGCCGGTCGGTGAGTTCGGCCAGTTGCCACGGTGCTCCTGCGGGATGAGCGGGGCTGCAGGCGGCCATATGTTCCAAGACCGCCCCGTCGAATGCAGGCTATGTCTTTGTGAACGCGTGCACAAAGATGGTGTCCGTTTTGTCCGGTCAAAGTGACCGGGGTCACGCACATTCGTCGCGCGATCCCGGAACCATGGATCGCATCAGCCCGTTGCAGGCCCGAAGGGGGCAAGGCGGTACACACTCCTCACAACTACACCCCCGAGACCACTCAAAACGCCCACGATGGTAACCGGGTTTCACTCAGGAAAGCAGTGCGCTGCGCAGCCTCGCCGGGTCCACACGCCAGAATGTGTGCTGTTCGTTATCAATGAGGACGACCGGAATCTGCTCCCAGTACTCCCGGTGCAGCTCCTCGTCCTGGGTGATGTCCTTCTCCTCCCAGGACGCGCCGGTCTCCTCGCAGACCTTCCTCACCACCAGCCGCGCGTCGTCACAGAGGTGACAACCGGGTTTCCCGACCAGGGTCACGACACGGTCCGCGGGCTTCTTCTTCGTGCGACGCAACAAGGCACTCATGTCTTTATTCTGCGCCGCCCGCCCACCGTTTCCGGAGGCCGTCGGGCGCCGATCCGTTACGCCCGGAATCGCCCGTTTAACAATTCGGTCCCCGAGAGTTCACGCCACCGCATCCCGGCACGTCGGGAAAGGCCGAACGGACTGGCTATGCTCACGACATGGCCGCTCTTGGATGGCTCACACCCCGTAGGCGTTCCGCGACAGCACGGAGCGTGCTGGCAGGCGAGGCAGCAGCCGAGGCAGCGCGGAAGTCGTCACTCCCCGCCGAACAGCCCGCCGGACGATCCACCGGCACGGCCCCCGTCACGACCGAGGAGCCGGAACCGGCCTTCCCGGTCGTCGGCGACGAACGGGCCGCCGCCTTCTTCGACCTGGACAACACCGTCATGCAGGGCGCGGCGATCTTCCACTTCGGCCGCGGCCTGTACAAGCGCAAGTTCTTCCAGCGCCGTGAGCTGACCCGGTTCGCCTGGCAGCAGGCCTGGTTCAGACTGGCCGGCGTCGAGGACCCGGAACACATGCAGGACGCCCGCGACAGCGCCCTGTCCATCGTCAAGGGCCACCGCGTCTCCGAGCTGATGTCCATCGGCGAGGAGATCTACGACGAGTACATGGCCGACCGCATCTGGCCCGGCACCCGCGCCCTCGCCCAGGCCCACCTCGACGCCGGACAGAGGGTCTGGCTGGTCACCGCCGCCCCGGTGGAGACGGCCACGATCATCGCCCGCCGCCTCGGCCTGACCGGCGCGCTCGGCACGGTCGCCGAGTCCGTCGACGGTGTCTACACCGGCCGCCTGGTCGGCGAACCGCTGCACGGGCCCGCGAAGGCCGAGGCGGTCCGCGCCCTGGCCGCCGCCGAGGGCCTCGACCTGGCGCGTTGCGCGGCGTACAGCGACTCGCACAACGACATCCCGATGCTGTCCCTGGTCGGACACCCGTACGCGATCAACCCGGACACCAAGCTCCGCAAGCACGCCCGGGCCCTGGACTGGCGGCTGCGCGACTACCGCACGGGCCGCAAGGCGGCCAAGGTCGGCATCCCGGCCGCCGCCGGTGTCGGCGCTCTCGCGGGCGGCACCGCGGCCGCAGTCGCCCTGCACCGCCGCCGTCGCTGACCCGCGGACGCACCGACGCACCGACGCACCGACGCACCGACCATGTGGCCCGGCCCCCGCCTCGGGGGGCCGGGCCACGCCCGGCCGCGCCACCAATCGGGACCCCTTACCCACCGACTGCTCCCGCCAGTCGGATTGCGCGCACCCGACCACAACCCGTCGCGGCCGCAGCCAGATCACGAAGTAATCCGATCAATAACCGGTCACGATGTGCTACCTGATGCGTCGCATAGTCGCCACAGAAGCGACGGAATCGATGATTTGAGCAACTGGGTGTAGCACTGCCTGTACGAAGCGTTATTCTCCTCAGACGCATTCCGGAACCTCCGCTCACTACGACGAGTGACGGTTTCGCACTGCACGTGATGGAAGCTCTGCCTCTGGGAGTCCCGTGTACCCACACGTCGGGGTTGACGCCTCGGGCCTGGCTACGCTGCGCGCAACGGTCGCCGACCGCTTGCGCGGCTTCGTCCCCACCGCGTACGCCGTACCCGCCTTTGCCACCCCTGCACCTGTCGGCCCTTGCTACGCCCTGGCCGAACGCGGTGCGGCGGTCGGAAGACGCAGCAACCGCGGCGCAACGACCACGTCCACCGTTCGTCGGCCGACCGCCGACAGCGACAGCGCGCGCATGATGGATCTCGTCGAGCGCGCACAGGCCGGAGAGGCTGACGCCTTCGGCCGCCTCTACGACCAGTACAGCGACACCGTCTACCGGTACATCTACTACCGGGTGGGCGGCAAGGCGACGGCGGAGGACCTCACCAGTGAGACCTTCCTGCGCGCCCTGCGTCGCATCTCCACCTTCACCTGGCAGGGCCGCGACTTCGGCGCCTGGCTGGTCACGATCGCCCGCAACCTGGTCGCCGACCACTTCAAGTCCAGTCGGTTCCGGCTGGAAGTGACCACCGGCGAAATGCTCGACGCCAACGAGGTCGAGCGCAGCCCCGAGGACTCCGTCCTGGAGTCCCTCTCCAACGCCGCGCTGCTGCAAGCCGTGCGCCGACTCAACCCCCAGCAGCAGGAGTGCGTGACGCTGCGCTTCCTGCAGGGCCTCTCGGTCGCCGAGACGGCCCGCGTGATGGGCAAGAACGAGGGCGCGATCAAGACCTTGCAGTACCGCGCCGTCCGCACCCTTGCCCGGCTGCTGCCCGACGATGCCCGCTGAGAACACCCTCGGCGACTCCCCGATCACGCACTGGTCCGATCATCTTTCGTGCGTAACCCAAGTGCCGCGCCACTCGTTGTGCCGGTTGCAGGCCCCCTGTCGTCACTCCATGTCCGCCGACACTCACTCTTTCGTGTGGAAGCGCTCAAGGTGTGCAACCTTCCGGACCCCCAGGGGAGTCGACCGTCATGACGAGAGGAGGTGCCGCCAGTGATCGCAAACGTTTCGGCACACCGGCGGGCGAACGCCTTCGCCCAGGCCCTGGAGGAGCAGGAACTCCAGGGTGCGGCGGCCGTACAGCCCGAGGAACCGGCCGAACCGGCCGACCACGGAACGCTGTTGGCCCTGGCGAACGGCCTCGGTGAGCTGCCGAGACCGGAGTTGGATCCCCAGGTCAAAGTGGTGCAGCGAGCGCAGCTCGTGGCCGCCATGGAGGCCATGTTTGCCGAGGGCGGCGCGTCCACGGGCCCTACGGTGCCTGAACAACGGAGCAAGGGGGCCCACCGGGCCTCCCCGCTCCGAAAACTGCGCCCCCGCTCCCGCTGGACAAAGGGTCTCGCCGCCGGCGGGCTCACCGTCGGCGTGGCCGCGGGAGCCTTCGGCGGAGTAGCCGCTGCCAGTTCCGACGCCCTTCCGGGTGATTCGCTGTACGGGCTGAAGCGTGGCATGGAGGACATCCACCTCGGTATGGCCAACGGCGATACCGACCGCGGCAAGGTCTACCTCGACCAGGCATCGACGCGGCTGAGCGAGGCCCGCAGGCTCATGGAACGCGACCGCGTGGGCGATCTGGACCACGAATCACTGGGCGAGATCAGGCGCACGCTGAACGGCATGACGCACGACGCCACCGAGGGCCACCGCCTGCTCCACGCCGCGTACCAGCGCGACGGAACACTCGGCCCGATCCAGACCCTGGACTCCTTCTCCCGCAACCACCGCGGAAGCTGGAGCAGCCTGCGCGACCGCCTGCCGGTCCAGCTGACGGACGTCGGGGACGAGGTCAGCTCGGTCTTCGAGGCCATAGACCAAGAGGTCGCACCACTGCAGTCCCTGCTGCCCGTCACGCCGGACCGGATCACCGACTCGCAAGAGTCCGGCTCGTCGCAGCAGTCCGACGACCCGTCCCTCATGGACAGCCCGGCGCCCTCGTCCCCCGACGCCTCACAGGGCCGGCGGGGCGACACCGGCATCCCGGACCCGTCCGGTTCGCCCTCCACCCCGGCCGACGGCCTGATCGCAGGCGCGAGCGGCCTCCTGGACCCCCCGTCACCGGGCGCCACCCCGTCCACAACGGGCAGGGGATCCACCTCACCCACCCCGGACATCACACTGCCCCCGCTGCTCCCCGGGCTGCTCCCAGGCCTGGGAATCAACAACGAGAGCGCAGACGACTAGCGGACCCGTGGCCCAACCGTCCTCAATCGCCGGCACATCAAGCCTGCCCGGCGATTGAGGACAAACCGGCCCCCGGACGCCCCGGGCGCACGCACCGTCAGAAGAACACCGACCGCCGCTGAACCAACAACTTGTACAGCGTGTGCTGAATCTGCTCCCGCACCTGATCCGTCAAGTTGAACATCAGCATCGGATCCTCCGCCGCCTCCACCGGATACCCGTCCGTGGAAATCGGCTCACCGAACTGAATCGTCCACTTCGTCGGCAGCGGAACCGCACCCAACGGTCCCAGCCAGGGAAACGTGGGCGTGATCGGGAAGTACGGAATCCCCAGCACCCGTGCCAGCGTCTTCGCGTTGCCGATCATCGGGTAGATCTCCTCCGCCCCCACGATCGAGCACGGCACGATCGGCACCCCGGCCCGCAGCGCCGTCGACACGAAGCCGCCCCGCCCGAACCGCTGCAGCTTGTACCGATCGCCGAACGGCTTGCCGATGCCCTTGAAGCCCTCCGGCATCACCCCGACGACCTCGCCCTGCCTCAGCAGCCGCTCCGCGTCCTCCGCGCAGGCCAGCGTGTGGCCGGCCTTCCTGGCCAGTTCGTTCACCACCGGCATCACGAACACCAGGTCCGCGGCGAGCAGCCGCAGATGCCGGTCGGCCGGGTGGGTGTCGTGCACGGCGACCTGAAGCATCAGCCCGTCCAGCGGCAACGTCCCCGAGTGGTTGGCCACGACCAGTGCCCCGCCGTCCGACGGGATGTTCTCGATGCCCTTCACCTCGACCCGGAAGTACTTCTCGTACATCGGTCTCAGCACCGACATCAGAACCTGATCGGTGAGCTCCTTGTCGTACCCGAACTCGTCGACCTCGTACTCACCGGTGACCCGCCGCCGCAGAAACGCGAGCCCACTCGCGATCCGCCGGTCCCAGCTGCCGCGCCGAGCCCCTTCCTGAGCCTGCGCACCCCCCACGGGTTCCCCGCCCCCCTGTCCCACCTCCTGCGCCTGCACGGTGTCGTGCTGCCCCGGCAGGGCACTGAGGGCGGCGGTGCCCACAGCGGGCCCCGCCGCCGCCCGCCGGCGGGCGGAACGCTGCGCGCCACCCGACCGTGAACGGTCGTCATCGAACGGAATGACCTTGGCATCCGCCATCGTCGGTGCGCTCCTCTACCTGACGCCGGGGGTCGGTTGTGTGTCGCCTGCCCCGGTGATCACCGGAACCTCGCCGGTCCCGCCGGCGAACGGCATCGCCGCCAGCCGGTCGACGGCCCTGCCCACCGTCCCGGGCGGCAGCAGTCCGGGGCCCAGGCTGCCCGCGAACGCGGCGAACGTCTCCGAGGTGGTGAATCCCGGGTGGAAGCCCAGCGTCTCGCGCATCTGGACAGTGGAGACCACCCTGCCATGCGTGAGCAGCCGGATCTGCTCCGGCGAGAAGTCCGTCATGCCGACCGTACGAAGCGCCTGCCCCACCCAGGTGACGGCGGGCAGCAGCACCGGCATCGTCGGCCGCCCGAGCCGTCGCGCGCACTGCGAGAGCAGCAGCACCCCGTCGCCGGCGATATTGAACGTGCCACTGTTCAGCGTCCCGCGCCGCGGCTCGTGCGAGGCGATCCTCAGTACGTCGATGACATCGTCCTCATGCACGAACTGGAGCCGCGGGTCGTACCCGAACACCGTCAGCAGCACGGGCAGTGCCAGGTAGTCGGCGAGCGGCGAGTCCGCGTCCGGCCCGAGGATGTTCGCGAACCGCAGCACGCACACGGCCACGTCGGGCCGGCGGCGAGCGAAGCCCCGTACGTATCCCTCGACCTCCACGGCGTCCTTCGCGAAGCCCCCACTCGGCAGGGACTTGGGTGGGGTGGTCTCGGTGAAGACCGCCGGATCGCGCGGCGCGGAGCCATACACACTCGTACTGGACTTGACCACCAGCCGCCGGACCGTCGGCGACTTCTGGCAGACACCGAGCAATTGCATGGTGCCGATGACGTTGGTCTCCTTGACGGTGGTCCGGCCACCCGCTCCGAGCGCCTTGCCGCTCACGTCCAGATGCACGACCGTGTCGACGGCGTGCGCGGCAAGGACTCTGGCGATCGCGGGCCGGCGGATGTCCACACGTACGAAGTCGGCGTCACCCAACTGGTGTGCGGGCGCGACCGCGTCGACGGCGATCACCCGGTCCACGTCCGGATCACGCTGGATGCGCCGCACGAATCGGCCGCCCAGTTGCCGGGCCGCTCCCGTGACGAGCACGACCTTCCCCAAGATCAGCGCCTTCCGTCGAAGAGGTTTCCCCTGGCCGTCACCGTAGCGGGTGGATGTTGCCCTGTGATGACTGCGCGGCGGCCTTCTGCCGAGTCTTTGGCCCAAATGTGCGTCACACGGCCCAGGCACGCCCGCAGAGGCCCCTCCCGCAAACGCACCGCAGCCCTCCCGCCGTACTGGCGGGAGGGCTGCGGATTCACGAACTGCGTTCGCTTACTTCTTGTTGCGACGCTGAACGCGCGTGCGCTTGAGCAGCTTGCGGTGCTTCTTCTTGGCCATCCGCTTGCGCCGCTTCTTGATAACAGAGCCCACGACTACCCTCGCTCACTTCTCTTCACTGGTGCGGGGCGTCTGGGCCCACACGACCTACGTCGGCCTAGCCTACCCGCCACCGGGTGAGGGACGTAATCCGAGGCGACCGTCAGGCGGACTCCACCCCCACAAAGGACTCGCGGAGATACTCGTGAACCGCTTGCTCCGGGACCCGGAAGGACCTGCCCACCCGGATCGCCGGCAGATGACCACTGTGCACCAAGCGGTACACGGTCATCTTCGACACGCGCATGACCGAGGCGACTTCCGCCACGGTCAGAAACTTGACCTCGTTGAGAGGCCTCTCGCTGCCAGCACCAGCCATGACCCACCTGTACCTTCCGCACGAGACGCGCACCGGCTTCCCCTCCGGTGACTCTTCGTCGTTGTGCGCTCACTCCCCAGATTAGGGGCGGGTGATGCGAGTGGGGAAGAGGAGGGACCATCGGCCGCCTACTGTGACAGACGCGCCCGATTGAGTACATAGCGAGTAAGCGGCCGGTAGTGAGCGGACCGCACGGCGTCGTCGAGCGGAACGGCGACCGAAACCCGCCCCTCGGCCTCCCCGACGAACAGTGCGGGATCGTCCGTATCCGCCAGACCGATTGCCTCAATGCCCAACTGACCTGCGCCGCAGACCCAGCCATGGTCCCCGACGACGAGCTCAGGAAGCCGCCCGTGAACCATCACCGCCGCCTCCAGCGCCACCCGGACCGGCAGCGGCGAGTGGGTATGTGCGCCCGGCTCACTACCGTGGGGCCGCACGCCCGGTTCGCGCACCATGGCGACTCCCCGTACGTAGTCGAGCTTGTACGTGCGTACGCCGAACCGGGTCGTTATGTCGATACATCTCCCCTGCGCGGGGGTGAGTACGGCGCACCCCGCCGCCGACATGGCGTCTGCCAGCGCGACGTAGAACCCGAGCAGCCGGTGCGGATGACCGGTCCCGAACAGCACCGGTGCCCTCCGGACCGCCGCGCTCGACAACCGCTGGGCAAACGCATCCAGACCGGCCAACGTCCGCTCCGGATCGATCACATCAGGACCCGCAACGTGAGCGGGATCGTTCGAAACCCCGCACTTGTCAGCCATCAGTCGAAGCAGATCCGGCTCCTTCCACCCCCATGCGGGGTCGAGCCCGAGCATCACCCGCGGATCCCTGGCCGCGAACAGCCGATAGCTCCGCAGACTCACCTCCCGCGAGGTGGCCACGGGTCCGGCCAGCCGGGCCGCCAGCAGATGCGCGCGCAGCGCTCCGGTGCTCAACACTCTGCCGATGCTGCCTCAATCACCCGGACGGAGGGCCAAAAGAGGGGTTGGGCCCCACAGTTGGCGTAACTCGTCCCCACCACCGCGCAGAAACGGCCGAACCGGACCGCCCCCGCCCACCTCAGGCCAGCAGCCCCCGCAACGGGAACGCCGCCCGCCTGGTCGCCCGCACCGCCTGGTCCAGCCGGTCCGCCGGGTCGTACCCCGTCTCCCACGACTGCCACGAAGGCGTACGCCCGTCGGTCATCCGAGCCGGCCCCAGCTGCCGGGTCCGGGCATAGACCTCGTCCCGCCACGAGGCAGGAATCACCGCCGCAGGGTCCACCGGCGCATGCGCGGTGATCCCCACCAGATGCGTCCAGGACCTCGGCACCACATCGACGACCGCATACCCGCCCCCGCCGAGCGCCACCCACCGCCCGCCCTCCGCATGCGCGTGGGCGAGCTCATGGCACGACTCCATGACCGCCCGCTGCGCGTCCAGCGACACCGCCAGATGCGCGAGCGGATCCTCGAAATGCGTATCGGCCCCGTGCTGGGTCACCAGCACCTGCGGCCGGAAGTCCGCGATCAGCTCCGGTACCACCGCGTGGAACGCCCGCAGCCACCCCGCGTCACCCGTACCGGCGGGCAGTGCCACATTCACCGCGGCTCCCTCTCCCGCACCGGAACCGGTCTCCTCCGGCCAGCCGGTCTGCGGGAACAGCGTCCGTGGATGTTCGTGCAGCGACACGGTCAGAACCCGCGGGTCCTCCCAGAACGCGGCCTGCACCCCGTCACCGTGGTGGACGTCCACATCGATGTACGCGACCCGCTCCGCACCCAGTTCCAGCAGCCGGGCAATGGCGAGCGCCGGGTCGTTGTAGATGCAGAACCCCGCCGCAGCGCCCGGCATCGCATGGTGCAGCCCGCCCGCGAAGTTCACCGCATGCGCGGTGTCCCCGCGCCACACCGCCTCGGCGGCGGCCACCGACTGCCCGGCGATCAGCGCCGACACCTCGTGCATCCCCACGAACGCCGGATCGTCCATCGTCCCGAGCCCGTAGTTCTGATCGGCCGCCCTGGGATTCGCGGAGGCCGCGCGCACGGCCGCCACGTAGTCCTCACGGTGCACGAGCCGCAGAGTGGATTCCCCGGCCGGCTTGGCGGCCACCACATCCACCACGCTGTCGAGACCGAAGGCCCGCACCAGCCCCATCGTCAGGGCCAGCCTGACGGGGTCCATCGGGTGACCGTCCCCGAAGTCGTATCCCGTTACTGCGTCATCCCACATCAACTGTGCGCGGCCGCTCATGCCCGCCACCGTATCGGGCAGGCTCCGAACCGAACGACTTGGCGTACACGAGCGTGGCGAGCACCAGCACCATCGGGACCAGCATCGCGCCCCGGTAGCTCCACGCATCCCCGAGCGCACCCACCAGAGGCGACCCCACCAGGAACCCCACATAGTTGAAGACATTCAGCCGGGCGATCGCCGTATCGCTCGCCCCCGGGAACATCCGCCCGGCAGCCGCGAACGTCTGCGGCACGATCACACAGAGCCCGAGCCCCAGCATGGTGAACCCGAGCATCCCGATCCACGCCCCGGAAGCCACCGCCACCACCGCGAAACCCGCCGCAGCCAGCACACTCCCGAACCGTACGACAGCCACGGCCCCGAACCGCCGCACCCCGAAGTCCCCCACGGCCCGCCCGAGCAGCGTCGTCACCATGTAGACGTTGTACGGAACGGTCGACAGCTGCTCGGAACTCCCCAGCACGTCCTGCAGATACTTCGCACTCCAGTTGGAGACCGTCGAGTCCCCGATGTACGCGAAGCTCATCACCAGACAGAGCGGCATCAGCAGCTTGAACGAGACCGAGCCGCCCTGACGCTCTGTCTCCTGCCTGTCGTCCTCGGCCTTCCCCTCGACGTACCACCGGCTCCCGATGAACGCGCCAGGCAGCAGCAGGACGACCGCGGGAAGGTACGACACAAGCAGTGTGAGATCCCAGTGCGCCCCGGCCCACGCCATCGACGCCCCGGCGATCCCGCCCAGGCTGTACGCGGCGTGGAACCCCAGCATGATGCTGCGTCCGTACGCCCGCTGAAGGCTGACCCCCATCATGTTCATGGAGGCGTCGAGCGCCCCGACGGACAGTCCGAACACCCCGAGCGCGACGGCCGCCTGCCACAGCTCGCTGCCGGCACCGACACCGAGCAGCGCCAGCAGCACAAGGGGCTGCGCCCACCTCAGTACGACCCGGGGCCGTACCCGCGCGACCACCTTCTCGGTGACCACGCTGCCCACACCGGCCAGGATCGGCACAGCGGCAAGGAACACGGGCAGCAGCCCGTCGGATATCCCGTACCGGTCCTGAATGGCAGGAATGCGCGTCACGAGCAGGGCAAAGGTGACCCCTTGCACGAAGAAGCTCAACGCCAAGGAGGCCCTACCGTGCCGCAACCGCGCATCCGTCATGGCCGCAGCGTAGGGCCCTGGCCTACCCATGGGTAGATGGATCAGGCGAGCATTTCCCGCAGTTGGGCCATGTCGGAGAAGTGCCCGGTCACCCCGGCGAGCTGGTCGGCGGGCATCATCGACGTGAACCCGTACACATCCATCCCCGCGGCCCGCGCCGCCTCCACCCCGAGCGGGCTGTCCTCGATGACGACACACCTCTCGGGCGGAACGCCCATCCGCTCAGCGGCAAGGAGGAACAGATCGGGGGCCGGCTTACCGTGCCCGACGTCCTCCGCGCTGAAGATCCACTCCTCCTCGAACCACTGGTCGAGCCCGGTCTTGCGGTGCCCGACCCGGATCCGTTCGTGGCTCCCGGAGGACGCGACGCAGTACGGCACGCCGTCGGCGACGAGCTTTCCCAGCACGTCGTCGACGCCCTCGACCGGTTCCAGCTCCTCCTGGAACGCGGCGAAGATCCGGGAGTGGAGCGTCTCGTCGAAGTCCGCGGGCAGCTTCTCTCCCGTCCTTTCCTCGACGAGGTCGTGCACCCGGTGCACGGCCGACCCCATGTAGTCACGGAGCGATTCCTCGTACGAGGTGGGGTGACCGAGCTCGGTCAGGTAGCCGGAGAGGACGGTGTTGGAGATCGGCTCACTGTCGACGAGCACACCATCGTTGTCGAAGATGACCAGTTCGTAGCGCATGGTTCGAGCCTAGACGCTCAGAACGCAGAAAAGCCCCGTGCCACAAGGGCACGGGGCTTTCCCGGAATAATTGTTCGGCGGCGTCCTACTCTCCCACAGGGTCCCCCCTGCAGTA
>NZ_JBHVFU010000028.1:0-100127 GCF_042801455.1 Streptomyces sp. NPDC057565 | reverse complement strand
GGCGTGCGGGTGCTCACGAAACCGGGTCTCGATGAGTGCGTCGAGCTCGGCGATCTCCTCGTCGAGGGCCATCACCGCCTTCGCGAGACGGACCGCCATGCCGGCGGCCAGTGTCTCGCCGGGCAGCGCGGTGTGCTGGGCCTGCGCCGCCTCCAGGACGGCCTTGGCCAGGGCCGCGGCGCCGCGGACCTTGCGATTACGCAGCCAGGTCTCGATACGCTTCGCGCCGGCGCGGCGGATGGCGGCCGGTGTCTGGTATCCCGTCAGGAGAATGACGGGACCCTTGTTGGTCAGGTCCAGCGTGCGTTCCAACGCTGGGAAGAACTCCAGCAGTTGGGCGCGGAGCCGGTTGATCTGGCGGGTGCGGTCGCCTGCGAGGTCGGTGCGGTGGGTGGTGAGGATCCGCAGGCCGATGGCTATCTCGTCGCCGGGCCGCAGCAGGCCCAGGTCGCGGCGCATGCGGGCCTGGTCGGCGATGACGAAGGCGTCCTTGGCGTCGGTCTTGCCCTCCCCGCGGTAGGTGCCGGACGCGCGGTGGACGGCCAGGCCGGTGAGGTAGGCCATGGGCTGACCGTGGTTGAGCAGCAGACCGATCAGCAGCGCAGCGCCGCCGTGATTGACGTCCACTGCCCACAGCACGTCCTGGTCGATGTCCAGGACGTCGCGGATCAGCTCCAGCAGGGCCGCCTCGTCGTTCAGGACTCGGCGGGAGAGCAGCCGTTCGCCCCGCTCGTTGATCACCACGCAGTGGTGATGCTCCTTGCCGATGTCCATCCCGGCCCAGATCTGGGGCACGGCCACCTCCGTCAGCTCGTCGTCAGTCCATCCCGCAGACGACCTCGCCGACGTAGTCCTACAGAGCGATCAAGTCGCGTATCCCAATTGGCGGTCGAGTCGTCGCGGGGCTCCGGGCGGCCATGTTCTCTGAGCCATCCGATCGGCTCCTCCATGACAGCCATACCCGGAGCCCCCGGGCCCGTCGATCTTACGAATGACCAGCGGAAACCCACGCTTGAAAGGTAGGACCACCATGCAGCCCTCAGACCTGAACAACCTGAAAGTCGCCATCGTCGGCGCGGGGTACGGCGGCGCGGCGGCGGCCAAGGCCCTGAGCCTGCTCGGCGCCGACGTCGACGTCTACGAGCAGGCGAACCAGATCCGCGAAGTCGGCGCCGGCATCGGCCTGCGTCCTTCTACCATGAACCGGTTCCGCCAGTGGGGAATCCTCGACGCGATCGCGAAGGTGAGCTCGCCGAGCGACTACTTCGAAATCCTCACCGCCACCGGTGACCCGATCATGAAGGAGACGTGGCCGGGGATCCACGACTTCGCCGAGGAGACCAAGACCCACCTGATCCACCGCGGGGACTTCATCGAGGCTCTCCTGGGTGTGCTCCCCGAGGGCATGGTGCACCTCGGCCACAAGCTGGAGACCATCCAGGACAGGGGCGACCGCTCCGTCCTCACCTTCGCGGGCGGCGAAACCGTCGAGGCCGACCTGGTCGTCGGTGCCGACGGCATCAAGTCGGTGGTGCGCCGGCAGCTGTTCAGCGACAAGGGCCCGGTGTTCTCGGGTGAGCACGCCTACCGCACGGTGATCCCCGCCGACGACGCCCACGGGATGGTCGTCGACGACAACCTCCGGATGTACATCGGCCGGGGCACGAAGATCTACCTGCTGCCGCTGCGCCACCGCAACCAGGTGTCGTTCGACATCACCGCCCTGTGCCCGGACAGCACCTGGGCACCGCAGGTCACCAAGGACGACCTCCTGGCGACGGTGGAAGGCTTCGATGAGCGTCTCGTGAACATCACGCGCGACCTCGACATGAACACCGTGAGCGTCCGCGCGGTCTACGACATCGACCCGGTCGACACGTGGCACTCGGACTCCGTCGTCCTCGTGGGCGACGCGGCCCACTCGATGCTGCACCACCAGGGCCAGGGCGCGAACTCGGCCATCGAGGACGCCGGAGCGCTCGCCGACGCCCTGCGGCAGGCGGATTCCCTGAAGGAGGCGCTGGCTCTGTACCAGACCACCCGCAAGCCGGTGACCGACGAGCTGCAGCGCATCTCGCGTCAGGGGTGGACCGAGGAAGAGATCGATGACGTCTTCCCCGGTCAGAAGCCCGCAACCGCCGCCCCGCAGGAGTGACTTCATGCCGCTGCATCCTGAGATCGCCAAGGTTCTCGCCGGCCTGCCTGACCCGCCCGAGGGTCCCCTCGACCCGGTCTCCATGCGCGCCTCGGACGAGGCGCACGTCGCTCCCCTCGAGCAGCGCCTGCCGCTCCACGCGGTCGAGGACGTGACCGCGCGGACGGCGTCGGGCGAGGTGCCGGTGCGTATCCACACGCCGGTCGAGGCCGATGAGTACGGCGTGCTCGTCTACTTCCACGGTGGCGCGTTCTTCCTCGGCAGCCTGGAGACGCACGACCATGTCGCGCGCTCGCTGGCCATGGAGACCGGTCTCAAGGTCGTCTCCGTCGGCTACCGCCTGGCGCCCGAGGCCGCCTTTCCGGCCGGTCTCGACGACTGCTACGCGGTCGTGCGCTGGGCTGCCGAGGAAGGTGCGAGCCTCGCCTGGGACGGCACGACCCTCGCCATCGCCGGCGACAGTTCCGGCGGCACCTTCGTCGCGGCGGTCGCGGCCAGGGCGCACGACGACGGCTTCGACCGGATCACGCACCAGGTCCTCTACTACCCCTCGCTCGACCTCGACTTCGACGTCGACCGCTATGCCTCGCTACGGGAGAACGCCGTGGGCTTCGGCCTGGAGACGGCAGGGCTGAAACCCTTCAACGCGTTCTACATCGACAGCGGCGCCGATCCGGCGGACCCTCTCGTCTCGCCGATCAAGCGGGCGGACCTCACCGGGCTGCCGCCGGCCCTCATCGTCACCGCGCAGCACGACCCGCTGCGCGACGAGGGCGAGCTCTACGGCCGGCGGCTGCGGGAGGCCGGTGTGGAGGCGACGGTGAGCCGGTACGAGGGTGCGGGCCACGGATTCGTCCAGCACTTCTCCTGGATCCCGGAGTACCACAGGGTCTTCGCTCAGACGCGCGACTTCCTCAGTCGGCGCTGACCTGCCCGACCCACGTACGAGTTCGGAAAGAAAGCCATGACGCACGCAGTCAACGTCCATCCCCTGGTCTCGCCGTGGGGCCGGTTCGGTCTCTACAGCTTCTTCATCGACGCGCCCGAGCCGGCCGTCGTCGACACCGGGATCGCCTCCTCGCCGGCCGAAGGGATGCTTCCCGCGCTCGAGGCGATCGGGCGCCGCATCCAGGACGTGCGCTGGATCCTGCTGACCCACGGTCACATCGACCACGTCGGCGGGGCGCATGCACTGTGGGAGCTCACCGGCCGGCGCGCACAGGTGGTGATCCACGAGGCCGACGCACCGATGCTCCGCTCGCGACGGGCCCACGTGGAGGAGTACCTCGCGGGACGGGGCCAGTACCTGGGTGACCCCGAGGGCGAGGCGAAGGTGACGGCCGCGGCACATGCCGTCATCTCAGGCGAGATGGAGCCCTCCATGCTCGTCAAGGGCGGCGAGACCATCTCCCTCGGCGGCGACGTCACCGTCTCGGTGCACTCGATTCCGGGTCACACGCCCGGATCGGTCGCGTACGTCGTCGAGGGTGAGCGCTCGGTGTTCGTCGGCGACGCCGTTCAGGTCCACGGGGCGGCCAACGGCTTCCCCGGCTACCTGGACCCCGTCGCCTACCGCACCAGCCTGGAGTACGTGCGTGACGAGATCCGTCCGCAGCACCTGTACCTCGGACACCCCTACCGTCGCGCCGACGGCACGGCGTACGGCGTCGAGCTGAACGCCGCGCAGGCCCAGGAAGCCATTGCCCAGAGCCTCGCCGTCGAGGGCCGGGTCACGGCGGCCGCCTGCGGCTGCCTGCAGGCCGGCCTGCAGCAGACGGATTCACCGTACTCGCCGTTCGCCCGCGTCGCCGAGGAGCTCGACTACACCGGCGACCCCGCGCTCGAGCCGTCGCCGTTCTTCACCTCGATGCACGGCTACCGCACGCACCTCGAACAGAACTCGTACCGCACTGTCCCGGGGGACGACCCCCAGACCCCCAGAGGAGCTTCGCACTCATGACTGACTTCCAGACGATCCGGGCCGGTGAGCAGGCCATCGCCGTCCGCAAGGACCTCCGGGTGCCGATGCGGGACGGCGTCGAACTCGCCGTGGACGCCTACCACGGCCAGGACGACACGCCGCGGCCGGCCCTGATCGCGATGAGCGCCTACGGCAAGGAACTGCAGGCCCTCGCCCTCACCACGCCGCCGCAGCGCCGGCCCAGTCCGATGTGGGACGGCTGCATCGAGGCCGGTGACATCGCGCGCGTCGTCAAGGAGGGTTACGTCCACGTCATCGGCGACATGCGCGGAACCGGTGACTCCGGCGGTGTCATGATCGGCAACTACAACTTCGGCGGCGTTCCCCAGGGGCAGGACCTGTACGACCTCATCGAGTGGGTCGCCGCGCAGCCGTGGTGTGACGGCAACGTCGGCATGATCGGCATCTCCTACTTCGGCTCGATGCAGGTGCTCGCCGCTGCTGAGCGGCCACCGCACCTCAAGGCGATCTTCGTCAGCGGCGGCCACTACGACTTCTACGAGACCACTTATCACGGCGGCATCATGTGGTTCATGCCGCGCGCCGCCCGCGAGGGCCGCGGCGGTGACTCCGGCATCGCGCACACCGACGTCAGGTCCCGCATGCAGGAGGTCCACTCCCGAGAGGAGCTGAACAAGCTCGTCGAGGAGCGGCTGCAGGACCCGGACGTGGCGGCCTGGCCGAACCTCGTCCATGTGCTCAAATACCCGAAGAACCGCGAGTTCTGGTTCGACATCGTGATGAACCACCTCGACGGCGACTGGTACGAGGAGCGCAACCCGATCACGCTGGCCGAGAACATCGACATCCCGGTCTACCTGCAGATCGACCAGGGGCGCGGCTGGACCGTGGACGGCCACATCGAGTTGTTCGACGTCCTGAAGGGTCCCAAGAAGCTGGACATCGGCTCCTACCCGCCGATGCAGTCGCGCCCCTGGATCGAGGAGCACGACAAGATGTTCCGCTGGTACGACTACTGGCTCAAGGGCATCGACAACGGCATCATGGACGAGCCGGCCGTGAGCGTCTTCGTGGAGGGCTCGCGCGAGGTGGTCACCGCAGCGCAGTGGCCGCCGAAGGAGGCCGAGTACAAGTCGCTCCACCTGCGCCCGCGGCGCAAGCTCTCCTTCGAGCCCGAGCCCATGGGTACCGAGCACGCCGCCCCCGACGGCTTCTACCAGGCACCGCTCACCGTCACCGACAAGGTGGAGGTGCTGAGCTGGAGCACCGAGCCGTTCGAGGAGCCCACCGAACTGATCGGCACCGGTGCGGCGCACCTGTTCGCGGAGATCGACCAGGACGACACCAACTTCATCCTGCGCCTGTGGGACGAGGCTCCCGGCGGCGGTCGGCAGCTGATCACCACCGGTTACCTCAAAGCCTCCCACCGAGAGCTCGACGAGAAGCGCACCACCGAGGGCAACCCTTACCACCCGCACACCCGCGCGGTGCCGGTGGAGCCCGGGAAGATTGAGGAATACGTGCTGCGGCTCTACCCGTTCGCAGCCACATTCAAGCCAGGGCACCGCCTGGTGGTGGAGCTGTCGAACGACGAGCCGCTGGTCGACGCGCACAACGCGCTGCTGCCGCCGGACGCCTTCCACCTGCCGGTGGGCCGGCCCGTCACCCACAAGATCTACCGCGATGCCGCACACCCCTCCCGGCTCGTGCTGCCGTTCACGACATCCACGGCAACAGACGCGACACGGTAGGGCTCTGCGCGCAACGGATCTCGCACGGTCGCCAGGTGATTGTGCGTCAAACGCCGTTGTCAGTGCCTCCCCATAGAGTTCAAGCATCACTCGGGGAGCCGCGGAGAAGGAGCAGAAACGTGTCCGCCAACAAGATCCAGCACAAGGTGAATCACGTCGCGCTGGTAGTGGACTGTTCGGGTTCCATGCGTCAGCACCAGGGGCAGCTCATCCGCGTCGTGGATGAGTTCGTAGCGGGTCTGAAGGCCGAGTCGGACAGTCTCGGCCATGAGACCCGGATCAGCCTCTACTCCTTCGACCACAAGGTGGAGAACCTGGTCTGGGACATGGACGTGAAGCATCTGCCGTCCATGCGGGGTCTGTACAAAGTCAACAACGGCGCTACGGCCCTCATCGAGGCTTCTCTGAAGTCCCTGGACGACCTGGGTCATATCTGGGAGGAATACGGCGAGCACAGCTTCCTCCAGATCGTGGTGACGGACGGCGAGGAGAACGCCTCCGGCGGCGACAGGCGGCACGACGGCGATATGGCCATTCTCGGCCCCTGGCTCGACAGGATCGCGGCGAAGATGGGCGGGCTTCCGGGCCACTGGACGTCCGCGATCCTCGTTCCGAACTCCCTGGCGAAGCGCACCGCCCAGAACTACGGTTTCCCGGCCGGAAACATCGCCATCTGGGATGCGGATTCCCAGGAGGGCGTCGAGGAGGCGATCGGCACCGTGCGCGCTGCCGCCACCAGCTTCCTCCGGGGCCGCGAGCAGGGCGTGCGCGGCACGAAGAACCTGTTCGCCGTCGGCCAGGACATATCGGTCGACGAGGTGCGGGCGAACCTCGAACCGATTCCGGCCGACAAGTATCGGCTCCTGAAAGTTGACAAGGAGGTCGAGATTCGCCCCTTCGTCGATTCGCATCCGGGCGTGACGTACGAACGCGGTTCGTGCTACTACCAGCTGGGCGCCAGGGCCCAGGTTCAGCCGAACAAGGAAGTCGTCGTGGTCGAGAAGGACACCGATCGAGCCTATACGGGCGCCGCGGCGCGCAGCCTTCTGTTCGGTACGGGTATCCAGGGGACCGTCTCCGTGAAGGCGGGGAACAATCCCAAGTTGGAGGTGTACGTGCAGAGTCGTTCGGTGAACAGAAAGCTCAAGCCGAAGACGCGTCTGCTCATCATGCTCTGAAAATCAAGAAAAGAGTTCAGTCGGGTATACCGGAAGCCGCGGTACGGGTGGCCGCAGGTACTGATCTTCCGGTAGAAAATGATCAGCGCCGCCCGTGCCGCGTCCTGCGGTGAGGCGCACGGCGATATTGCGAACTTGCCCATTCCTGCCCGAAGGGTGTCACGTGCCCGAGGGCTGTCCCGCAGTCAATGGCCGCCGAAGAGGCCGAAGTGTCACGCCCCGAAGACGGATTCAAGTGGCCGGCGAACTACCGCTGCGTTCCGGCCCCTTGGAAGAAGGGGTCCGCCAAGGGCTGTCCCGCCAGGGATTACGGGGCAGCCCTTAGTAGTGCTTGGTCAGGTTGGCTGTGGTGGTGCGTTTCCTTCTGGCCCGGTGTGGCGTTGGGAGTGTGTGACTCCGGACGAGATTGCGGCGGTGCGTGGTGAGTTGGAGGCGTTCGCGGCGGAGGTGTTCGAGCCGTTCGCGCGGAAGGATCAGCGTCGGTGGGGGCAGGTCTACCTGCGGGGGTTGTTGACCGACGGGCGGCGCAAGTCGGTCGAGCCGATGGCGGCCCGGCTGGGTGAGGACGGGAATCGGCAGGCGCTGGCCAATTTCGTGACCACCAGCCCGTGGGATCCGGCGCATGTGCGGGCCAGGGTGGCCTGGAGAATGGAAGCGGCGATCCGGCCGTCCGCGCTCATTGTCGACGACACGGGGTTCCTGAAGGACGGGACCGCTTCGGCGTGTGTGTCGCGGCAGTACACCGGCACGGCGGGCAAGGTCACCAATTGCCAGGTCGGCGTCTCGCTCCACCTCGCGTCCGACCACGCTTCGGCGGCGGTCAACTGGCGGCTGTTCCTGCCCGAGACATGGGACCCCCACTCGCCGAAGGCCGATCCGGACAAGGCCGCCCGACGCACCGCCTGCCAGATCCCCGAGGATGTCGGGCATGTGGAGAAGTGGCAGCTCGCTCTGGACATGCTCGACGAGACCCGCTCGTGGGGCATCGAGGTGCCGCTGGCCGTCGCGGACGCCGGATACGGCGATGCTGCCGCGTTCCGGCACGGACTGCAGGCCCGCGGCCTGAACTACGTGGTGGGGATCTCCAGCACGCTGTCGGCCCAGCCCGCCGGCGCGGTGCCGGTGGCCGAGCCGTACTCCGGGACCGGACGCCCACCGGTGGCCAAGTATCCCGACAAGCCGCAGTCGGTGAAGGAGCTGGTCATCGCGGCGGGGCGGAAGGCCGCCCGCGGGGTGCAGTGGCGGGAAGGCTCCCGGCCCGGCACCGGCCGCTCCGGCTTCAAGCGCATCTACTCCCGCTTCGTGGCCTTGCGCATCCGGCCCGCCGGACGCGAGGTCCGGCAGGCCACCGACGGCCCGGAGCTGCCGGAGTGCTGGCTGCTGGCCGAATGGCCCGCCGGCGAGCCCGAGCCAATCCGGTTCTGGCTGTCCGACCTGCCCTCCGGCATGCCCCTGGCCTCGCTGGTCCGGCTCGCCAAGCTCCGCTGGCGCATCGAACACGACTACCGGGAGATGAAACAGGCCCTGGGCCTGGCCCACTTCGAGGGCCGCACCTGGGGCGGCTGGCACCACCACGTCACCCTCGTCTCCGCCGCGCACGCCTTCTGCACCCTGCAACGACTGGCCCAAACCCCAAAAGACGCGGCGCCGGCCTGAGCCTCTACCAAGTCGTCCGCGAACTGCAGACCCTGCTCGCGGTCTGGACCGGCGCCTGCCCCACCTGCCACCGCGACATACCAGCACCAAGACGCACCTGACCAAGCCCTATTAGAGGAGCTCACAAAATGGGAGTCCGATCAGCTCACGGCGTCTGGTGCGTGCGATCGCAAGGCGCTGGAAGACCCTCGTAGCGGAGCTACTTGGGCATTTCGGCAACGCAGCGAGCGTGCGTGCCAGGCGTCGCGAACCGGGCGCCCATTTTGTGAGCTCCTCTAAGGAGCGCCGCGGGCGTCAGCGCCAGTCAGGAGCGCCTGAAGCGGGCGTGAGGACACTCTCGATCTTCGTCCGTATCTCCCGCATGACCGCGACGATCCGGGCCCCGTGCTCCTCGCTGAGTCGCGCCACCGGCACCGAGCAGCTGATGGCGTCGGTGGCCGGCGTGTCGTATCTCAGGGCGAAGCCGAAACCCGCGATGCCGGGCACTGTCTCCTCGTGCTCGACGGAGTAGCCACGCTTCCGCACTTCGGCGAGGTCGGCGAGCAGCGCGGCGCGTTCGGTGTGGGTGTTCTCCGTGAGGGCTGCCAAAGGGCCTTCGCTGAGCGGGAGTTGGTCGTCGGGGCGCTCGGCGAGCAGAGCCTTGCCGAGGGCTCCGGCGTGGGCCGGGATCCGGCGGCCGACCCGGCTGATGGTGCGCAGGTACTCGTGGGACTCGCGCGTGGCGAGGTAGATGACGTTCGGTCCGTCGAGCCGTGCCAGATGAATCGTCTCGCCCAGCGCGTCCGAAGCCTCGTCGAGATAGGGGCGGGCCGTGCGCACGTGTGGGTCGCTGTCCAGGTAGCTCGTGCCCGTGTGCAGGGCGCGGATGCCGATGCCGTAGAGAGAGCCGGTCGTGTCGGAGCGCACCCAGCCGCAGTCGACGAGGGTCTGAAGCAGCTGGTACATGCTGCTGCGCGGGACGCCCAGTTCCATGGCGAGTTCGTCCAGGCGTGCGGGCCGGTCGCCCCGTGCGGCGAGCAGTTCGAGCAGTGCGACGGTCCGGGCCGCCGACTTCACCCCACGGACCCCGCTGCTTTCCGGCATGGCCTCATCTTAAATCCGCGTCGGCGCACCCATTGACCGCGTCCTGGTCACCCACCTAACCTCCGTTCCCATACGTGTACGTCATCTGCATATGGGGATGGGATTCATGGGACGGACGAGCTTCAAGGCCGCGGCCCGGCCGCGCGGTCTGCCGGTCGGCCCCGTACCCGCCCCGCTCACCGACGCCGGCCCGGCTGACCTCGCCGACCTGGAGAAGCTCCTCGACGGCGGGCCGAACCTGGTCGGAGCCGTGCGCCGACGCGCCGCCTGACGCCGCCCCGCCACCTGCCGCACCCCCTTCACCCACCGCCCTTGCCACCGGCTCCGACGAGGAGTCACCAGCAGGTCAGCGGTTCGACAGTTCGACAGTTCAAAGGGGAACTGACATGCCACTCCTCGTAGTCGGGATCAGCGTTCTGGTTCTGCTGCTCCTCATGACCCGACTGAAACTCAACGGCTTTGCCGCGCTCCTGCTCGTCGCGGTCGGCGTCGCGCTGGTCCGGGGGATTCCGGTGGTCGACATCCCGGACGTCCTCTCGGAGGGCATCGGGGGGCAGGTCGGCGACACCATGCTCACCATCGGGCTCGGCGCCATGGTCGGCCGCATCATGGGGGACTCCGGCGCCGCACAGCGCATAGCCGGCAAACTCCTCGACGCCTTCGGCCCCCGCTGGGTCCAGGTGGCCATGGTGGTGACGTCCATGCTCATCGGCGTGACCATGTTCTACGAGGTCGCCTTCATCATCATCGTGCCCATCGCGTTCACACTGGTCAGGGTCACCGGGGCGAACCTGCTGTGGGTGGGCCTGCCGATGTCGATCGCTCTGTCCACGATGCACAGCTTCCTGCCGCCGCACCCCGGCCCCACCGCCGTGGCCGCGACCTTCCACGCCTCCGTCGGCCACACCCTCTTCTACGGCCTCTTCATCGCCGTACCGGCCGGTGCGCTCGTCGCGCTCGTGTGGCCGCGTCTGCCGTTCGTCAAGGCGATGAACCCCTCCATACCCAAGGGCCTGGTCAGTGAGCGCGAGTTCACCGACGAGGAGATGCCCGGCATGGGCTGGTCGCTGTTCGTGGCCCTCTTCCCGGTGGTGCTGATCGCCGGCGCCGCCGTGACCGACATGGTCACGTCCGGCGAGAACTCGTTCCTGCACGTGGTTGTCTTCATCGGCTCGGCGCCGATCGCGCTCCTTCTGACCTTTCTCCTGGCGGTCTGGGCGTTCGGACCGCGGATCGGCCGCAGCCTGGCGGACGTCAGCGCCTCCTGCTCCTCGGCGGCCCAGGCGATGGCGATGATCCTCCTGGTGATCGGCGCGGGCGGCGCCTTCAAGAACGTCCTCGTCGAAGGCGGGATCTCCGACTACATCAAGGACGCCACGGAGAGCTGGTCGATCTCGCCGATCATCCTGGCGTGGCTCATCGCGGTCATCCTCCGCGTCGCGCTCGGTTCGGCGACGGTCGCCGTCGTCACGGCCTCCGGCGTGGTGCTGCCGCTCCTGGCGGGCAGCGGGGCCCACCCCGAGATGATGGTGCTCGCCGTCTCGTGCGGGTCGATCGCCTTCTCCCACGTCAACGACCCGGGATTCTGGTTGTTCAAGGAGTACTTCAACCTCTCGGTCATCGAGGCGATCAAGGTCCGTACCAGCTATACGACGGTGCTCGCGGTCCTCGGCCTGGGCGGCGTCCTGGCAGGAGAGTGGGTCCTCGACTTCCTCAGCCTCTGAAGCCCCTGATCACAGTCCCCGCCTCGCCCCCTACCCAAGGAACCGACAAGCATGAGCCAGCCGACCATCACCCACTGTGCCGTCTACCCCGTCGCCGGCCGCGACTGCATGGAGCTGAACCTCTCCGGCGCCCATGGCCCCTACTTCACCCGCAACGTCGTCGTCCTCAGGGATTCCGACGGCCGTACGGGACTGGGGGAGGTGCCCGGCGGCGAGAAGATCACTCAGACGCTGCGGGACGCCGAGTCCCTGGTCGTCGGCGCGAAGGTGGGCGACTACAAGCGCGTCCTGCGCGAGATCGGGAACCGCTTCGCGGACCGCGACTCGGGCGGACGAGGCGCCCAGACCTTCGACCTGCGGACCACTGTGCACGCCGTCACGGCCGTCGAATCGGCGCTGCTCGACCTGCTCGGCCAGCACCTCGACGTGCCGGTCGCGGCCCTGCTCGGCGACGGCCGGCAGCGGGACTCCGTACGGGTGCTGGGCTATCTCTTCTACGTCGGCGACCCCGACCGCACCGACCTGGGTTACGTCCGCGAGCCCGAATCGGACGTCGACTGGTACCGCCTCCGGCACGAGGAGGCCCTCACGCCCGAGTCGATCGTCCGTCAGGCCGAGGCGGCCTACGATCTGTACGGCTTCCGGGACTTCAAGCTCAAGGGCGGAGTTCTGGCGGGCGCCGAGGAGGTCAAGGCCGTACGCGCGCTCAAGGACCGCTTCCCCGGAGCGCGGATCACCCTGGACCCGAACGGCGCGTGGTCGCTGCGCGAGGCGGTCGAGCTGTGCTCGCCGCTGGTGGGCACGCTCGCCTACGCCGAGGATCCCTGCGGGGCGGAGGGTGGCTACTCCGGACGCGAGATCCTCGCCGAGTTCCGCCGCGCCACGGGCCTTCCGACAGCGACCAACATGATCGCCACCGACTGGCGACAGCTGGCCCACGCCCTGGCCCTGCAATCGGTCTCCATCCCGCTGGCCGACCCGCACTTCTGGACAATGCAGGGCTCGGTGCGCGTGGCGCAGCTGTGCAACGCGATGGGCTTGACCTGGGGCTGTCACTCCAACAACCACTTCGACATCTCGCTCGCCATGATCACGCACTGTGGCGCCGCGGCTCCGGGCGAGTACAACGCCCTGGACACGCACTGGATCTGGCAGGAGGGCCTGGAGCGGCTCACCGTCACCCCGCCACGGATCGTCGACGGCGAGATCGCCGTCCCCGACGCCCCCGGCCTGGGCATCGAACTCGACATGGACCGCCTCCTCGCGGCCCACGAGCTCTACCGGAAAGAGGCGCTGGGGGCGCGGGACGACGCTGCCGGCATGAAGTACCTCGTGCCTGGCTGGACGTTCGACGCCAAGCGCCCCTGTCTGGTGCGCTAGTGCCCTGACCGGACAGGTTCGCCGGAAGCTCGTGGCGTCCGGCATGGACGGGCCTCGACAGCCCTTAGGTGCGATCCTGCGTGTATGAACGATCTCGGCGACGCGCGCTGGCGCACCTTGACGCTGCGATTCATGGCCCTCCTCGCGGCCGACACCCGGGATCAGCTTGCCTGGCTGGGCGGGCGTGAGCTGGAGACGGAGTCCGTCGTTGAAGAGCTGAAGTTTTTCTGCCGCATCTCCGAAGGACTTACGGAGCGCGAAGCCTTCGAACCCAAGAATCTGCGCGATCTTCAGGCCATCGGCCGCCGCCTCGGCGAGATCGATGCCGCCTGCCGCGTCGGACTCTGGGGCAACGCCCTGGCCACAGACCCGGCGTGGGACGAAATACGTCCTCTCGCCCGCCAGTTTCTCCTCACGACGCTGGGCGACTGGCGTCAGCCACTGCCACGCCCCGTGCGCCCGCACACGGGCGACCAGTGAGCACGTCAGGCCGCCTGTGCGACTCCGACGTGGCCGGCCCCGCACACTCGAAAACGAACCATTGTCCCCGCTCGGGAAGCAGGGGCATCGTCGCAGCTTGGCGGTGAGCGGCGGGAACGTTGCGGCGACATTCGGATGGGTGTCGGCTGCTGAGGACTGTCCCGTAATCCCTGGCGGCCGCGCACCGCCTGCCGGATCTCGGCGGCCGCCTCTCGAGTCGAAACTCACGCAGCGTTCGAATCCGTTGCAGCGGTCAGAGCCACGAGGGTGAGCAGCGCGCACACGGGGTAGGCCCAGCCGAGCACAGCGAGGGGCCAGGAGTAGTCGAACGAGAAGATCCGGGGATGGAGTTGTACCAGCCAGAAAGCGAGATGGCAGGTCAGCGTCGTCACCCAGGCGGCCTGAGCGGCTGCGCGCCAGCGGGTGCGGTGCGGGGTGTGGAGGAGCCAGAACAGGGCCGGGATGGCCCAGACCCAGTGATGGGACCACGAGATGGGGCTGGCCAGGAGGCCGAAGACCTGCACCGCGAGGAGGCAGCCGAGCCGGTCGGACCGCTGTGCGCTGCGTACTCCGGCGAGGAGTGCCAGCACGCCCACCAGAGCGGTCGCCGTCCACCATGGGGCGGACATGCCCACATCGTGGCCGAGTGAGCGCGAAAGCGCCCCGCGCAACGACTGGTTGAGCCCGGATCCGACGGGGCCGACGCGTGCGGCATCGCCCACCGCATGGAGCCAGAAGTCGCGGGAGGGCCCTGGCGCCAGCCACCATCCGGTCGCCGCCGCGGCGAAGAACGCCACGGCCGACCACGCGGCAGCTGTCCAGCGCCTGCGGATGAGGAAGTAGAGACCGGTGACCGCCGGGGTCAGCTTGATCGCGGCGGCGATTCCGACACCGAATCCCGCCGCGGCTGCCGCGCGCTGCCGGACAGCGAGGACGATCAGGGCCGCGAGCAGCAGATTGATCTGTCCGAAGGCGAGTGTGGTGGTGACCGGTTCGGTCCACATCAGGGCGGAGCTCCACAGCAGTACCCGCTGCCGGTGCTGCTCGGGTGGTGTGTCCGGGGCGGCCAGGCGCAGGCTGCCGTGAACGAAGGCGACCAGAGCCAGGAGCGAGGCCGCCGTCCAGACGGCCGCCGCCGGCGGGAACGGGAGTGCGGAGAGGGGAAGGAAGAGGGCAGCGGCGAACGGGGGGTAGGTGAAGGGCAGAGGGAAGATGTCGGGGCCGGGCAGGTGAAGCCGGAAGGCGTACAGGTCGCCGGAGAGCAGATGGGTGGAACCGGTGCGGTAGACCCGCAGATCCACCATGCCGGAACGGGTGCAGGCGGGGATCCAGACCAGCAGCAGCATCACCAGGGAACTCACGGCCAGCACCCAGGTCGCTCGGCGGGCCAGCGCGGTCCGCACCGCCAGCAGTGGTGGCAACCGAAGCTGTGGGTCCTGAGGTTCCCGGCCCCGTGGCGGAACGGCGTTGTCGTCCACGGCGGTTGTCATGGTTGTGCCCTCCAACGTCGCTCGATCGCGGGCGAATGCCCGGGAAGTCCCGGCCGGAGCGCCTCTGCCGACAGGGGTGCCGCGTTCACGTCACCATCAGGGTGAATGCGCCGGGAACCGGCCCGTCTCGGCGGCTCCGGTCATGGCGAGGGCTGCCTGCTCCCGACTCCGCTGAGCCGTCCATGCCAGAACCAAAATGGTCAACGACCCCCCGATGACGGCGGCGACCGCATAGGTCCAGGTGGGCCCCCGGCCCGCGGGCAGCACCAGCAGGAGCAGAGCGACCACCGCCCCCTTCGCCCGGGCATCCGCCAGAGTGCGCCAACCCACCACAGCGAGCGGCACCCCGCCCCACAGCAGGTACCACACCTGCACCGCGGGAGCGCACATCACCAGGGCCAGCAGCCCCATTGCCGCAGCGCGTTCCGCCCCGTAGCGGGGAGCACGCCATAGGCAGAACACCACCGCGCCCAGCCCCACCAGCGTCCCGACCGTACGTGCCGCGGTCACCGCCCCCGGCGCGGCGTTCCATCCCACCGCGGCCGCGGTCCACTCCAGCACTCTGCCCACGTCCGTGCTCACCGACAGCAGCGTGTACACCTCGGTCGGCGTACGCATGGTCCGCAGCCACCCCCACCCCTGCCCGCACAGGAGCACACCCAGCCACAGCGTCCCGCCGGCCACCACGGCGATCCCCAGAGCACGACCGCAGCGCCGCCGCCACCCCGACTGCGCGGCCACCGCCACCATCGCGGCACACCCCAATGCCACCGCAGCCGGGGCCTTCACCAGCACGGCCGCCATCAGCACCGCCGCGCCCAGACCCCATCGCCCGGAGCGGAAGGCCACGAAACCGGCCATCATCAGGCCGACCATCAGTGCCTCGTTGTGCGCCCCGCCCACCACATGCGCCAACATCAACGGATTGAGCGGCGCCGCCCACCAGACCCCTCCACCGCCGGCACCCGTCCGTACCGCCAGCCGCTGCACCGACCACGCCAGCAGGGCCAACCCGGCGAGCGCTACCAGCCGGAGCCCCACGACCGCGGCGACCACATGATGCTCCCCGGTCACCGATACCACGGCTTGGCTCGTCAGCACGGACACCGGCCCGTACGGGGCCGGTGCGTCCCGCCACAGCTCCGGGACATTGGCGGCGAGCGGGCCTCCCAGTGCCGTCGGGCCGACCTCGTAGACGTTCCAGCCGCGCAGGGCCAGCGCACCCTGCGCCATATAGCTGTAGACGTCGGCGCTGAACAGCAACGGCGCGGGCAGCAGAGGCAACGCCCAGCATCCCAGCGTGCTCCACTGCTGCCTCCGGCTCATCACCGCACCGGCCCGCAGGAGCGTGCCCAACTGCCACCAGGCCCACACCAGCAGCCCGAGTCCGGCATACGCTGCCGTCGCCCCCACCGCTGTGACGAGCGGGCCCGGTGCTCCCCACACCCCGTCCCGCATGCCTTGTGGCAACGCGCCGGCGCCCCACGCGCCCGCCGAGAGCAGCACGGAACCCCACATGCCCCGCAGCGTCCATTCCCGGACCGTGCTCCTCACCGCTCTCATTCGGCCGAACCTAGGTCCCTCCCCGGATCGCCGAACCAGCACCCGCGAAAGAGAAGGCGAACTCGGGATGTCGGCCTGATGTCCGGGGTCGGGTCCGTGACGGGGGCAGTCCGATCCCACGCGTGAGCTCGGATGGACCGTCACAGAAAGGGCTGAGTCGCTCGCGTCCGTCGCGGCAGCTCTTCGTGATTTCGGCTGCGGTGACCCGACGTGGCTCTGGCACTGACACTGAAAGCGACTCAGAACCCAGGCCACCGACAATCCTTCCACTGGTTGTTTACGGGTGATGTAACTCCATTCACCTGCGCAGCCCAGGATTCGCCACGGGCATGTCGTACATCGTCACGGCGTGCCCTTCACCTTGTGGCGAACAGGAAGGACGGCTGCTGATGCGGCCCACAGAGCGGCGAGAACGGCCGGCCGGCAGATCAGGTGGACGACGGCTCGCGGGGGCGGCTCTCACCGCGCTGCTCCTCGTGGGCGGCAACCTGACGGCGGCGTACGCCGAAACCGGTTCGGAGCAGCGAATACCAGGGCGGAGCGGGACGGCGGAGGGCACGAGCCTGCCGACCCTCACCCCCGGCGACGGTGCATATCTGGAAGGCACGCAGAAGGTCGCGGGCACGCCGACGCTGGCAGGTGACTCCGTGACGCGGCTCGCGGTCGACGGGAAGGCCATCGAGGGCGAGCGGACGGTCGGGGTGTCCCGGCTCAGCTTCGATGTCGGGTCGAACTCCACCGAGGCCCGCTACCACAACTACGTGCTGGTCAACGGCGAGTACCGGGCAGACATCGGCGACCTCGTCAACGAGCGGGGCACGATCGAGATCCCGAACCAGCACCTCGTCAAGGGCGAGAACACGATCGAGTTCTTCGCCGGCACGGTCGACAGCTCGTGCGGCACCAACTACGACGACTTCGTGCTCTCCGACATCAGCCTGGACCTGCTCGGCGAGGTCGCGGACGGTGAGGAGAACGAGTACACGTACTCCTTCGGCGACGGCAGTTGCGGTTCCAACACCTCGCTGCTGACGAAGGCAGCACTCAGCTTCTTCGTCCTGGGCGACCCGCAGGGCACCACCGGCCTCACAGCCGACCTGGACACCACGAAGCTCGCCAACGGCGTGCACACGCTCACCGCGACGACCGCCGCGGACAGGACCGTCAAGAACACCGTGACGGTGAACAACGCCCCGGCGGGCGCCCCCGGGTTGCTGCCCAAGGACGGCACGCTGGTGGCCGGCCGGCAGTCGGTGTTCACGAACCTCCCGGCGGGCGCCGAGGGCGCCGCCGAGTCGCTGACCGTGGACGGCGACGCGCCCGTCACCGATGCACACCTCGGCAACGGCGCGGCGACCTTCTCCTTCGACGTCGGGTCGGACTCGATCGACGACCGGTACGACAACTACCTGCTCGTCAACGGCAAGCGCATCGACATGGGTGGCACCTGGGTGAGCCAGCGGGTCGGCATCGCGATCCCGGCGCGATTCCTGGTGCCCGGTGACAACACCGTCACGGTGGTCACCAGCCCGTACAAGGAGAGCTGCGGCAACAACCGCGACGACTTCGACATCTCGCGTCTCGCATTCGCTTTCGACGGCGCCACCGTCACCGGCCGCGACATCGCGGACTCCTACGCCATGGGCGACGGCACGTGCGGCAACAGCGACACCCGCCTGCGCGAGGTGGAACTGCACTACACGATCGACGCCCCGGCCGTGCACGTCTTTGACACCCTCGGCTCCGGCAACGCGACCCTCGGCTTCACCGTGGGCAGCAACTCGATCGAGGCCCGCTACCAGAACCACATTCTGGTGAACGGTCAGAAGCACGTGCTCGACAGCGACTTCGTCAGCCGGCACGTCGACCTTGCCTTCCCCAACGAGTGGCTCGTCCCCGGCTGGAACACGATCGACTTCGTCGCCGGCACCTATCCGACGTCGTGCGGCGACAACCACGACGACTTCGCCGTCTCCGGCATCACCCTCACCCCGGCGAACGGCACCGCAGCCGGCCGGATGCTCAAAGGCTCGTACAGCCTCGGTGACGGCAACTGCGGCGACAACGTCAACCCGCTGACCGAGATCGACCTCGAGTTCTTCGTCGAGGGCCCGGCCCAGGGCCTGCGCGCAGACCTCGACACCACGAAGCTCGACGACGGCAAGCACACCCTGGCCGCGACGTCGAAGACCGGCAGCACCGCGACCCGGGTCCTCGTCACCGACAACTCCGCCCCGCGGGTGGCCGCCAGCGTCCCCGCCGCGGGTCAGAAGATCACCGCCTCGGTCGTCCTCGATGTCCGGCTCGAGGACCTCTCCGGTGTGGTGAACGGCCCGGACGTCAAGCTGGACGGCAAGCCGGTCCAGCTCGGTGCCCCGGTGGGGCCGGGCCTGTCCGCCGGCGAGCACACCCTGACGGTGTCCGGCACCGATGGCATCGGCAACAGCGGCACGCGCAAGGTGAAGTTCACCTCCGCCGGCATCCCGGACGTCCCCGCCGACCTCACCCCGAAGTCCGGGACGAACGACGCGGGCAGCAGCGTCAAGCTGTCGGCGAAGGTGGCCGAGCCCGACGGCGGCGAGGTGAGCGCCACGTTCTCCGAGGCCGAGATCCTCACCCCGAACCAGGTGTTCCAGGGCACGGCCGCGTCCGTTCCCACCACGCTCGAGGTCAAGGGCGAGAAGAAGGTGAAGGCCGAAGGCCTCGCCCCCGCCGACGGCAGGACGCTCGAGGCGCCGGCCGCCGAGGACGTCACGTTCCAGCGGTTCGACGTCCAGGTGAAGGGCCACGTCGACGCGCCGGTGCTGCGCTGGGAGGGTGTCATCGACCCCGAGCGGCTCGCCGCGCTGCGTGTGTGGAACACCGCGACGTCGAAGTGGGACGTCCTGACCAGCGCCCGCGGTGTCGCCGAGGGCAACACCGTCCTGACCGCCGTCGTCGACCGGAAGTACGTCGACAGGCAGCAGGTCCACACCATGGTGACCGGCGAGGATCCGTTCGCCGACGACATCGACGCCGGTGACCCGAACGGGTTCGCCGACCCCGACTCGTACGACTTCTCGATCGTCCACTACACCGACACGCAGTACCTCTCCGAGGGGGCGGTGGAGCAGGAGACGCCCGAGGAGCGCGCGGTCTGGGAGAAGGCGTACGGCGACGTGTCGCGCTGGATCGCCGACAACAAGGACAAGCGCAAGATCGCGTACGTCGCCCACACCGGCGACATCATCGAGAACAACATTCGCAAGCCCGCCGACGAGGCCATGCAGCGCCAGGTCACCGGCGAGCTGGAGCTGTCCTCGAAGCAGCAGAAGATCCTGGACGACGCGGGTGTGCCCAACGGTGTGATCGCGGGCAACCACGACAACCAGTCGGGCACCGAGAACGGGCCGGACGCGATCTACAACCAGTACTACGGGCCCGAGCGCTACCAGGCGCTCTCCAAGGGCTGGAAGCACGCCGAGTACGGCGGCCCGTGGCGTGAGGGCGACAACCAGAACCACTACGACCTGTTCTCCGCCGGCGGCCTCGACTTCGTCGTGGTCGGCCTCTCCTACGGCGTGACGCGCGAGGAGGCCGAATGGGCCGACTCGGTCTTCAAGCGCTTCCCCGACCGCAACGGCATCCTGCTCTCGCACGACTACCTCGCGCCGAGCAGCAGCCCGAACGGACGCGGCGCCCCGTTCTCGGCGCCCGACGGCTCGATGCTGTACAAGAAGGTGGTCCAGGACAACCCGAACGTGTTCCTGATCCTCGCCGGTCACGAGCACGGCGTCGGCACCAACGTGAAGCCCAAGGTCGGCGAGGTCGCACACGACGTCGTCGAACTGCTCGCGGACTACCAGTTCTACACGGTGTCCGCGGACCGGCTCGGGCTCACCGAGATCGGCGGCTACAAGCCCGACGACAGGCTCCAGTTCGGCGCGAGCTTCTTCCGGATGCTCCAGTTCGACGTCGACCGCTCCGAGCTGACCGTGGACACCTACTCGCCGCTGCTCGACGAGTTCGGCGCCACCGAGTACGACACGAACCACCGCTACGACGGCACCGAGGACAACATGGTGCTGCCGATCGACCTCAGCAGCCGCAAGACGACCTTCAAGACCGACTCGCTGGCGCTCTACGACCCCGTGAGCGTCATCGGGAAGACCACGGTCGACTCCGGTGAGACGGCCTCGGTGACCTGGAAGGGACTGGGGCCCGGCACGACCCACGCGTGGTTCGTCACGGCGCGCTCCACCGGCGGCGGCGTGACCGCCTCCGAGCCGAGTGCGTTCGTGACCGAGGACGCCCACGGCCGGCCCGGCGTCTGGGGCGCGGACACCCCCGCGTACCCCTGGTTCACGTCGCCCACCGACCGGCGGTGACCGGTTGACCCGCCGGTAGCGCCTGTCCGGCACCCATGCCCGTCGTCCCGGACCCGACCGGTCCGGGACGACGGGCTCGCCGCCGTTCGCCCCCTCGACGACGAGAACCGAGACCTCCATGCGTCCCGCCCCCTTGCCCACGCCAACCCCCCTGCCCTCCTCCTGGCTGCCCCGGCTCCCGCCGCGCCGACTGTCCGCCGCGCTCCTCACCACCGTCGCGGCCCTGGTGGCCGTGCTCGCCGCCGGCCTCGCCCATCCGCCCCCCGCCGCCGCGCACGACATGACCTCAACCGCGTACGTCGAGGTGGAGGGCACCGGAGCCCGTGTCGAGGCGACCCTGGACCTCGAATACGACCTGCTCATGAAGTCGGCCTGGCTCTACGCCGAGGCATACGAGGCGAAGGACCGCGCAGAGCAGCTGCACCAGCTCCACACCCATGCCGACGCGGTGACCGAATACGTCACGGGACGCTTCGCCGTCACCCACGACGGCAAGGTCTGCACACCCCGCCGCGCCGGCGACGCGGACATCCGCACCCGCGGCAACCGGCCGTTCGCCGTCCTCACCCTGGCCTACGCCTGCGCGGGCGGCGCAGACGGCACCTACACGATCTCCAGCGCCCTGTTCCCCGACACCGAGAGCTTCGTCCACAGCGCCGAGACGATCGTCCACTACGACATCGACGGGCAAAGGGGCTCCCAGGTCCTGTCCGCCGCCGAGCCGACCCTGGAGACCGGCGGGCACCACGAGTCGCACCAGATCGCGGAGTTCTTCCTGCTCGGCACCGAGCACCTGCTGTTCGGCCTGGACCACATCCTCTTCCTGCTGTCGCTGCTCATCGGCGCCCGCGGCCTGCGCGACATCGTTCTCGCGGCGACCGCTTTCACGGCCGCGCACAGCGTCACGTTCCTCCTGGCGGCCACAGGCGTCGTGAACGTGCCGGGATCGGTCGTGGAGCCCGTCATCGCCGCCTCCATCGCCGTCGTGGCGCTGGCCAACGTCGCCCTGCGCGACCGTGAGGGGGCCGGGCGCTGGCGGCTGCCGGCCGTGTTCCTGTTCGGCCTCGTCCACGGTCTGGGCTTCGCCGGCGCGCTCGGCATCGACGAGAACCTCTCCTGGGAACTGCTGTTGTCGCTGCTGAGCTTCAACGCCGGTATCGAAGCGGTGCAATTGGGAATCATCGCCGTGGTGTTCCCGCTGCTGCTCCTCCTTCGCCGGACTCCCGCACACCGCTGGGCCCTGCCCGCGATGGCCGCGCCCATCGTGATCGTCAGTCTGTACTGGTTCTGGGGCCGGGTGGCAGACGCGGTGTGACCGAGTGGACGGGAGGCGTGGGACGCGCCTCCAAGCGGAAGTACGAGACGGAGTGGATGCGGCGCCCCGGCTGTCTTCGAACCCTTCTCGGCGCCATTCGTCGTCAGCGGCGACCTCACGCATGAGCGTGGGCACGGACTGGCCGACGGCGTCCTCGGCGGACCACCCGAACGGCTCCTCGGCGACGCGCTCTCATCGATGAGGGGCGCCCACGTCACGCCACTGGTCCAACGGGTCGAGCAGTTCTTCGACCTGCCGGCAGACGATCTCCGTACGGGACGATCGCGCAGCCAGGCCATGAGCGTGTCCGCGACGCGGCCGGGCAGCACGTCCACGCGCTCGCAGGTCTCCCCATCCACGAACAGCCGGGCGTTGATCGACTCGATCGAGGTCGGACAGCACCGTCATCCATCTGGCGGCGCCCCCGGGGGCGGTGGTGCGGACCGCTTCCGCGTAGGCGGTCCGGTCGTGAAGGGCGTCCGGTGCGATACCGGCGTAGAAAGGGAAGGGGACGCCGGTACGACTCAGGGAGTGACCAGCCATGCAGATCGTTGTGGACCTCACGCGCTGCCAGGGCTATGCGCAATGCGTCTTCCTCGCGCCGGAGGTGTTCGAGCTGCACGGTGAAGAGGGATTGCTGTACGCCTCGGCCGCGCCGGACGACCAGGCCGAGCGTGTGCGTCAGGCCGCGGCGGCGTGCCCGGTCCAGGCCATCCTCGTCGGCGAGGAGGTGAGCGCCGGTGCCCGGTGATCTGCGGGACGGCCGCATCGTCATCGTCGGCGCGTCGCTGGCCGGGTTGAGGGCCGCGGAAACGCTGCGCGAGGAAGGCTTCAGCGGCTCACTGACCGTGGTGGGGGACGAGCCCTGTCCGCCCTACGACCGGCCACCGCTGTCCAAGCAGGTGCTGCTTGGCAAGGTGCCGGCGGAGACCACGGGGCTGCCGATGCGCCGGGATCCGGACGCCGACTGGCGGCTGGGAGTACGTGCCACCGGCCTGGACCCCCTCGAGAAACGGGTGATGCTGGCCGACGGCGAGTCGCTGCCGTACGACCGGCTGCTGATCGCCACCGGGACCCGGGCACGACCCTGGCCCAACCCGGAGGAGGCGTCCCTGGACGGGGTGTTCACCTTGCGCACCCGTGACGAGGCCGGGGGCCTGGCCGAGCGACTGGCCGCCGGGCCGGGGCGGGTGATGGTGATCGGCGGCGGCTTCACCGGCTCGGAGATCGCCTCGGCCTGCCGGGAACGAGGATTGGACGTCACGGTCGCCGAACGCGGTCCCGCACCCCTGGTGGGCGCGCTCGGCGGGACGCTGTCCAAGCTTGCGGCCGTCATGCAGCGCAACCACGGCGTCGATCTGCGCTGCGGGGTGACGGTCACCGCGCTGCGCGGGGACGGGAACGGCCGGTTCATCGGTGCGGACCTGTCCGACGGCAGCCGTGTCGACGCGGATGTGTGCGTCGTGGCGTTGGGGGCGGTCCGCAACGTCGAGTGGCTGGCGGAGTCCGGGCTGGCGGCGGGCCCTCGCGGTATCGCCTGTGACGCCGGGTGCCGTGCCTTCAACATGTACGGCATCGTCACCGACGACATCTTCGTGGCCGGCGATGTCTCCCGCTTCCCGCACCCGCTGTTCGGGTACCAGATGCTCTCCCTGGAGCACTGGGGCAACGCGGTCGAACAGGCCGAGGTGGCGGCCCACAACATGGTCAATCCGGGGCCCCTGCGGCGCCCGCATCTGGCCATCCCGGTGTTCTGGTCGACCCAGTTCGGGCTCAACATCAAGTCCGTGGGCGTACCGACCTACTCCGACCACGTGGTCATCGCCCAAGGATCTCTGGAGGCGCGCCGTCTGGCGATGGTCTACGGCTACCAGGGGCGGGTCACCGCCGCGGTCACCGTCGACATGGCCAAGTCGCTCGACTACTACCGGCACTTGATCGAGACGGCTGCTCCGTTCCCGCCCCCGCTCGGTGCGGCGGACCGTGCGATCGCGGCCGACGTCCCGATTCCGTCCGACGTGCCGGATCCGAAGGGGCTGTCCCACGGCCCCACCGTGGCGCTCACCGGTCACCTGCCCGATCGCCGACTGACCGTGGTGCAGCCCACGCGCTGACCCGACGTCCCGCCAACCACGAGGATCCACCATGGACTCCGCCACCTTGCTGGCACGGATCACCGACTACGAGAACCGCCCCGACCCCTACCCGCTGTACGCGGAACTCCGCGAGGCCGGTCCCGTGGTGCGGCAGGCGGACGGCAGCTATCTGATCGGCACCTACCACGAGATCGCCGCTCTGCTCCACGACCCTCGGATGAGTGCCGATCCCCGCACCCGTGGCGAGAAGACACGCACGCCGCCGTTCCTGCGGCTCGACGACCCCGAGCACCACAGGCTGCGCACCCTGGCCATGCGGCCGTTCGGCCCGCCGCACAGCCCGGGCCGGGTCGACGCCATGCGTGGCGAGATCGCCCGGCTCACCAAGGAACTGATGGAACCCTTCCAGGCGGGCCGGCAGATCGACATCGTCGACGATTTCGCCTACCCGCTGCCCGTCACCGTGATCTGCCGCCTGCTCGGTGTGCCGCGCGAGGACGAGTCGCTGTTCCAGGCGTGGACCGAAGCTCTGGTCGCAATGGCCGACATCGGGCCCGAGGAAGACACCACCGAACGGGACCGGGCGGGCGACCAGGCACGGATCGAGATGGGCCGGTACCTGGTCGACCTCGCCGAGCAGCGCCGTGGCCACCCGAGCGACGACATGCTCTCCGCCTTCGTCAACGAGCCGGAACCGGCCCTGCGGCTCACCCAGGAGGAACTCGCGGAAACCACCATCCTGTTGTTCATCGCAGGGCACGAGACCACGGTCAACCTGATCACCAACGGGGTGCTCACCCTGCTGCGCCAACCCGAGCATCTCGACCACCTGCGTCGCGACCCCGACCTGCTGCCGCGAGCGGTGGAGGAACTGCTGCGCTACGAACCCCCGGTCCACATGCGCGAGAGGATCCCTCTCGCCGACATCGACGTCGCCGGCACCACGATCCCCGAGGGCGCGACCGTCGTACTGGTGCTGGCATCGGGCAACCGCGACCCCAGGCGGTTCCACGAGCCCGACCGGTTCGACCCCACCCGCCCGGACACCGAGCACCTCGGCTTCGGCAGCGGCATCCACCTGTGCTACGGCGCACCCCTCGCCCGCCTCGAAGCCCAGGCCGCGCTCGGCGCGCTGATCCCCCACCTCGGCACGGCCCGCCTGGTCCAGGACCCGCCCCCCTACCGGCAGAACGCCATGCTCCGCGGACCCCGCCACCTTCCCGTCCAGCTATGACTCGGCTGCGTGGCGGCATATGAGGTGCTTGCCGCGGGTGCGGCGGGCTCGGTGCGGGAGGTGACCGGCGCCCGGGAAACGTCAGGAGGCCGGAACTGCGCACGGCCGTAACGGAATCTTCGGCTCCAGACTTCGGTCTCTTTGCCGTGGTGTTGCCCGCCGGATGAAGTTACTCCCGGGTCGATGAAACTGTCCGGATCCGATCCCTTCTCGCATCGCCAGACCCCTCCCCGGTTGACATGATTGCCCACGCAACCTCCATGGTCGCGACGATTCTGTGATCTTTTTGGTCTTCTTTTGTGGCCAGTCTGATTGCATGCAGTCAGACTGATCCGTGGGGACGGGGGACGGGGGAGTTTTTTGTCGCAGCAGTTGGTGTTCAGAATCCTGGGGCAACTGGTCGTCAACGCAGGCGAACGCGCAATCTCGGTGGGGGGAGCACGGCAGCGGACCGTACTGGCCATGCTCTTGCTGTCACCGGACCGCGTCGTCTCGGTGGACAGTCTCATCAAGGCGGTCTGGCAGGGGAGTCCACCGTCGACGTCGAGGAACCAGATCGCGATCTGCGTCTCGGGGCTGCGCAAGACGTTCGAGTCCGAGGCGAATGTGGACGATCTCATCGTCACGGCACATCCCGGCTACATCCTGGCGACCGGCGACCATGTCGTCGACTCGCTGGAGTTCGAGGAAGAGGTGCGGCGGGGGAGGGAGTTGATCCGGCGTGGGCAGGCCGCGGAGGCCGGGGCCGTGCTGGAGAGTGCGTTGAACCTGTGGCGCGGGCCCGCGCTCGACGGCATCAACGGTGCCGAGGAGGGTGCGGCGACGCTCGATGAGCTCCGCCTCGACGCGTACGAGGAGCTGGCCGGGCTACGTCTGCAACTGGGCCAGCACCGCTCGCTCATCGGGGAGCTCGCCGGGCTGGTCAAGGAGCACCCGCTGCGCGAACAGGCGCGCGCCCATCTGATCCTCGCCCACTACCGGTCGGGGCGCCGGGCCGAGGCGCTCGAAGTGTTCCGCGAGGCACGCCAGCTGCTCGTCGAGGAGCTGGGGATCGAGCCGGGCCCCGCACTCCAGGAGCTGCACGACCAAGTACTGCGGGACGCACCCGAGCTGACCGTGCGTCATATCGCTGCGCCGACCGTCTCCTTACCTGCGCAGCTTCCCGCCGGAGGAGCGGCCTTCACCGGGCGGGTGGCGCAGCTCGCCCTGCTCGACGGGCTGCTCGACGAACGGCGGGGCCACGCGCCCCTCGCCGTGGGTGCCATCTCCGGGGTGAGCGGGGTGGGCAAGACGGCACTCGCCGTGCACTGGGCCCACCAGGTCGCCGAGCAGTTCCCCGACGGGCAGCTGTTCGCGGATCTGCGGGGGTACGACGAGCATGACGACCCCACGGCGGCCAGCGCCGTCCTCGACCGCTTTCTGCGGGCGCTCGGGGTGCCCGGCCCGCAGGTCCCGACCGACCCGAACGAGCGCGCCGCCCTGTACCGCAGCGTCCTGGGCAGCAGACGGGTCCTGATCCTGCTCGACAACGCCGCCTCGTATCAGCAGGTCCGCCTGCTGATGCCGGGAAACGGCCGATGCTGTGTGCTGATCACCGGGCGGGACGCGCTCGACGGGCTGACCGGCGACTACGCCGTACGCCGCATCGGGCTCAACGTCATGAACCAGGACGAGGCCATCCGGCTGCTCCGGAAGGTCGCGGGCGAGGAGCGGATCGCCGCCGACCCGGCAGGCGCCGAACTTCTCAGCCAGCTCTGCGACCGGCTGCCGCTCGCCCTGCGCATCGCGGGCGCCCGGCTGGCCGCCAAGCCGCACTGGTCGGTGCGGACCCTCGTCAACCGGCTCTCCGACCAGCGGTTGCGGCTGGACGAACTCAGCCAGGGCGACCAGGGGGTACGCGCCGGATTCCGGCTCAGCTACCGGGCGCTGCCGCCGGCCGCCGCCCGGATGTACCGGCGCCTCGGCCTGCTCGCCGTACCCGACTTCACCTCCTGGGTGGGCGCCGCCGTCCTCGACACCGATCCGGCGACCGCCGAGACGCTCATCGAGCAACTCGTCGACGCCCAGCTGCTGGAGGTCGTCACCGGGGAAACGGACGGGGCCATCCGCTACCGCTTCCAGGATCTGCTGCGGCTGTTCGGCTGGGAGTGCGCGCAGGCCGAGGAGACCGAGGAGGAACGCGACGCCGCCCTCGACCGGGCCTTCGGCGCCTGGCTGTCTCTTGCCGATGCCGCACACCGGCGGGCCCACGGCGGCGACTACACCATCATCCACGGGCCCGCGCCGCGCCTGCCCCTGCCCGAGGAGATGGTGGACGACCTGCTTGCCGACCCGATGGCCTGGTTCGAGTCCGAGCGCGCCGCGATCGTCGCGGTCGTCGAGCAGGCGTCGCGCACCGACCGCTCCGCGCAGGCCTGGGACCTGACGATGAGCAGCAGCACCCTGTTCTCCACCCACAACTACCTGGAGGACTGGCGCACCTGCGCCAGGCACGCCCTGGAGGCAGCCCGCCGCACCGGCGACCGCACCGGTGAGGCGGCGATGCTCCAGTCCCTCGGCTCCCTGGAGATCTACCAGAGCAGGTACGCGGCGGCGGAGGCCTGGCTGAACCCCGCCCAGCAGCTCTTCGACGAACAGGGCGAGGAGCACGGGCTCGCGCTCGTACGACGGAATCTGGCTCTGTGCGGGCGGTTCCGGGGCGAGTTGGGGCCGGCCCTGCGCCATGCCGAGGAGGCCCTGCGCGGCTTCAGGAAGGTCGGTGATCTGATGTCCGAGAGCTACGTCCTCGGCCTGATGGCGCAGATCGAACTGGAGTGTGGGCGGGTGAGTGAGGGGATCATCCTGAGCGCCGAGGCCGTCTCGATGAGTCGTGCGGCCGGATTCCTCAGGGGGGAGGCGCAGAACACCTACCGGCTGGCCGAGGCCCAGATGCGTAACGGCGAACCCGCCAGAGCGGCGGAGCACTGCCGGACCGCCCTGGGGCTGTCCCGCGTCGAAGGCGACACCGTCGGTGAAGTGTTCGCGCTGCGGGGGCTCGGGGAGGCGCTGTGGCGGCAGGAGTTGCTCGACGACGCGCAGAGCTGCCTCCAGGACGCGCTGCGCGTGGCCGAGGAGCTGGCCGACCGATTCCTTGAGGCCAGGATCAGGGTGGATCTCGGTGTCATCCTCGTCGCGCGGGGGGACGGGGAGGGCGCGGGGATGTTCGACCGGGCGCGGGCGGTCTTCACGGACCTCGGCGCCGACGCCTGGCAGCGCCGCGTCGGCCGCCTCGGCGACGCGGCACGGACCGCGGGCCCCGGCAGCCCCGTACCGGTCGCCGAACTCGCCCGGCTGCTCGACAACTGACGGGGAGGGCGCGGGACGGGGAACCCGGCATGTGAGCCCTGTGTGCCCGTGCTGCCGGTGTGGGCGGGTGTGGACTCGCCTGCCCCGCGCGCGGACGAACGCCGGCCCGGTCCGCGACGGGGGCGCGGGCCGGGCCGGCGGGCTTGTGCGAGCGGTTACGACCAGGGCTGCTCGTCCTGCGTCGTGGCGCCGCCTCCCTCGCCGGGGGCGCTCCACGGCTGCTCGGCGGCGACCCGGAAGCCGTCCGATGTGGCCGGGCCCGTGGTCACGGCGGCTGCCATGCCGGCCAGCAGGAGCGCGGCGGTGCACAGGGCTCCGATGGTGGCGGGAACCGTCTTGGTGGCGAGCATTTCCAACTCCTCGTCAGGCTTTGCGGGTGCGACAGGAGTAACGCTAGGGGCTCCTATTTTTGAAGCGATATCGGTTCAATTTCGAACCGCCCTCAAATGCTTGGAAAAATAGTCGACGAGGTCCGCCTCGTACGGTTCCAGATAGAAATGATCGCCGGGGAAAACGCGATGGGTGAACGACGAGGTGGTGAGTTCCTCCCAGGATCTCAGTCCGTCGAGGCCGCATCGCGGATCGCTGATGCCCGCGCAGGCCACGATCGGGGTGCCGAGTGCCACCGGGTGGTGCGGCCTGCCCGTCTCCAGGACCCGGTAGTCCGCTCTCAGGGCCGGCATCAGCAGCTCCCTGAGGTCCGGGTCGTCGAAGACGTCCAGTTGCGTACTGCCCAGCCGCCGGAGCGACTCGATGATCGCCTCGTCCCCCTCGTGGTGCACGGTCGTCGGTTCCACGCGGTGCGGTGCCGGCCGGCCCGAGACGATGAGGAGCGCGGGATTGACCCCGTGCTCCTCCGACAGCTTGGCCGCGACGGCGTACGCCACCGCGGATCCCATGCTGTGCCCGAAGAGTGCGAGCGGGCGGTCGAGGAGGCCGAGCAGCGCCCCGGTGATCCGCTCCGCGAGTTCGTCCATCGACTCGACGACCGGTTCGGCGATCCGGTCCTGCCGGCCCGGGTAGCGGGCGGCGAGCAGCTCGACGTCCGGTGGCAGCAGCCGCCGCCAGCCCCGGAACATGCTCGCGGTGCCCCCGGCGTGCGGGAAACACGCCAGCCGCAGGGCCGGTTCGGCCGTGCCCCGCAGCCGCCGGAACCAGAGCCCATCACTTCTTTCCGCGGTAATGCCCATAAGAAATCCCCTCCGGCGCCGAATCATAGTGAAATCCTCGAGCCACAGGCCGTCACCCCTGCATATCGAAGAAATATAGCCACGCCCGGAATGCTTCGCCCCGAGACCCGACTGATGAGCAGCTGCGGGCGGCCCGTCCGCATCCAGGGAATATGGGGTAATCCGTGGGATCCACAACAGAAGATCGCAGCGGTGGTCAGGCAGCCCCCGGGGAGACCGTCTGGCCGGGACACAGCGGCGTCGGCGGGGTGAGCCTGGCCGTCGAGCGGGCCAGGCCGGCCGAACGCTCGGCGGAGGCCGCTCGCCATGCACTCGCACAGTGGTCGAAGGTTCCGACGCAGGCGTTTCCGTATGCCGAAGTGCTCGCCCACTACCGGGCCGTAGGGCGCAATCACGCCGACGACGACCTGCTCGCCGAGCTGCGTACCGTCGGTGAGAAGCTCACCGCGAGCGCCCCCGCGTACGGGGAGGAGCGGCTGCTCGCGGACTGGCTGCCGATGACGTACGACCGGACGGACGGCGACTACGACTCGTACATCGGGACCGCTGTCTTCGACTCGCTCGTCGAACAGGCCGGTCCCGGACGCCGGGTCGAGGCCATCGACGGCTTCACCGCGGTGGCCGTCGCCGACCTCGTGGCCATCGAGGCGGAGGTGCTGGCGACCGCGCCCGACGACGTGCGCGCCTATGCCCGTACCCGGGCCGCCGCCCGCACGCTCACCCGGATCGCGGACTATCTTCCGCGCGCGGCGGCCGAGTCGGAGGACCTGGCGCAGCTGCGTACGGCGCTGACCGGACAGAGCGCCGCCGACACCCTGGCCGCCGTCGCGAGCAAGGCCGCCCAGTCGACGGCCGAAAGCTTCCCCGTGCTCTACCGGAAAGCGGTGGAGCTCACGCTGATCCCCACCACCCGGCTGCACGACGAGCTGATGTTCATCCGCAGCATCCAGATCTTCGAGGGCGTCTACCAGCAGGTCGCCCGCGACGTGGAGGCGGCGGCAGCGGCTCTGGAGCTCGGGAACGTGCCGGCCGTCCTCGAACTGCTCGCCGACGGGGCCGCCCGGATCGAGGCCACACCCATCCTGTACCGCGTCCTGACCGGTATGCCGATCGACTCGTTCGCCGTCATCCGCGCCTACACGGACGGCAGGAGCGCCATCCAGTCACGCTGGTACCGGCAGGTGGAGGCCTTCTGCGTGCCCGGGCAGCCGATGCCGACGGGCAAGAAGATCCCGGCCGTGGTCGTCGAAGGACCCGGCCTGGACGCCACGTTCGCCTCGCGCGCCGCGAGCCTGCCGGCCGACCGCGCGGCACAGGTGGCCGAGGCCATGGAGCGGCTGGACAAGGCGTGGGGGGCGATGAAGCGCAACCACTGGGGGCTCACGCTGAAAATCATCGGCGACGTGCCCGGCACGGGTGGCACGAGCGGTGCCTCCTATCTGAAGACCGCCGCGCAGGTACCGCTCTTCCCGCGCCTGCGCGACGAGGCCGGAACCGATGCCCCCGAGGACACCACGTCCGAAGAAGGAGTCAACTGATGGACGACGCACAGCGCCACAACCATGAGCTGCGCCAGAAGATCATGGGGTACATCGTCTCCCGGGCCATCCACGCCGTCTGCGAACTCGGCATACCGGACCTGCTCGGTGACCGCCCGCAGAGCATCGCCGAACTCGCCGCCGGGACCGGCGCCGACCCCGACGCCCTGCACCGGTTCCTCCGCGTCCTCGCGGCCGAAGGCATCCTGAACGAGGAGCAGCCCGGCACCTTCGGGCTGACACCCATGGGCGCCCTCCTCCGTACCGACACCCCCGGCTCCCTCTCCCATCTCTCCAGCCTGATGGCCGGCGAGGCGTACGAGGCCTGGGGAGCCGCGACCCACGCGCTGCGCACCGGACGGCCCGGCTTCGACGAGGTCTACGGCAGTCCGTACTTCGAGTGGCTCGCCGCCCATCCCGAGGCCGCCCGCACCTTCAACGAGGGACAGGCGGGCCTGGTGACCCTGCGCCTCCTGCCGCTCCTGGAATGGGACTGGAGCGCGGTCGGCAGCGTCGTCGACGTCGGCGGCGGCAACGGCACCCTGCTCACCGACCTGCTGCGCGGCAACGACCGACTGAAGGGCGTCGTCTTCGACCTCCCGCACGTCCTCGACGAGGCACGGCAGGCCCTGGCCGACGCCGGACTCGACGGCCGCGCGGACTGCGTCGGCGGCAGCTTCTTCGACGAGGTACCCGCAGGCGGCGACGTCTATGTCCTGGCCCAGATCCTGCACGACTGGGACGACGAGAGCGCGATACGGATCCTGGAGTCCTGCCGCCGGGCCATGGGCGGACAGGGCCGGCTCCTCATCCTGGAACAGGTCGTGCCCGACGACGGCTCCCGGCATCCGGCCGCGCTGCTCGACCTGCACATGCTGGTGCTGCTCGGCGGTCGGGAGCGTACCGAGTCGGAGTGGCGTGCCCTGCTGGACCGGGGCGGTTTCGACACCGCCGACATCCACCGGGGAGCCAGGGCCGCGCTCATCGAAGCCGTGCCTCGCTGACACCTGGCTCACCCCCGGCCCGGTCCTCGCGCAGGGCCTTTGACCAGGCATTCGTCCAGGGGGGACCTAGGTCCCCCCTGGAAAAGGGGGGACAGGCCCAATGTTCCCGGAGCGGTCGCAGGACAGACTGATGCCTGCAGGGACCAAGAGGTTCCGAACCGAGGAGGCCCGGATGACGACACCCCCACCGCCCAAGCTCTGGCAGCCGCCACTGCGGGGACTGGCCCTGGCGGCACAGAAGGTGCCTCAGCTCGCCCTGTTCGTCCTGATGGTGATCTCCCTGGTCTATCTCGGCCTCGGCGTGGGCGTCCTGCTCCTGCCGCTGGTCGTGGCCGCCGTGAGGAAGCTGGCGAACCGGTCCCGGAGGCTGGCACACGCCTGGTCGGGGGTCCGGATCACGGAGCCGTACCGTGAACTGCCGCCGCGGGAGCCCGGCTTCTTCGGTCGGTGGCGCCGCTGCAGGCAACTCCTCTCCGACCCCGCCACCTGGCGGGACATGCTGTGGACGATCGCCGACCCCGTCGTCGGCACCGTCCTCGCCCTCATGCCGGCGGCGCTGCTCGTCTACGGACTGGAGGGCCTGGTCTTCCCGTTCGTCTGGGACGACCTCGTGTCCGCCGGATACGACGACCACTACGCAGGACTGATCCATGTGCACGGCGAGACCGGTCTGCGCACCTGGCTGATGCCCCTCGTCGGCATGGTGTTCATCGGGCTGGGACTGTGGGCAGGACCCAAGCTGGTCACGGCCCACGGCCGCTTCACCCGCACCCTCCTCGGCCCTCGCCCGAGCGCCGAACTCGCCGCACGGGTCGGTCATTTGACCCGCACCCGGGGCGCCGTCGTCGACAGCCAGGCGGCGGAGCTCCGCAGGATCGAGCGCGACCTCCACGACGGGGCGCAGGCCAGGCTCGTCGCGATGGGCATGAACCTCGACGCCGTCGAACAGCTCCTGGACTCCAACCCCGAGGCGGCGCGCGCCCTGTTGATGGAGACCAGGGACTCGTCCTCCAAGGCGCTGAGCGAACTCCGCGACCTCGTACGGGGAATCCACCCACCGGTCCTCTCCGACCGGGGTCTGGGAGACGCCGTGCGGGCCCTCGCTCTGGACAGTCCGCTCCCCGTCGATGTGGTGGTCGACCTGCCCGGCCGGCTGGACGCCCCCGTCGAGTCCGCCGCGTACTTCGCCGTCAGTGAACTGCTCACGAATGTGGCGAAACACGCGAAGGCCGGAAGGGTATGGATCGACATCAGGCACGACCGGGACGCCCTGCGCATCAGCATGACCGACGACGGGGTGGGTGGCGCCGCGGCATCCACGGGAACGGGGCTGCGCGGAATTGAGAGCCGCATTGCCGCATTCGACGGCATACTTGCCGTGAACAGCCCTCAGGGCGGACCGACGATGGCGACGATGGAGATCCCGTGCGCATTGTTCTCGCCGAAGACCTCTTCCTCCTGAGGGAAGGGCTCGTGCGCCTCCTGACCGCCCATGGATTCGAGATCGCCGCCGCCGTGGACACCGGACCCGCCCTCCTGGACGCCCTGATCGAACACCGGCCGGACATCGCGCTCGTCGACGTACGGCTCCCGCCCACCTTCACCGACGAGGGGCTGCGCGCCGCCATCGAGGCGCGCAGCCGGATCCCGGGCCTCCCGGTGCTCGTGCTCTCGCAGTACGTGGAACAGCTCTACGCCCGTGAGCTGCTGGCGGACGGTTCGGGCGGGGTCGGCTATCTGCTCAAGGACCGCGTCTTCGACAGCCGCCAGTTCATCGACTGCGTACGCCGGGTGGCCGCGGGCGGCAGCGCGATGGACCCCGATGTGGTGGCGAAGCTCCTGGCGGGCAACGCCTCCGACGCCCCCCTGGGCCGGCTCACCGCACGGGAACGGGAAGTTCTCGGACTGGTGGCGGAGGGCCGCTCCAACGCCGCCATCGCCGGGCGGCTCGGTGTCAGCGAGAAGGTCGTCACCAAGCATACATCGAATGTCTTCACGAAACTCGACCTCGTACCGTCCGACGACGACAATCGCCGCGTTCTCGCCGTCCTCGCGTATCTGAATTCCTGACAACTCTCGCTGTATAGGCGCCGTATAGCCCCCGCGGGCATGCTGCGCCCGATGAGTCATGACCTCATTCGGGGAAATCAGAGAAATCAGAGAAACCAAATGAATGGGCCGGTCGGTCCGACAGGGAGTGTCAGAATCATGCGAGCCGGATCGCCAGAATTCGAAGGAATGGTCGGCAGGCTGCGGCGCCACGCCGACGAGCTTCCCGACCGGGACGCCGTGCTGTTCTTCCGCGGGGCTGCCCAGGACCACGCGCCCGAGCGGCTGGACTACGCCGGCCTGGACCGTGCCGCCCGCTCCACCGCGGCCTGGCTCCAGTCCCGTTGCCGCCCCGGCGACCGCGTCCTGCTGCTGCACCCGCAGGGCCTCGACCTGGTGAAGTCCTTCGTCGCCTGTCTGTACGCGGGGCTCGCCCCGGTCGTCGTCCCCGTGCCGGGCGGCCACGCCCACCAGGCCGAGCGGACCGCCCGGATCGCCGTCGACTGCGCGGCATCCGTCGTGCTGACCGACAGCGTCAGCCTGCCCGACGTCCAGGCCTGGCTGGACCTGCCCGGAACTCCCGCACTGGAATACGCCGTGACGGACGAGGGCGACCTCGCGCCGGCCGAGAACTGGACCGATCCGGGCGTCGGTCCCGACGACGTGGCATTCCTGCAATACACCTCCGGATCGACAAGTGATCCGCGCGGAGTGATCGTCAGCCACGCCAACATCGCGCACAACATCGGGGAACTCACCGAGGCGCTCGGCTGGGACGCGGACATGCGCTTCTGCGGCTGGGTCCCGATGTTCCACGACATGGGTCTGATCCTGACCGTGCTCTCCCCGCTCTACCTCGGCACCACCACGGTCCTGATGACCGCCACCTCCTTCCTCAAGCGGCCCTCCATGTGGCTCCAGTTGATCGACCGGTACGACGTCCAGATCAGCTGTGCCCCCAACTTCGCCTACGACCTGTGCGTCCGGCGGCTGACCGACGAGCAGATCGCCGGACTCGACCTCTCCCGCTGGGTGTGCGCGGCCAACGGCGCCGAGCCCGTCGACGCCGCCACCATGGAGCGCTTCGCCCGACGCTTCGCCCCCGCCGGATTCCGCTACGAGTCCTTCGCTCCCGCCTACGGACTGGCGGAGACCACCCTCCTGGTCTCAGGAACCCCGACCGGCCGCGCACCCGTGCTGCGCCAGGTCGACCCGGCCGCCCTGGAGAAGCACCGCATGGTGCCGGTCGGGGAGGAGGAGGACTCCGTGACCCTGGCCGGGTCCGGGCAGGTCGCCGGCATGGACGTACGGATCGTGGACCCCGGCTCGCTGGACGAGCTCACCGACGGTTACATCGGCGAGGTGTGGGTGCGGGGCCCCTCCATCACCCAGGGCTACTGGCAGCGCCCCGAGGCCACCGAACGCCTCTTCCGCGCCACCACCACCGACGACGACGGCGGATTCCTGCGCACCGGGGACCTCGGCGCGCTCCTCGACGGGGAACTCTTCATCACCGGCCGGATCAAGGAAATGCTCATCATCCGGGGCCGCAACCTCTACCCGCACGACATCGAACGCGAGGTCGGCGCACTCGACCCGGCCTTCGAGGGCAGGACCGGCAGCGCCTTCTCCATCCCGGGCCCGGCGGGTCAGGGCGAGGAGATCGTCGTCGTCCAGGAGATACGGGCCGGGCAGACCGACCCCGGCCGGCTCAGCGGCCTCGCGGCGCACGTCAAGGACACCATGGGCCGCAGCCTCGGCGTGAAGGCCCCGCACGTCGTGCTGGTCAGGCCCGGCCAGGTCCGCCGCACCACCAGCGGAAAGATCCAGCGCTCACTGATGCGGGAGCTGTACCTGTCCGACCAACTCACCCCGCTGTACGCCACCGAGAGGCAGGCATGACGATCGACCCGAACCCGGTGGACTTCGAAGTCGACGTGAACGCTGCGGACTTCGACGCCGAAGCGACGCGTGACTGGCTCATCGAACTCGTCGCCGACTACCTCGAAAGGCCATCGGCGGTCATCCCGCCCGACGCCTCACTGATCTCGATGGGCCTCGACTCCGTCTACGCCGTCGCCCTCTGCGGCGATCTGGAGGACCGCTTCGGTCTGGAGCTCGACGCGGCCCTGGTGTGGGAGCACCCCACGGTCGACGCCCTTGTCAGCCACGTCCGGGCCCAGCTGGCCACCGCGGACACCAACGGTCGTACCTGAGAGAGCAGAGAGATTCGATGACACGGTACATCGCCCCCAGGATCGCGATCGTCGGCGCCGGTATCGGCGGACTGACCGCCGCGCTGGCCCTGACCCGCCGGGGATTCCGGGTGACTGTCCACGAACAGGCCCCCGAACTCCGTGAGGTGGGTGTCGGACTCCACCTGGCCCCCAACGGCAGCCGGATCCTCCACCGCTTCGGCCTCGCGGACGCCCTTCACCAGGTGGCCGTACGCCCCGAGGCGCTCGAGGTCCGGCGATGGAGCGACGGAGAGGTCCTCACCCGACGCACGATGGGGGACGCCTGGGAGACCGAGTTCGGCGGCCCGCACTACACCGTGCACCGCGCCGATCTGCACGCCCTGCTCGCCGCCCGGCTCCCGGCGGACACCCTGCGCCTGGACAGCCGGTGCACCGGCTACGCCGAGGACCTCGACGGCGTGGAACTCCACTTCGCCGACGGATCCACCGCACGGGCGGATCTCGCGATCGGCGCCGACGGCGTCAACTCCCTCATGCGTGCAGCGGTTTCGGGCGGACAGGACCTTCTGGTGCCGACCGGGACCTGCGCGGTGCGCGGGCTCGTCCCCATGGACCGGATGCCCCGGCTCGACGCCCAGGACATGTACGTGTGGGCCGGTCCCGGCGGTCGCATGCTCACCGCCCCGGTGAGCGCGGGGCAGCAGCTGTCCTTCGTCGCTGTGATCCCCGAGAGCGACGAGGTGCAGCGGCGCGAGTCCTGGAGCCGGCCGGCCGAGCTGGACCTGGTCGCCAAGGCGTTCCAGGGCTGGGACCCGACCGTGCAGGAGCTGGTCGACGCCGCGGACGAGGCCGGCCACTGGACGCTGTGCGACCGCGAGCCGCTGACCCGCTGGAGCACCGCGCGCACCACGCTCCTCGGCGACGCGGCCCACCCGATGCTTCCGCATCACGGCCAGGGCGCCAGCCAGGCCATCGAGGACGCCGTCGTCCTGGCGGCCTGCGTCGCCGATGCGGGGGAGACCCCGAGTCCGCAGGACATCGCCGCGGCACTGCGGCGGTACGAGACGGTCCGCCTGGCCCACACCGCGCAGGTCCAGCTGGGCAGCCGCGACAGCGGCTCGCAGCGCCTGGGCGGCGGCCCGGCCGGTCTGCAGGCCCGCAAACAGTCCGGCCAGGAGATGAAGGCGCTCGTCGCCGACACCTCCTGGATCCAACGCCACGACGCGGAGGCGGCGCTCGCCGAACAGCCCGCCGCCTGAACCGCTCCCCTACGCACTACGCACCACGCGCCCGTGCCCCGCACATCCCACACCCTGGACGAGGAGTCCCCATGTCACGACCGCACCGCTGGGCCGACCGGCTCCTGAAATTACCGGGAGGAAGGAAGGGCAAGTGGCTGACGCTGATCACCTGGCTGATCATCGTCGTCGCGTCCGTGCCCCTCGCCGGACAGCTCTCGGAGATCGAGAAGGACGAGCTGACCATCGAGCTGCCCCGAGGGGCCGAGTCCACCGATGTCGCCGGGCTCGCCGACCGGTTCGCCGACGGCAAGATCTCCCTCGGCATCGTCGTCTACGTACGGGACAGCGGGCTGACCGCCGAGGACAAGGCCAAGGTCGCCTCCGACATCAAGGAGTTCGCGAGCTTCGCGGCCGGCGAGGTCGGGCCGGCCAGGCCGTCCGACGACGGCAAGGCGCTGACCGCGTTCGTGCCCCTCGACAAGGAGGACAGCACCGCACTCGCGGACAACGCGGAGAAGGTGCGGGACCGGGCCACCGCCGACCGGCCCGACGGCCTCGAAGCCAAACTCACCGGTCCGGCGGGCAACTCGCTGGACGCCGCCGACGCCCGGGAGTCGACCGGCCGCGCGCTGACCCTCATCACGGTCCTCGTCGTCGCCGCCCTGCTCCTGATCACGTACCGCAGCGCCATCCTGTGGTTGCTGCCCCTGCTCACCGTCGGCGTCGCGTTCCTCACCACGCAGGCCGTCTCCTACCTCCTCGCCAAGGGCTTCGGGCTCACGGTCGGCGGCGGCAACGAGATCGTCGTGACAGCCCTGCTGTTCGGTGTCGGCACCGACTACGCGATGTTGCTGCTGGCCCGCTACCGCGAGGAACTGCGGGTCCACGAGGACCGGCACGAGGCCATGCAGACGGCGGTCCGCAGGGCCGTCCCCGCGATCGCCGCGTCCGCGGCGACCGTCAGCATCGGGCTGCTCTGCCTGACGCAGGCGGACGTCGGCTTCAACTACACGCTCGGCCCGGCCGGGGCCATCGCCATCATCTGCGGTCTCGCCGCGATGACCACGCTCTTCCCGGCCGTTCTGGTGATCCTCGGACGTTGGGTCTTCTGGCCCAATGTGCCGCGCGCCGGAGTGGCCGTGAAGAACGCCAACCACCGCCTGTGGGACCGTGTCGGCGGCAGGATCTCCCGCCGTCCGCGCCTGGTGTGGATCGGCTCCGCCCTGGTCCTCACCGTGCTGGCCCTCGGCTCGCTCGGCCTGAAGACCGGTCTCGACGACGAGCACCTCATCGTCGGCAAGCCCGGCTCGATCGCCGGCCAGGAACTCCTCGCCGACCACTACCCGGCCGGCCAGAGCAGGCCCGCCGAGGTGATCAGCAAGGCCGGGGCCGCACCAGCGGTCGCCGCCGTGCTGAAGGGCATCGACGGGATTGCCGAGGTCGCCCCACCGGAGAAGTCCACGGACGGCACTCTCGCCAGCACCCGGGCCGTACTGAAGGACAGCCCGGACAGTGCGGCGGCGGCCCGTACGGTCGACCGCATCCGCACCGCCGTGCACGCCGTCCCCGGCGCCGACGCCCAGGTCGGCGGCCCCACCGCGATGGCACAGGAGAAGACCGAGGCGCAGGCCCACGACCGCAAGGTGGTGATCCCGCTGGTGCTCGCCGTGGTCTTCCTCATCCTGGTCGTCCTGCTCCGGGCCCTGGTCGCGCCCCTGCTGCTGATGGCGACCGTGGTGCTGTCCTACTTCGCCGCGCTCGGTATCAGCTGGCAGCTGTTCCAGCACGTCCTGGGATTCCCGGCGGTGGACATCCAGGTCATGCTGATCGGCTTCCTGTTCCTGGTGGCACTCGGCGTCGACTACAACATCTTCCTCATCCACCGGATCCGCGAGGAGGTCGGTCACCGGGGCCACCGCGCCGGCGTACTGAGCGGACTCACCTCCACCGGCGGCGTCATCACCAGCGCCGGCGCGGTGCTGGCGGCGACGTTCGCCGCTCTCACCACGGCCCCGCAGGTGGCGTTCATCGAGATCGGCATCGTCGTGGCCATCGGTGTCCTGATCGACACCTTCCTCGTGCGGTCGGTCCTCGTCCCGGCCCTGGCCCTGGACGTCGGCCGTACCTTCTGGTGGCCGGGCCGCCCCGTCGGGACGGACACCGCACCGCCCGCGGCGGGCGAACAGCCCACGCCGGCCGCGGTACCCGCGGGCAGCCGAGGCGGTGGCGTATAGCCCGGATATAGCCAAGGGCCGGAAGGTGGGGGCCTGTTCAGCCGGACGACTCCGGCGGACAGTTCCGCTCAGCCTTCCGGCCCTTCGCGTTCTCCGGTCCGACCGGCGCGGCGGCCGCCCTACCCACCGGGAGCCGCAGCATGCCACCGACCGATCGGACCCTGCCCCTCTCGGCGAGCCAGCAGGCGCTGTGGCTGGCCCACCGGCTGGCGCCCGAGAGCGCCGCCTACACCATCGTGCTGCCGGTACGGCTGCGGGGGCCGCTGGACAGCGACGCGCTCTCCGCGGCCGTTCGCACCGTCGCGGCCAGGCATCCCCTGCTGCGTTCGGTATTCGCGGAAGGGGACGGTGAGGGTGCGGACGGGGAGCCGTACCGCACCGTGCTCGACAGCCCGGACCAGGACGCCCTCACCGTCCGGGAGCTGCCGGACGCCACGGACGCGCACCTGCACGCGCTGGTCCGGGAGTGCGCCCAGGAGGCCTTCCGGATCGACGCGGAGCCGCCGTTCCGCGTCACGCTGCTGCGGCGGGACGCGCAGGACGCGGTGCTGGTCATCGCCACCCACCACATCGTCAGCGACTACGCCTCGCACCACCTGATCCTGCGCGAGCTCCTCACCCTGCACCGGGAGTTCGCCGACGGCTCCGCTCCGGACCCCGTATCGGCGGGCGCCGGCCCGGACATCCATGCCGAGCAGGTGGCGGCCGAACGACGGCTCCTCTCCTCGGCCCGGGGCGCCCGGGGAGCGACGTACTGGCGCCAGGTGCGCGTCGGCGCGCTCCCCGCCGAGCTGCCGACCGACCGGCCGCGCCCCGCCACCCAGGGGTTCCGCGGGGCCACCCATGAACTCCCGTTGCCCACGAGCACGGTCGAGCGGCTGACGAAGGCCGCACGCTCACTCGACGTCACACCGTTCGCCTTTCTCCTCGGCGTCTTCCAGGCCACGCTGTACCGCCACTCGGGACAGCCGGACGCCCTGGTCGGCTGCCCGATGTCCACCCGCGGCGCCCTCGGAGCGGGCCGAAGGACCGAGGCCGCGGTGGGCTACTTCGTCAACACCGTGCCGGTACGCGGGAGTTTCCGGCCCGGCGACCGCATGAGCGACGCGGTCCTGGCCGCCCAGCGGCAGCTCGTCCAGGGCCTTGCACACGCCGGACATCCGGGCGCCCTGCTGGCCGCCGCGCCGGGCCGGCGCACCCCGCCGTTCCGTACCGCCGTCACCCTGATCGCCACGGACCGTACGGAGCCGCGGCTCGGCCCCGTACGCGCCGACGGCGAAGGGGACGCCCGGCCGTACGAAGGGCTGACCGTCGCCCGGATCGGAGTCCCGCAGCAGGAGGGGCAGTTCGACCTCATGCTGCGGATCGAGCAGAGCGGAGACACGCTCGACGCGGTCTTCAGCTATGACACCGACCTCTTCGACGCCGGCACCGTCGAGCGGTTCGCCCAGCGTTACGCGCGGCTGCTCGACCGGGCCACGGACGATCCCGGAGCGGAAATAGAAGCCATCGCGCTGGTGGACCGTTCCGATCTCGCGGAGCTGCTGGCCATGGGGTCAGGGACTGTATAGAGCGGCTATAGAGCACGCCTTCATCATTTGTATGCCGGACGATCCGCGGTGGCGAAGGGTAAATCGTGGCAGAAGAACGTCTCAAGGGAATACTCTCGACGATAGGTAATACGCCGCTGGTGGAACTGGAAAGGCTCGTCCCCGGATTCGGCGGCAGGGTATTCGCCAAAATGGAGCGGTTCAACCCGGGCGGCAGCATCAAGGACCGCTCGGCGATCAGCATGCTCCTGGAGGAGATCCGCAACGGCGGGCTCCAGCCCGGCCGTTCGGTCGTGGTCGAGTCCAGCTCCGGGAATCTGGCCATCGGGCTGGCCCAGGTCTGCGGCTACTTCGGCCTCCGCTTCGTCTGTGTCGTGGACGCCAAGACCACCGACCAGAACCTCGCCGTGCTGAAGGCGCTGCACGCCGAGGTCGAGGTGGTCACCGAGGCCGACCCGGTCACCGGCGAGTTCCTGCCGATGCGGCTGCGCCGGGTACGGGAACTGGTGGCCGCGCTGCCGCACTCCTTCTGGCCCAACCAGTACGCCAACCCGCTCAACCCCCGTGCCCACCGCTCGACGATGCGCGAGATCGCGCAGGCGCTCGACGGCCGGGTCGACTACCTGTTCTGCGCGGCGAGCACCACCGGGACGCTGCGAGGCTGCGGGGAGTACATCCGTGAGCACGGCCTCGGCACCAAGGTCGTCGCGGTCGACGCGGTCGGCAGTGTGCTGTTCGGTCCGCCGACCACCACCGAGCGCCGGCTGATCCCGGGCCACGGCGCTTCCGTGCGTCCCGCCCTGCTGGACACCAGCACACCGGACGAGATCGTCCACATCACGGACCTGGAGTGCGTGACCGGTTGCCGACGGCTGTCCCGGCGCGAATCGATCCTGGCCGGCGGCTCCTCCGGGGCGACCGTCGCCGCGCTGGAGAAACTCAGCCCCTCCATCGAGGACGGTGCCACCTGTGTGCTGATCTTCCCCGACGGCGGCGACCGCTATCTCGACACGATCTACTCCGATAATTGGGTGCGTGAGAACTTCGGTGACGTCACCCATCTCTGGAAGGACAAGGAAGGACAGGTGGCACAGGAATGCTGATTGTCCGCAAGAGCGAGGTGAGCGGCATTCTCGAAAGCCGCTCCGCCGAACTGATCGACCTGGTGGCGAACGCGTACCGGCTCCATGACGAGGGACGCACCTCACTGCCGCACTCCACCTTTCTCCGCTTTCCCGATGCACCGGCCAACCGCATCATCGGACTGCCCGCATTCATCGGCGGCGACAGTCCTTCCGCCGGAATGAAATGGATCGCGTCCTTTCCCGGGAACATCCGGACGGGCGTCGACCGCGCCAGCGCGGTGATCGTGCTCAGCTCGCTGCTCAACGGCCACCCGCAGGCGGTGATCGAGGCCTCGCTGATCTCGGCGAAGCGCACCGCGGCCGGCGCGGCGCTCGCCGCCGGACTGCTGCTGCCCGACGAGGGTGCGGGCACCACCGGCGTCACGCTCATCGGCTGTGGGGTCATCAACGCGGAGATCCTGCACTTCCTCAGCACCCGGCTGCCCTCGCTGACCGAGGCGACCGTGTACGACCAGGACCCGGTACGGGCCGCCGCCTTCGTCCGCACGGCCGAGGAGAAGGCCCCGGGCATCACCGTGACCGTGGCCCGCGAGCAGGCGCAGGCGCTGGCCGCGCACTCGCTCGTCTCGCTGGCCACCACTTCCGCAGAACCGTATCTGCCTGTGGACGCCTTCCGCCCGGGCTCGACGGTCCTCAACGTCTCGCTGCGGGACATCCGTCCACAGACGCTCCTCGACGCGCAGAACGTCGTCGACGACGCCGACCATGTCTGCCGCGAGCGGACCTCCCCGGATCTGGCCCAACAGCTCTCCGGGAACCGCGACTTCATCGACGCGTCGATCGGGGAACTGGTCGGGGGCGCCACGTCGTTCCGCCGCGACCCCGAACGCACCGTCATCGTCTCGCCGTTCGGCCTCGGTGTGCTCGACCTCGCCGTCGCCCAGCTGGTGTACGAGGAGGCGCAGAAGCAGCAGCTCGGCGTCGCCGTCGACGACTTCCTCACGGCAGCAGAAGCCGCACCCGCAGCCGTACCCGAGGCCTCGGGCCGCTGACCCCGATTCCGCAGACGAGAAGGAGGCCACCGATGGCCGAAGAGCAGAGCGACGACCGGACCTACCTCGTCGTCCACAACGACGAACTCCAGTACTCGATCTGGCTCGCCGACCGGGAGCTCCCCGCCGGCTGGCACCAGGAGGGGACCCGCGGCACCCGTGCCGAGTGCCTCGCCCGGATCGAGGAGGTCTGGACCGACATGCGCCCGCTGAGCCTGCGCCGGCGCATGGAAGAGCAGCACAGCGCCGTCTGACACCGGCGCACGCAGGCAGCAGGAGCGGGAGCGGGAGCGACGGCGAGGGGCCGCGGCAGGTATGCGGCGGCCCCTCGCCCGCTGCGCCGGCCCAGAGGTGAAGAGGAGCAGGGGTGGAATCCCAGATGTGGCCGCGGACGTCAGAGACCGACCGTTCCGGTACGGAGCTGTTGCCCGCGCGATTCGAACTGCAGGCGGCCAGGACCCCCGACGCCCTCGCCGTGCTCTCCGGTCGGGACCGGCTCGGTTACGCCGAGCTCGACCGGAGGTCCAACCGTCTCGCACATGCCCTGCGCGACCGCGGTGTCGGCCCCGAGGACCTCGTCGCCGTCTGCCTGCCGCGCGGCATCGGCCTCGTGGTGGCGCTCCTCGCCGTCTGGAAGGCCGGCGCGGCGTACGTACCGCTGGATCCCGGGCATCCGCGCGCCCGCCTGGAGTGGGTCCTGGACGACACGGCAGCGCGTGTCGTCATCACCGACGGGCCCACCGCCCGGGGCGCCCTCCGCGACCTGCCCGTCGCCGCCCTGTGCCTGGACGAGGAGCGGGACCGCATCGCCGCGCAGCCCGCGACCGCCCTGCCGGGACCCGTGTCCCCGGCGGCAGCCGCGTATGTCATCTACACCTCGGGATCCACCGGCCGTCCCAAGGGCGTCCTCGTCGACCACGCGGGCATCGCGAACCGCGTCGGCTGGACCGTCCGCAGACACGGCATCGGCCCGGACGACCGGATCCTCCAGAAGACCACGATGAGCTTCGACGCCGCGGGCTGGGAGATCTTCGCCCCGCTGACGGCGGGCGGCACCGTCGTCATGGCCCCCGAGGGCGCCGAACGCGATCCCGCGCTGCTGCTGCGGGCGGTGGCCGAACAGCGCATCACCGTCCTCCAGGTGGTGCCCTCCGTGTTGCGGCTGCTCGCCGACGAGGACGGCTGGGCCCACTGCACGGAACTGCGGCTGCTGTTCTGCGCGGGAGAGCCCCTGCACGCGGACCTCTGCCGACGGCTGCCCGACCGCATCCGCACCGGAATCTGGAACACCTACGGCCCCACCGAGTGCTCCATCGACGTCACCGCCCACCCCGTCCACCCGGACAGGGAGCAGGGCCCCGTACCCATCGGCCGCCCCATCGACTCCATGCGTGTCCTGGTGCTCGACACGGCCGGGACACCGGTGCCCGTCGGAGTGCCGGGCGAACTGTACGCGGGGGGCCCCGGAGTGGCCCGCGGCTACCTGGGGCGCCCGGGAGCGACCGCCGCGAGCTTCGTCCCCGACCCCTACGGCGCGGCGGGCGAACGGCTGTACCGCACGGGCGACCGGGCTCGCTGGCGCTCGGACGGCGTGCTGGAGTACGTCGGCCGGGTGGACCATCAGGTCAAGATCAACGGCACCCGTGTCGAACCCGGCGAGGCCGAAGCCGCGCTCGCCGCACACCCCGGTCTCAGCGGCGCGGTCGTCACCCCGTTCAAGGCCCATGACGACACCGCGCGCCTGGCCGCGTACGTCGTCCCCCGTGCCGAACCCGTGCCCGCCGCCGAACTCCGGGCCTTCCTCCGGGGCAGCCTCACCGAGGCCCTCATCCCCTCCGTCTATGTGACGGTCGACGCCTTCCCGCTCAATGCCAGCGGAAAGGTCGACCGAAGCGCCCTGCCCGACCCCGGCACGGTCGACGACGGGCCGGCGGCGGTCGGGCCCCGCACCGACGACGAGCGGCTCGTCGCCCGCGTCTGGGCCGAACTGCTCGGCACCGGCACGGACACCGTCGGTGCACACGACGACTTCTTCCGCCTCGGCGGCACCTCGCTCCACATGACCCGGCTGCTCGGCCGTCTCACCGCCGCCACCGGCCGCCGCATCGAACTCCGAGACCTCTTCACTGCCACCACCGTCGCCGAACAGGCCCAGCTGCTCGACCGCGGCGCCCCGACCGACGACGCGGCCACGGTCACGGCGGCCGGCCGGGACGCGCCGCTCCCGCTGTCCTTCGCGCAGGAACGCATCTGGTTCCTGGACCGGATGAACCCGGCGAGCGCCGAATGGGTCACCCCCGTCCTGCTGCGCCTGCCCGCCGCCACCGCCCCGGAGGCCGTCCGCACGGCGCTGCGCGCCCTGGCGGACCGGCACGAGATCCTCCGTACGCGGTACGTCAGCGAGCACGGCGAGCCCCGTCAACGGGCCGACGCCCACAGCGCGGTGGATTTCCAGGCACTGGACGCCGGCCCCGAGGGCCCGGCCCCGCACCTGGCGGCGCAGCTCGCCCAGGGCTTCGACCTGGAGCAGGGCCCGGTCTGGCGGGCCCGGCTGATCCGCACTCCCGGAGAAGAAGACCTGTTGGTCATGACTATCCATCACATCGCCTCGGACGGTTGGTCGTCGGTCCTGCTGGAGAACGACCTGCGCGCGCTCTGCCTCACCTCGGAGGCGGAGCACCTCCCGGAACTGCCCCTGCAGTACGCGGATTTCGCCGTCAGGCAGCGGGAGCAGTCCGGCGACGAGGAGAGCGCACGACAGCTCGCCCACTGGCGCGAGGCCCTCGACGGACTCGCCCCCCTCGATCTCCCCACGGCTCGCCCCCGGCCCGCCGAACGCGACATCAGCGGCTCGGTGGTCGGCTTCCATGTCCCGCACGGCGTGACGAAGCAGGCACTCGCCCTCGGCCAGCACCACGGGGCCACCCCCTTCATGACCCTGCTCACCGCCTTCTCCGCCCTCCTCTCCCGGTACACGGGCAGCGAGGACATTGCGGTCGGCACACCGGTCTCGGGCCGCACCAGGCCAGAGAGCGCCGGGGTCGCGGGCTGCTTCCTCAACAACCTCGTGCTCCGCTGCGATCTCGGCGGCGACCCGACGTTCACGGCGGTGCTGGAGCGGATACGGGACACGGTCCTGACCGCCTTCGCCCACCAGGACCTCCCCTTCGAACGCCTCGTGGACGCCTTCGGCGACCGTGACCGCTCGCGCACCCCGCTCTACCAGGCCGCCTTCGACCTGCTCGACGAAGGCCAGACCGGGTCCGCGCTCAGCGACAGCGACCTGGCTCTCCTCGGCGACAGCTGGCGGACCGCCAAGACGGACCTCACGCTCTTCGTCCACCTGGAGCCGGGCGGCGGGGCGCGCTGCCAGATCGAGTACGCCACGGCGCTCTTCGAGCGGGGCTGGGTGGAGAATCTCGCGGCCGGTTTCGTACGGCTTCTCGACGCCGTGGCGAGCGCCCCGTCCGGCCGTATCTCGCAGGCTCCGCTGCTCGGCGCCGCCGAGCAGGCCCTCGTCGCACCCGCCGCCGCGGACGATGCCGGGCAGGCCAGGACGATGCACGAGGTCTTCGAGGAGCAGGCCGCGGCGACCCCCGGCGCGGTGGCCGTCGTCGCGGGTGACACCGAGCTCACGTACGGCGCGCTGAACGCGCGAGCGAACCGGCTGGCCCACCGGCTGAGGGCGCTGGGCGCCGGACCCGAGGCCCTGGTCGGCGTGTGCCTGGAGCGCGGCCCCGAGCTGGTGCCCGCCCTGCTCGGCGTACTGAAGTCGGGTGCCGCGTACGTTCCGCTGGACCCGGCGCATCCCCTGGATCGCTGGGAGTTCATCCTCGGTGACACGGCGGCCTCTCTCGTGGTCACCACCTCGGAGTTCGCCGAACGGCTGGGGCGGATCCACTCCGGGACCCTGATCGTCCTCGACGAGGACACGCCGCAGGAACGGAGCGAGGCGGACGCGGAGCCGCCGAACCCGGCGCCGCTGCCGGCCGGGCCGGACTCGACGGCGTACGTCATCTACACCTCGGGCTCCACGGGGCGCCCGAAGGGTGTGTGCGTGAGCCACACCCAGGTGTGGCGGCTGCACGCCATCGCCCGCAGGCACTACGGGTTCGGCGCGGACGATGTGTGGCCGCTGTTCCACTCCTATGCCTTCGATGTGTCGGTGTGGGAGCTGTGGGGTGCGCTGGCGCACGGTGGGCGGCTGGTGGTGGTGCCGTTCGACGTCGCCCGGTCGCCGGACGATTTCCTCGATCTGCTGGTCCGGCACCGGGTGACGGTGCTCAACCAGACGCCTTCGGCCTTCCGGTCGCTCGTCGGCGCCGCGGGGTCGGGCGATCCGCGGATTGATCAACTGGCCCTGAGAGCGGTGGTGTTCGCGGGTGAGCGGCTGGAGTTCGCCGAGCTGGCTCCGTGGGTGGAGCGGCTGGGTCTCGACCGGCCGCAGTTGCTGAACATGTACGGCATCACGGAGACCACGGTCCACTCGACGTACCACCGCATCACCCACGACGACCTGACAGCCGGTGGCAACCCGGTCGGGCGCCCGCTCGCCGATCTGCGGATCCATCTGCTCGACCGCCACGGACAGACCGTGCCCGTCGGCGTCACCGGCGAGATCCATGTCGGCGGCCCCGGCGTCGCCCGTGGCTACCTGGGGCGGCCGGGACTCACCGCGGAGCGTTTTCTGCCCGATCCGTTCGGTCCGCCCGGCGCGCGCTTCTACCGCAGCGGCGACCTCGCCCGGCGCAACCCGGACGGCACCCTGGACTTCCTGGGCCGTATCGACGACCAGGTGAAGATCCGCGGCTACCGCATCGAACTCGGCGAGATCCAGGCCGCCCTGGCCGATCGGCCGGCCGTCCGCGACGCGGCGGTGGTGGTACGGGAGGACCGGCCGGGCGACCGCCGGCTGGTCGCCTACGTGGTCATGGCACCCGACGCCTCCGCCGACGGCGGTGAGCTGCGGGCGGCCCTGGCCGACCGGCTGCCGTCGTACATGGTGCCCGCGGCCTTCGTCGTGCTGGACGCCCTGCCGCTGACCGCGAACGGCAAGCTGGACCGGCGGGCCCTGCCCGCACCGGAGCAGCAGAGCCTTCACACGGGCGGGGACTATGTGGCCCCCCGCAGCCAGGCCGAAGAGGCCGTCACCGACATCTGGGCCCAGATCCTGCACACCGAGCGGATCGGCGTCCACGACAACTTCTTCGAGCTCGGCGGGAATTCCCTGCTCGCGCTGCGGCTGGTGGCCGCGGTCCAGGAGCAGTTCGACATCGACCTGCCGGTGCGCAAGGTCTTCGACATGCCCTCGGTGGCCCAGCTGGCCGCCGAGGTTGAGACACAGCTCAGAGCGGACATCGCGCGGCTCGACGACGCCGCACTGCTGACGGACCCGATGCTGGCGGAGGAACGAGAGATATGAGCGCCGGAGAGACCGAGAAGTCCGCCACCGCCGTGGAGGCGGCCCGCGAGGAATTGCTGCGGCAGCGGCTCGCCGGGCGCCGCTCGGCTCCCCGCGCGGGTATTCCGCGCGCCGACCGCGAAGGCACCCTGCCGCTCTCCTTCGGGCAGCAGCAGCTCTGGTTCCTGAGCAGCCTCGACCCGGAGAGTCCCGAGTACCTGGTGCCGGTCCTTCGCCGCCTGCGCGGACCGCTCGACCTCGGCGCCCTCCACGCCGCGTACACCGAGATCGTCGCCCGGCACGAGATCCTGCGCACCCGCTACCGCCTGGAGAACGGCGAACCCGTCCAGGTCGTCGACCCGTCGGGCACCCCGGACCTGCCGGTCACGGACCTCGGCGCGCTGCCCGCCGCCGCACGCGAGCAGAAGGCCGCCGACCTGGCGGCCGAAGCCGCCGCCGCGTCCTTCGATCTCGCAGGCCAGTGGCCGGTCCGCGCCCGGCTGATCCGGCTCGCGGAGGACGACCACCTGCTGGCCGTGGTGTTCCACCACATCGCCTGCGACGCCTGGTCCATCCAGGTGTTCGAGCGTGAACTGGGTGCGCTCTACGGCGCGTTCGCCGCCGGCCGCCCGTCCCCGCTGCCCGCACTGCCCGTGCAGTACGCCGACTTCGCCGCGTGGCAGCGGAGCCGTGTCGCCGGTCCCGAGCTCGACCGCCGCCTCGGCTACTGGCGCGACCTCCTTGCCGACAGCACGCCCGCCGAGCTCCCCACTGCCCGGCCCAGGCCGCCGGTGCGGGACTGGCGGGGCGCTGCCGTGCCGCTGGAGCTGCCGGAACCGCTGGCCGCCGGGCTGCGCGCCCTGTCCAAGGAGCACGGCGTCACCCTCTACACGACGCTGCTCGCCGCGTTCCAGGCGCTGCTGTCCCGCTACACCGGACGCGACGACATCGCGGTCGGCACCGTCGTCTCCGAGCGCACCCGCCCCGAACTCCAGAACGTCATCGGCTACGGGATCAACTCCCTGGTGATGCGCGGAACCTGGCAGGGCGAACCGGCGTTCACCGAGCTGATCGCCGCCGCGCGGAGCACGGTACTCGGCGCCTTCGACCACCAGGAGGTGCCCTTCGCGCGCCTGGTCGACGAGCTCGCCCCGGCCCGTGACACCTCCCGCACCCCGCTGTTCCAGATCGCCTTCACCCTGCACGAGGCGGCGGACGGCGCGCTCGACCTGCCCGGAATCGCCACCTCGGTCGTCGAACTCCCCTGGCTCACCGCGAAGTTCGACCTCGCGCTGCAGATCGAGGAGACGGCGGGCGGCAGCCTGCGCGGCCAGCTGGAGTACGCCACCGCGCTCTTCGACCAGCCGTGGATGGACGGCTTCGCCGCATCCTTCCTGCGCCTGCTCGACGGCCTGGTCGCCTCCCCGGACAGCCCCGTCACCCGGCTGCCGCTCCACGGCGAGCGGGAGAGCGCCGTCGTGGCGCCGCCCGCGGTGCGGTCGGCCGGTGACGCGCGGCCGATGCACGAGGTCTTCCAGGACCGGGCGGCCGAGAACCCCGCCGCGGTCGCCGTCGTCGCCGGCGACGAGGCACTGTCGTACGGGGAACTCAACGCCCGCGCCAACCGGCTCGCCCACCACCTCAAGGCGCTCGGCGTGGGCACCGAGGATCTGGTCGGCGTGTGCCTCGGACGCGGCAGCCACCTCGTCCCCGCCCTGCTCGGCGTGCTGAAGTCCGGTGCTGCCTACGTGCCGTTGGACCCCTCGCACCCGGTCGACCGGTGGGGGTTCGTCCTCGGCGACACCGGGGCGCCGGTCGTGGTCACCACCTCGGAGTACGCCGAGCGGCTCGCCGGCGTGTACGCGGGGCGGATCGTCGTCCTCGACCGTGACGCGGTCGCGATCGCGGCCGAGTCCGAGGCGAACCCCGCCCCCAGCACGGCAGGCCCGGACGCGCTGGCGTACGTCATCTACACCTCGGGCTCCACCGGGCGCCCGAAGGGTGTGTGCGTGAGCCACACCCAGGTGTGGCGCCTGCTCGCCGTCGGGGACCGGCACTACGCGTTCGGCGCGGACGATGTGTGGCCGCTGTTCCACTCCTATGCCTTCGATGTGTCGGTGTGGGAGCTGTGGGGTGCGCTGGCGCACGGTGGGCGGCTGGTGGTGGTGCCGTTCGACGTCGCCCGGTCGCCGGACGATTTCCTCGATCTGCTGGTCCGGCACCGGGTGACGGTGCTCAATCAGACGCCTTCGGCCTTCCGGTCGCTCGTCGGCGCCGCGGGGTCGGGCGATCCGCGGATTGATCAACTGGCCCTGAGAGCGGTGGTGTTCGCGGGTGAGCGGCTGGAGTTCGCCGAGCTGGCTCCGTGGGTGGAGCGGCTGGGTCTCGACCGGCCGCAGTTGCTGAACATGTACGGCATCACGGAGACCACGGTCCACTCGACGTACCACCGCATCACCCACGACGACCTGACAGCCGGTGGCAACCCGGTCGGGCGCCCGCTGGAGGATCTGACCATCTACCTCCTGGACCGCCACGGGCAGGTCGTGCCGGCCGGAGTGCCGGGCGAGATCCACGTCGGAGGTCCCGGCGTCACCCGGGGCTATCTCGGCCGCCCCGCGCTCACCGCCGAGCGTTTCGTCCCCGATCCGTTCGGTCCGCCCGGCGCGCGTCTCTACCGCAGCGGCGACCTCGCCCGGCGCAACCCGGACGGCACCCTGGACTTCCTGGGCCGTATCGACGACCAGGTGAAGATCCGCGGCTACCGCATCGAACTCGGCGAGATCCAGGCCGCCCTGGCCGCCCAGCCCGGCGTCCGCGACGCCGCCGTGGTGGTGCGCGACGACGACGCCGTGGGCCGACGGCTGATCGCGTACGTCGTGCCGGAGGCCGGACGCGCCCCCGACGGCGGCGCGCTCAGGGCCGCCCTGGGGGAACGCCTGCCCTCCTACATGGTCCCCGCCGCGTTCGTCGTGCTGGACGCCCTGCCGCTCACCGCGAACGGCAAGCTGGACCGGCGCGCGCTGCCCGCACCCGAGCAGCACAGCCTTCACACCGGCGGGCAGTACCTCGCGCCCCGCAACCCCCTCGAGGAGCAGATCGCCACGGCCTGGTCGCAGGTCCTCGACGGCGACCGGATCGGTGTCCACGACAACTTCTTCGAGCTCGGCGGGGACTCGATCCGTGCGGTGGTGCTGGTGGGTGCGCTGCGGTCGGCGGGTGTGGATGTGTCGGTGCGGGATGTGTTCGAGTTCCGTACGGTTGCCGAGCTGGCGGCGTCGGTGGGTGGTCGTGGGGTGGTGGAGCGGGAGCGGCCGGTGGAGCGGTTCGCGCTGTTGTCGGCCGCGGACCGGGAGCGGGTGCCTGTCGGGGTGTCGGACGCGTATCCGATGTCGCAGGTGCAGCTCGGGATGCTGGTGGAGATGCTGGCCGACGAGGAGCAGCACAGCTATCACAACATCACGCTGTTCCGGATCCGCGACGAGCAGCCCTTCGACGCCGACGCTCTGCGTGACGCGGCGGCGCTGGTCACGAGCCGGCACGAGATGCTGCGCACCTCCTTCGCCGTCTCCGGCTACTCCGTGCCGATGCAGCTCGTCCACGAGCAGGCCGATGTCCCTGTCGAGGTGCGGGATCTGCGGAAGCTGGACGCCGAACGGCAGCAGGCGGAGCTGGAGGCGTACACCGCGAGCGAGCGCGCCGCCGTCTTCGACACCACGCAGGCCCCCATGATCCGGATCTCGGCCCATGTGATCGACGAAGGCAGCTGGTGGTTCGGACTCACCGAATGCCACTCCATCCTGGAGGGCTGGAGCTTCCACTCCCTGCTCATGGAGGTGCTGGCGGCCTACCGCACCCTGCGCGACGGCGACCTGCCGGCGCCCGTCGAGCCCCCGGCGGTCCGGTACGCCGACTTCATCGCCGCCGAGCAGCGCTCGCTGGCCTCCGCGGACGACCGCGCCTACTGGCACGACGTCGTCGATCGCCACGCGACGTTCTCCCTCCCGGCCGCCTGGGCCGGTGACCAGGACAAACCGCGGGAAAACTACCGGGTACGCATTCCCTACCAGGACCTCGACGCCGGGCTGCGCGCGCTGGCCGCCGAGGTCGGTGTCTCACTGAAGAGCGTGCTGCACGCCGCCCATCTCAAGGTGATGAGCATGCTCACCGACGAGCCCGCCTTCTTCACCGGACTCGTCTGCAACGCCAGGCCCGAGGCGGAGGGCGCCGACCGGGTCTACGGCATGTACCTCAACAGCCTGCCGTTCGGCTACGACCGCACCGTCACCACCACCTGGCGCGACCTGGTGCGCCGCACCTTCGACCGCGAGGTCGAGCTCTGGCCGCACCGGCGGTTCCCGATGCCCGCCATCCAGCGCGAGAAGGGCGACGGCGCCCGGCTGCTCGATGTCCGCTTCAGCTACCTGGACTTCCACCAGGTGGACACCGAACTCGTGGACTTCGGGGCGAGCATCGACGACTCACTCACCGAATTCGCCCTCGCCACCCTGGCGGTGGGCGGCCATGTGGTGCTGATGTCGCACACCCACGTCATGACGCGGGCGCATGCCGACCGCCTCGCCGGGATGTACCGGGCGGTGCTCGAAGCGATGGTCGCCGACACCGACGGGGACGCACGCGCCACCTTCCTTCCCGAGGGCGAACGGGAGCTGCTCGTCGAGGAATGGAGTGCCACCGCGGCCCCGGTGACCGCTGCCGCGACGGTCCCCGAGCTCTTCGAGTCCTGGGCGGTCCGCACCCCCGAGGAGACTGCCGTCACCTACGGGGAGGACCGGCTGACCTACGCCGAGACCGACGCCAGGGCCAACCGGCTCGCCCATGAACTGCGCGCGCTCGGAGCCGGCCCCGAGTCCGTGATCGGAGTCCTCCTCGACCGCGGTCCGGAGCTGATCGTCTCCCTGCTCGCCGTATGGAAGGCGGGCGCCGCCTATCTGCCGCTGGACCCGGGCCAGCCCGCGGCCCGTACCGCCAGGATGCTGGGCGCCGCGGGCGCCCGACTCCTGGTGACCGCGACGGCCCACAGCGACCGGCTCGCCGAAGCCTTCGAGGGGCACCAGGTCGTCCTGGACCGGCCCGAGGCGTCGGCCTCCATCGACCGCCGCCCCGCCACCCGGCCGGAGGTCTCCGCAGACCTCGACCGGCTGGCCTACGTCATCTACACCTCGGGCTCCACCGGTGTCCCGAAGGGCGTGCAGATCACCCACCGGGGCCTTTCGAACCACATCGACTGGGCCGCCGACACGCTGGCGGCACGCGGCACCGGAGGCGCCGCTCTCTTCTCCTCCGTCGCCTTCGACCTGGTCGTGCCCAACCTCTGGGCGCCCCTGGTCACCGGCCGCCGGGTGCACATCCTGGCGCAGGACTTCCCGGTCGAGGACCTCGGTCCGCTGCTGCACGAAGCCGGCCCCTTCAGCTTCCTCAAGCTGACCCCCGGCCATCTGGAGATCATCGCGCACCGGCTCGACGACACCCGGGCCAAGGAGCTCGCCGCGGCCGTCGTCGTGGCGGGCGAGGCCTTCCCGCGGCGCAGCGCCGACCACTGGCTGCGCCTCCTCGGCCCCGGCCGGCTCATCAACGAGTACGGGCCCACCGAAGCCTCCGTCGGCAGCACCGTCTTCCCCGTCGACGTGGAGCGCCTGAGCGACGCCGAGACCGTGCCGATCGGCAGCGCCCTCCCCGGCGCGACCCTCTTCGTCCTCGACTCCACGCTGTGCCCCGTCCCCGTCGGCGTGCCGGGAGAGCTCTATGTGGGGGGTGCGGGAGTGGCGCGCGGATACGCGGCCCAGCCGGGCCTCACCGCCGAGCGCTTCGTACCCGACCCGTTCGGACCGCCCGGCGCCCGGCTCTACCGCACGGGCGATCTGACCCGGATGACCGAGGGCGGCGTCGTCGAGTTCCTCGGTCGGATCGACGAGCAGGTGAAGATCCGCGGCTACCGCGTGGAGCTCGGCGAGATCCAGGTCGTCCTGGCCGAACACCCGGCCGTCCAGGAGTGCGTCGTCGTCGCCCACCGTTCGGCGACCGGTGATCCGCGGCTCGTCGCCCACTACGTGCCGGCCGACGGCCGGGCCCCGGCCACAGCGGAACTGGCCGCCCACTGCGGCGCACGGCTGCCCGCCTATATGACGCCCACCGCGTTCCTCGCGCTGGACGCCCTGCCGCTCAACCGCAACGGCAAGGTCGACCGGCGGGCCCTGCCCGCACCCGACGAAGCCTCGTTCGGCCAAGGCGAGCGGGCGTACGTCGCACCCCGCAACCCCCTCGAAGAGCTGCTGGCGACCGCCTGGTCGCAGGTCCTCGAAGCCGACCGGATCGGTGTCCACGACAACTTCTTCGAGCTCGGCGGCCACTCGATCCGTGCGGTGGTGCTGGTGGGTGCGCTGCGGTCGGCGGGTGTGGATGTGTCGGTGCGGGATGTGTTCGAGTTCCGTACGGTTGCCGAGCTGGCGGCGTCGGTGGGTGGTCGTGGGGTGGTGGAGCGGGAGCGGCCGGTGGAGCGGTTCGCGCTGTTGTCGGCCGCGGACCGGGAGCGGGTGCCTGTCGGGGTGTCGGACGCGTATCCGATGTCGCAGGTGCAGCTCGGGATGCTGGTGGAGATGCTGGCCGACGAGGAGCAGCACAGCTATCACAACATCACGCTGTTCCGGATCCGCGACGAGCAGCCCTTCGACGCCGACGCTCTGCGTGACGCGGCGGCGCTGGTCACGAGCCGGCACGAGATGCTGCGCACCTCCTTCGCCGTCTCCGGCTACTCCGTGCCGATGCAGCTCGTCCACGACCAGGCCGACGTCCCCGTCGAGGTGCGGGATCTGCGGAAGCTGGACGCCGAACGGCAGCAGGCGGAGCTGGAGGCGTACACCGCGAGCGAGCGCGCCGCCGTCTTCGACACCACCCGCGCACCCCTGATGCGCATCGGCGCCCTGCTCGAGACCGACCGGAGCTGGCGGCTCACCTTCACCCAGTGCCACGCCATCACCGAGGGCTGGACCTTCCACTCCCTCGTGATGGAGATCCTGGACACCTACCGCACCCTGCGGGACGGAAACCGGCCCGCGCCCGTCGAGCCCCCGGCGGTCCGGTACGCCGACTTCATCGCCGCCGAACAGCGCGCCCTCCAGTCAGCCGACGACCGTGCCTACTGGCACGACCTCGTGGCCCGCCACCCCAAGTTCACCCTTCCCGCCGCCTGGGCGGACACCACCGCGCCCCGCGCGGACTACCAGATCCATGTCCCGCACCGGGACCTGGAGCCGGGGCTGCGCGCACTGGCCGCAGAGGCCGGCGTCTCACTGAAGAGCGTGCTGCACGCCGCCCATCTCAAGGTGATGAGCATGCTCACCGACGAGCCCACCTTCTTCACCGGACTCGTGTACAGCGCCCGGCCCGAACTCGAAGGTGCCGACCGGGTCTACGGCATGCAGCTCAACAGCCTGCCCTTCCCCTTCGAACGCACCGCCGCCACCTGGCGCGAACTGGTGCGGCAGACCTTCGACCGCGAGGTCGAGCAATGGCAGTACCGGCGCTACCCGATGCCCGCCATCCAGCGTGAAGCGGGAGACGGACAACGGCTCATCGATGTGCTGTTCACCTTCCAGGACTTCGACCAGATGGACACCGACCTCGTCGACACCGACGCCGGTGAGGGCGACGACTCCACCGAATTCGCGCTCGGAGTGCCCACCACCCCCGGCTACTTCACCCTGCGCACCCACACCCACGCACTCTCCCGGCACCACGCCGACCGACTGGCGGGGATGTACCGGGCCGTGCTGGAGGCGATGGTCGCCGACTCCGACGGAGACGCACGGGCGACCTGTCTGCCGCCGGGGGAGCGGGAGTTGCTGCTCGACACCTGGAACGGCGCACCGCTCACGCTCGCCGTGGGCGACGGCTGTGTGCACGAGGTCTTCGAGTCATGGGCGGCCCGTACCCCCGAGGCGATCGCCGTCTCGTACGGCGACGAGCGGCTCAGCTACGCCGAGGTGAACACCCGGGCCAACCGGCTCGCCCACCAGCTGCGCGCCCTCGGCGCGGGCCCCGAGTCGGTTGTCGGCGTGCTCCTGGAGCCGGACATCGACCTCCTGCCCGCCCTGCTCGGCGTCATGAAGTCCGGCGCCGCCTATCTGCCCCTCGATCCGACCCAGCCGACGGGCCGCCTCGCCTACATGCTGAGCGACGCGGGCGGGCCCCTCGTCGTGACCCGCAGTGCACACACCGAGGCGGCGGCAGGGGCGCGCGGACTCGTCCTCATCGACACGGACGCCGACACCCTGGCCGGCCGCCCGGCCACCGACCCGGAGCCGCTCGCCGGGCCCGACAACGCCCTGTACGTCATCTACACCTCGGGCAGTTCGGGGCGGCCCAAGGGCGTCACCCTCACCCACCGCAATCTGCTGCGGCTCTACGCGGCCACGGCCGACCGCATCGACCTGGACTCCTCGCAGGTCTGGGCGCTGCTGCACTCGTACGCCTTCGATGTCTCCGTCTGGGAGATCTGGGGCGCGCTGCTGCACGGCGGCCGGGTGTCCGTGGTGCCACCGGCGGTCGCCCGTGACCCCGAGGCACTGCTCTCCCTGCTCGCCGAGCAGCAGGTGACGACGCTCTCGCTGTCACCTGTGGCCTTCCGTGCGCTGATCGCCGCGGCGGGCGGCGACAAGGCGCGGCTGGACGCCCTCGCCCTGCGCACCGTCGTCTTCGGCGGGGACGGCCTGGACGTGTCCGACCTCGCTGAATGGCTGGCCCATCAGGGACTGGAACGTACCGTGCCGATCCAGGCGTACGGACCCACCGAGACGACCGTCCACGTCACCTTCCGCCGCGTCACGGCCGACGATGTCGCGGCCGGCGGCGCCGTGCCGCTCGGGCGGGCCGTGGACGACACCCGGGTCTACGTCCTGGACGGCGAGGGGCGGCTCGCCCCCGTCGGGGTCCCGGGCGAGCTGTACGTCAGCGGCGCGGGCCTCGCCCGCGGCTACGCGAACCGCCCGGCGATGACGGCCGAACGCTTCCTGCCCGACCCGTACGGTCCGCCCGGCGCGCGGATGTACCGGACCGGTGACCTGGCGCGCGTACGGCAGGACGGGGACCTGGAGTTCCTGGGCCGCGCCGACGAGCAGCTGAAGATCCGCGGCTATCGCATCGAGCCCGGCGAGATCCAGACGGTGCTGACCGAGCACCCGCGGGTCCGCGAGGCCGTCGTGGTGGCCCGGCAGTCGGAGCAGGGCGACCGCCGCCTGGTCGGCTACGTGGTCCCGGTCGGGACGGACGCCCCGACCGCCGCCGAGCTGGCCGCGCACTGCTCGGAGCGGCTGCCCGCCTACATGGTCCCGTCGTCGTTCGTGCCGATGGCCCGGATCCCGCTCACCGTCAACGGCAAGCTCGACCACGCCGCACTGCCCGCTCCCGACCGCTCCTCCGGCTGGTCGGACCGCGCATTCGTGGCGCCGCGCACCGACGTCGAGCGGCAGCTCACCGAGATCTGGTCCCGGGTGCTCGATGTGGAGAAGGTCGGCATCCGCGACAGCTTCTTCGACCTGGGCGGCGACTCCATCAGCGTGCTCCGGGTGATGGCCGAGGCCCGCGAGGCCGGGCTGCCCGTCACGCTCCGCGCCCTCTACCGGGCCGGGACGATCGAACAGCTCGCCGCGTCACTGGCCACATCCGCTCCCCGCACCCGGCCCGCCCCGAAGGGGGCTGTCGCGGAGGCCATGGAGCTGCACGGAGTACCGGGGGCCAGCCTCGCGGTGCTGCGGGACGGCGAGTTGGTCGCGCTGGAGGCGTACGGGGTGGTGGGCGCCGGTTCCACGGACCGGATCACCCCCGACACCCCGTTCAAGGTGGCGTCGGTGAGCAAGCACATCACCGCACTCGGCGCACTGACGCTGGCCGCCCAGGGCGTCATCGACCTGGACGCCGACATCAACAGCTATCTCACCGGCTGGCGCGCGCCCTCCCTTGGTGAAGAGGGCCATCAGGGCGGCATCGTGACGGTGCGTCATCTGTTGGCGAATGTGTCCGGGCTCGCCCTGGAACCGGCCCACGACCCCTATCTCCCCGGCGACGCCGTGCCCGGCGTCCTGGACGCACTGCACGGCCGGCCGCCGGCCCGTACCCCCGCCGTCCGCTTCGAGCACGCACCGGGGGATGTGTTCCGCAAGAACCGGCTCAACTACCTGGTCCTGGAACAGCTGATGACCGAGGTCACCGGCGACCCCTTCCCCGAACTGATGCGCACCCTGGTCCTTCAGCCGCTCGGCATGGTCCGCAGCGCCTACGACTGGGCCCATCACGCGCGCTCCCGCCGCCCCGTGGCCCTCGGTCACGATGCGTCCGGGCGGCCCGTGCCGCCCGGGCTGCCGATCCACCCCTCGGTCGCCGGCGGCGGCCTGTGGACCACGGCCGGCGATCTCGCCCGGGCCGCCGCCGAGATCCGCCGCGCCCATCTCGGGCAGGGCGCCGACCTCCTCACCCAGCCACTCGCCCAGCAGATGCTGACGCCTCATCAGGACGCCCTGTACGGACTGTCCACCGTCGTCGACGCCACAGGCGACGACATCGAGTACGGCGCCTTCGGCGAGTTCGAGGGCTACTGGGCGATGAGCCTCACCCGGATCAAGGACGGCGACGGGCTGATCGTGCTCACCAACGGCGACTCGGGCCGCGAGGTCGGCCGCGCGGCCATCGAATCCCACCGGAGCGACTCCTCGTCCTTCGGCGGCCAGTGGTGACCGAGGCCCTCAGGGCCGCCCGTTCACCCGGACCTGCCACAACCGACAGAAGGGATCACCCCATGCCCGACGTACGCCATCTCATCTCCATCGACGATCTGACCGATGAGGACCTGACGTCGATTGTCACCCGGGGCGCGGACTTCTCCGCGGGCCGCGCCACCGGGGACCGCCCACTGGCCGGGCTCGTGGCCGGCATCTACTTCGCCAAGACCTCGACCCGTACCCGTACCGCGTTCTCCAGCGGCGCCCTGCGCCTGGGCGCGCAGATCGTCTCGTACGGCCCCAACGATCTCCAGACCAACACCGGGGAGACCACCGAGGACACCGGGCGCGTCCTCGCCGGCATGCTCGACCTGCTGGTTGCCCGCACCGCCGCCGACCCCGCCGAGATGCGCAGCTGGGCGTCGCAGGGCGGAATGTCCGTCGTCAACGCGATGAGCGCCGACGAGCACCCCACCCAGGCGCTGACCGATCTGACCACGCTCCTCGGCCGGTTCGGGCGGATCGAGGGACTGCGCGTGCTCTACGTCGGCGAGGGGAACAACTCCGCGGCGGCCCTGGCGCTCGCCCTGCCGAGGTTCAGGAACATCACCCTGGAGCTGCGCACCCCGCCCGGGTACGGACTCGCCCCCGCGACCCTCGCCCGCGCCCTCGCCACCGCGAAGCGCACCGGATCCACCGTCGTGGAGCGGCACGACATGGAGGCGCTCCCCGAGGATTTCGACGCCATCTACACCACCCGGTGGCAGACCACGGGGACCAGCAAGCCCGACCCCGACTGGCGGGACGTCTTCGCGCCCTTCCAGGTGAACTCCACGCTGTGGAAGGGGAGTCCGGACGCGGTGTTTCTCCATGACCTGCCCGCTCACCGGGGCGAGGAGGTCACCGCCGAGATCCTCGACGGACCGGCGTCGATCGCCTTCCAACAGGCCGAGAACAAGATGCACAGCGCCATGGCCGTCCTCGAATGGTGCCGCACCGGCCCCGTCGGCAGCCCGGCGACCGGTCTCACGGTGGAGGGCGGCGCGGGAGCCAGGGCCGTGGCCACAGCCGGATGACGGCTCCGCCGGGTGAGCAGGAGGACATCGGCACGGCCGGCTCCGCCCCCCTCCAGCCCCTGCGCCGCAACCGCGACTTCGTCCTCCTGTGGGGCGGCGTCGGGGCCACACTGCTCGGCGCCCGCGCCTGCTATGTCGCGTACCCGTTCCTGGTCCTCTGGTACACCGGATCGGCGAGCGACGCCGGACTGGTCGGCTTCGCCGCGCTCCTGCCCAATCTGCTGGTGCAGCTGCCCGCAGGGGCGCTCGTGGACCGCTGGGACCGCAGGCGGCTGATGATCCTCTGCGATCTGGGCTCCCTGCTGGCCACCGCATCGGTCGCCCTCGCGGTGGCCACCGGCCGGATCGACCTCGGCCACCTGGTGGCCGCCGCCTTCGTCAGCGGCAGCCTGGCCGTCTTCCACCAGCTCGCCGAACGGGCCGCGGTACGCCACCTCGTACCACCCGGACAACTGCCCGTCGCCCTCACCCAGAACGAGGCGCGATGGCGGGCCGCCGGACTGCTGGGGCAGCCCGTCGGCGGGGCGCTGTACACCGTGGCGCGCTGGTCACCCTTCCTCTTCGCGGCCGCGGCCCATCTGCTGTCGCTGGTCTCGCTCCTGCTGATCGGAAAGTCGTTCCAGGGCCCGCGCGACACCGCACCGCGTCGCCGGCTCGCCGTCGAAGTCGCCGAAGGGTTCACCTGGACCTGGCGGCGTCGGTTCCTCACCACGCTGGTCGGGCTGATCGCCGCGACCAATCTGCTCTTCCAGGGCCTCAGCCTCGCCGTGATCCTCATCGTGCGCGACGGCGGAGGCTCGGCCGCGCTCCTGGGAACGATCACCGCCGTCGGCGGGATCGGCGGGATGCTCGGCGCGCTCGGCGCGACCTGGTGGACCCGGCGGGCGCCCCTGCGCACCGTGGTCATCGGGAGCATCACCGTCTGGGCCGCCGTCATTCCCCTGCTGATCGTGGTGCGCGCACCGGTCGTGATCGGTGCCCTCCTCGCCGTCATGGCGTACGCGGGCGGACTCGTCAATGTGGTGGGCGGCGTCTACCAGGTGTCCGTCACCCCCGACGAGATGCAGGGGCGCGTCAGCAGCGTCCTCACCCTGATCGCCTCCGGCGCCGGCGCGCTCGGTGCGCTCGGCAGCGGCTTCCTGCTCGACGGGCTCGGGGTGACCGGCACCCTCGCCGGGATCGCGGGCTGCATGGTGCTTCTCGCCACAACAGCGCTGGTCGCTCCGGCACTTCGGCGCCCCGACCCGGCACCGGGCGAGGACAACTCGGCGGTATAGGCCCGGTATAGCGCCTCTTCCTAGTTTCTGGACCATCAACCTCCTTCCGGCGAAAGGGAATTTCCCATGACTCCGCCCATCGACCGCCGTCAGGCCCTCCGCACCTCCGCCGGGGCCCTCCTGGTGGCCGGCCTCGCCACCGTGGGAACGGCCACCACCGCGTCCGCCGCCCCCGTCCGGCCGAAGTCCGCGGACTACCCGGAGATCCCGAACGTCCCGGGCATGAACGGGGACCCCCGATCCAACGAGTTCTGGTACGTCTTCGACCAGGAACTCTGGTACCACCGCACGCCCGAGGTCATCGCCGCCAACGAGAAGCTCGGTGAGGTGCTCGGCGAGGACCCCGAGGTCGCCATCATCCAGGCGTACCTCGCCCACCGCAGCGCGGGCACCTACCCCAGCGGCTTCCGCACGCTCGTCACCCCCCTCAAGGAAGCGCTGACCGTCCTCTCCGACGCCCAGTGGAGCGTCATCGACCGCTACTACCCGCACACCGACCTGGCCGGTCTCACCAAGGCGTTCGCCGACTTCGGGCAGGGCGTCCTCTACGACCCGCGGCTGTCCGAGGGCCAGCGCAGCCACACCATGAACGGCAACCCGCCGGTCGGCTTCCACGCCTGGCACTGCTACCTGCGCGCCATGCAGCTCCTCGGCATCGACTCCCGCCGCTGGGCCGTGATCGACCCGCTGATCGGGCTGTCCTGGGAGATCCAGTCGATCGTCAAGCCGCAGCCCGACGTCATCTACCCGCCGCTCGACGCCAAGGTGCTCCGCCGGCTGACCGCGAAGTGGCTCAGCCGCAGCCCCGCCGAGTGCGACACCGCCTTCGAGACCTTCCCGTACCCGCAGGGCGTCAGCTGACCCATCCGACCGCGTTCCGAGAGGCAGAATCATGCGAACGGCACAGACGGAACCCACCGCAGCATCTGAGGAGAGGACCGGAGTCTGGCTCATCGGCGCCCGTGGTTCGGTGGCGACGACCGCGGTCGTCGGAGCCGCGGCGATCCGGGCCGGACTGGCCCGGCAGACCGGCTGTGTCGCCGCCCTGCCCCCCTTCGCGGAGCTCGGTCTGCCCGACTTCGGCCGGCTGGTCTTCGGCGGTCACGACATCGACGAGACCCCGCTGGTCAAGCGGGCCGAGCAGCTGGCGGACGCGGGAGTTCTGCCGCAGGCGCTCCTCGGTCCGCTCGCGGCGGACCTCGCCGAGGCCGACGCCGAGATCCGGCCGGTCGGCGGTGGTGGTGCCGGGCGACAGGACCTGCTGATCGAGACGCTCGCGGCGGACATCGACTCCTTCCGGCGCCGCGCCGGACTCGACCGGGTCGTGGTCGTCAACGTCGCCACGACCGAACCCCTCGCGGAACCCGACCCGGCCTGCGCCTCGACGGAGGCACTGGACGCGGCGCTCGCGGCGGGGGAGGCACCGCTGCCCTACAGCGCGGTGTACGCCTACGCCGCACTGAAGTCCGGCTGCGCGTATGTCGACTTCACCCCCTCTGCGGGGGCGCGGCTGCCGGCACTCCACGCGTACGCCGTCGCTGCCGGGCTGCCGTATGCGGGCAGCGACGGCAAGACGGGGGAGACCCTCGTCAAGTCCGCCCTGATGCCGATGTTCGCGCGACGGGCCCTCGCCGTGCGCTCCTGGTCCGGCACCAACCTGCTCGGCGGCGGCGACGGAGCGGCACTCGCCGAACCCTCCCGCGCCCGCAGCAAGGTCGAGTCCAAGCGGCGCGTGCTCGACGAGGGGCTCGGCCACCCGGTCGAGGGCGGGGTGCACATCCACCACATCGCCGCGCTCGGCGACTGGAAGACGGCCTGGGACCACATCGTCTTCGACGGGTTCCTCGACGTGCGGATGACGATGCAGTTCACCTGGGAGGGTTGCGACTCGGCGCTCGCGGCGCCGCTCGTCCTCGACCTGGCCCGGTTCATGGCTCTGGCCCACCGCGCGGGGGAGAGCGGGCCCGTGCCCGCCCTCGGCTTCTTCTTCAAGGACCCGGTGGGCTCCACGGTCCACGGCCTGGAGGAACAGTTCACGGCCCTGGTGGACTGGGCACGGGCCGCCGCAGCGGTGCGGGTGTGAGCGGGTACGCGAGGCGGCGCCTGCCCTCCGCGAGTGCCGTCGCCCGGCTGGTACGGGCTCCCGCCGCGCTCACCGTCCCCGGCGATGTGCTGGCGGGGGCCGCGGCCGCGGGAGTGCGGCGCGGGCCCCGGACAGTGGGGCTTGCCGCCTCCTCCGTCTGCCTCTACTGGGCGGGTATGGCGCTCAACGACTACGCCGACCGCGGCCTTGACGCCGTGGAACGCCCCGAGCGCCCGATCCCTTCCGGAGAGGTCTCGCCCGGACAGGCCCTTGCCCTCGCCACCGGTCTCACCGCCGCCGGGATCGGACTTGCCGCGCTCGGCGGGGGACGCGCCGCACTGCCCACCGCCGTATCGCTCGCCGGGGTCGTCTGGGCGTACGACCTCGCCCTGAAGTCCACCCCGGCCGGGCCCGCCGCGATGGCGACCGCCCGGGGGCTCGACGTGCTCCTCGGCGGCGCGGGCAGCGGACGCACCCGGGCCGCGCTCCCGGCGGCCCTCACCGTGGCCGCGCACACGTTCGCCGTCACCGTGCTCAGCCGGCGCGAAGTCAGCGGTGCGAGCAGGGCCGTTCCCGCCGCGACGCTCGCCGCGAGCGGGGCGGTCACGGCGGCGGCCGTGGCGTACGGCAACCGGGCCGCACCGGCACACCGGGCGGTCAGCCGCACACTGGCCGCCGCCTACCTCAGTACCTGCGGACTCGCCCAGTACAGCGCCGCCCGCACCCCGACCGCCGCGAGCGTACGCCGGGCCGTGGGCGCCGGGATCCACGCCATGATGCCGCTCCAGGCCGCGCTGGCCGCGGCGGCCGGCTCCACGGCCGTGGCCCTGCCGGTGGCCGCGGCACTGCCGCTCGCCCGACGACTGGCCCGGAAGGTGTCGCCGACATGACGAGGACCGCGCTGCGCTTCGCGTACGGAACCAACGGCTTCGGCGACCACCGGATCGGCGACGCCCTTCGGGTCCTCGCGGACCTCGGCTACGACGGGGTCTCGTTGACCCTCGACCACCACCACCTCGACCCGTACGCACCGGACGTGGCCGCGCGGACCGCCCGGGTCAGGAAGGTGCTCGACCGTACCGGTCTCGACGTGGTCGTCGAGACCGGCGCCCGGTACCTGCTCGACCCGATGCGCAAGCACCAGCCGACCCTGGTCTCCACCGAGGGCCGCGCCCACCGTGCCGATCTGCTGCGCAGGGCGACCGAGATCGCGGCCGGTCTCGGCGCCACCACCGTCCACCTGTGGAGCGGCGCCGCCCCCGACGACGTCCCGGCCGACGAGGCGTGGAAGCGGCTCGCCCAAGGGTGCGCCACCGTGCTGGAGCACGCCGGACGCGCGGGAGTCGACCTGGCTTTCGAACCCGAACCGGGCATGCTGGTCGCCACGTTGCAGGACTACCGCCGGCTGGCGGACCTGCTGGGCGGGCACGACCGGTTCCGGCTCACCCTCGACATCGGGCACTGCCGCTGCCTGGAACCGCACCCCGTCGTGGAGTGCGTGCACCGCTCGGCCGACCGGCTCGCCCATGTCCAGATCGAGGACATGCGGCGCGCGGTGCACGAGCATCTTCCGTTCGGGGACGGCGAGATCGACTTCCCGCCGGTTCTGGCCGCACTCGCCGATGTGGGCTACCGCGGCCTGGTGTCGGTGGAACTGCCCCGGCACAGCCACGCAGCAACCCTTCAGGCGCGCCGCAGCATCGCGTTCCTGCGGGAGGCGGCGGCCGCCGCGAGGACCGTACGCGCGCCGGAGCTCGTGTCCACCTCTGCCCCCGAACCCCGACTCATGAAGGGCGCGGTACGCCCATGACGCTCTCGGACACCACCACATCCACCGGAGCCGTCCACGACGAGCGCACCGTCAGGGCCCTGCTCGGTGCGCTGGACGCCGCCCTCGACGCGGACCGCCGGGAGCGGCTCGCACAGGACACCGCGGCCGTCGCCGCCGACCCGGCCGCGCTGGACACCCGGTTCCCCTCGGCCGGCCGCGTCTACGGGCGGCTCCCGCTGCCGGACCGGGCGCTGCCCGACCGCGCGGGCTGGACCGTCGATGACGCCGTGCGTGCCGCACTGCTGCTCGCCGTCGCCCCCGACCGCGCCGCCACCGAGACCGCCGCCCGCTATGCGCAGGGCGATGCCGCCGAACGGCGCGGAGTGCTGCTGTCCCTGCCGTATCTGCCGCTCGGCGGCGCCGCGGCCTCCCTCACCGACGACGCCCTGCGCAGCAACGACACCCGGCTGATCATCGCCGCACTCGGCCCGTACGCCCGCGCACATCTCGATCAGCACCGCTGGCGCCACGCCGTACTCAAGTGCCTGTTCACCGAGATACCGCTGTCCGTCGTCGCCGGGCTCCACGAGCGCAAGGACGCCGAACTCGCACGGATGGCCCAGGCGTTCGCCGACGAGCGCCGCGCCGCGGGCCGCCCCGTGCCGGCCGATCTCGTCCTTCTCGTCCCGGACCGCGGCCGCGACCGATAGCCACCCCCTACTCGCAGGAGCCCGCACATGCGGATTTTCGACCCGCACATCCATATGACCTCACGCACCACCGACGACTACCGGGCGATGTACGACGCGGGTGTCCGCGCCTTGGTCGAACCCGCGTTCTGGCTCGGCCAGCCCCGTACCTCACCGGCGAGTTTCAGCGACTACTTCGACGGACTCCTCGGCTGGGAGCCCTACCGCGCCGCCCAGTACGGGATCAGGCACCACTGCACCATCGGCCTCAACCCGAAGGAGGCCAACGACTCCCGCTGCACCCCCGTGCTCGACCTGCTGCCGCGCTTCCTCGCCAAGGACGGCGTCGTCGCCGTCGGTGAGATCGGCTTCGACACCGTCACCCCCGCCGAGGAGCACGCATTCGCCGCGCAGCTCGCCCTCGCCGTCGAGCACCGGCTGCCCGCACTCGTGCACACCCCGCACCGCGACAAGGCGGGCGGAACCGCCCGGTCGCTGGCCGTCGTGGCGGAATCCGGCATCGACCCGGGCTTCGTCGTGCTGGACCACCTCAACGAACTGACCGTCGGTCACGTTGTCGAAACCGGGTGCTGGATGGGCTTCTCCATCTACCCCGACACCAAGATGACCCCCTCCCGCATGGTCGAGATCCTCCAGCGGTACGGCACCGAACGGATGCTGGTGAACTCCGCGGCGGACTGGGGACACAGCGATCCGCTGCTCACCCGCGCCACCGGCGAGGCGATGCTCGCCGCCGGTTTCGACGAGGCGGACGTGGACCGCGTCCTGTGGCAGAACCCGACCGCCTTCTACGCACAGAGCGGCCGGCTCGACGTCGACGCCACCGGGTCCGCGGAGAGCGGCGGTGTCCCGGCGAACCCGACATCCCCGGCGGCGGGCCTGTATGCGGGCAACTCCGTTGCCCGGGGCGGCAGCTGAGGACGCCGGGACCGTGAGACTGCGCCATCGCGACGGGACCGACGTCCATCTCGCCTACTGCACCAATGTGCACCCGGCGGAGGATCTGGCGGGTATCACCGCACAGTTCGACCTGTACGCCCTTCCGGTACGAGAACGCCTCGGCGCCGCCACCCTCGGACTGGGTCTCTGGCTGTCCGACGCCACCGCCACCGCACTCGACACCGACCCGGCCGCCCTTGCCCGCCTCGGCGCCGACCTGGTTGCCCGCGGCCTGGAGACGGTCACCTTCAACGGTTTCCCGTACCGCGGCTTCCACGCTCCGGTCGTCAAGCACGCCGTGTACACCCCCGACTGGTCCGACCCGCGCAGACTCGACCACACCCTGCGCCTGGCCCGTATCCTCGCCGCCCTGCTCCCCGACACCGCCACCCACGGCAGCGTCTCCACGCTCCCCTTCGCCTGGCGCATCCCCTGGCCGACGGAACGCCACGACGCCGCCCTGCGCCAACTCGACCTGCTGGCCGCAGGGCTGAAGCAGATCGAGGCCGACACCGGCCGCGTCATCCGGGTCGCCGTCGAACCCGAACCCGGTTGTGTGACCGAGACCGTGCGGCACACGGCCGCCGCCCTCGCCGCCACGGATCCCGAGCGGATCGGGGTGTGCCTCGACGCCTGCCACCTCGCCGTGGCCCACGAGGACCCCGACGAAGCCCTCCGCGCCCTGGCCGTCCACGAGGTCCCGGTGGTCAAGCTCCAGGCGTCCGCCGCCCTGTGCGCCGACCGGCCTCACGACCCCGCAGTCCGGTCCGCCCTGGCGGAGTTCGTCGAACCCCGCTTCCTGCACCAGACCAGGGAGCAGGCGCCCGGCGGCTCCGTGCTGGGCCGCGACGACCTCGACGAGGCCCTCGCCGAGGACGGCGGACTGCCCGGCCACCGGCCCTGGCGGGTCCACTACCACGTCCCCCTGCACACCGAGCCGGCGCCGCCGCTCAGCAGCACCCGGCCCGAGCTCCGCGCCACCCTCCGCGCGCTGTTCGCGGGGGAGCGGGCGCTCACCGGCCATGTCGAGGTGGAGACCTACACCTGGACCGTGCTGCCGGAAGGCCGGCGCCCGGCCGGACGGGACGGCCTGGTCGACGGGATAGCCGCCGAACTGGCATGGACAGAAGCCGAGCTGATCGCACTCGGCCTCAAGAGTGCTGAGGAGCACCACTCATGACCGACCGACGCAGAAAGGTCGCCGTGCTGTGCACGGTCGGCCTCACCCCGCGGCTGCTGCCGCACATGCCTCACCTCCGGGCCATCGGCGAACAGGGCTTCGCCGCCGCGCTGGACACGGTCTTCCCGGCCGTCACCGCCACCGTCCAGGCGTCCCTGACCACCGGCAGCCTGCCCAACGACCACGGCGCGGTGGCCAACGGCTGGTACCACCGTGACCAGGGCGAGGTGCTCATGTGGCGTCAGCACAACGCCCTCGTCCACGGCGAAAAGGTGTGGCACGCCGCCCGGGAGAAGGACCCGGACCACACCACCGCGTACCTCTGCTGGTGGTGGGCGATGGGCGCCGAGGTCGACACCGTCCTCACCCCGCGCCCCGTCTACCACTACGACGGCCGCAAGCAGCCCGACTGCTACACCGTCCCGGCGGGCCTGCGCGACGAACTGACCGCACTGCACGGTGACTTCCCCCTGTTCAACTACTGGGGCCCGACCGCCGGCATCGCCTCGACCAGCTGGATCGCCCAGGCATCCCGCTACGTCCTGGACCGCCGCAGCCCCGATCTGACCTTCATCTATGTCCCGCACCTCGACTACGACCTCCAGCGCTACGGCCCCGACAGCCCGCAGGCCGTCCGTGCGGCCCGCGAGGCGGACGCCGCGCTCGGACCGCTCCTGGACGACCTGCGGGACCGCGGCACCACCGTGATCGCGCTGAGCGAGTACGGGATTGCCCCGGTGCGCCGACCCGTCGACATCAACCGGGCGCTGCGCCGCGAAGGGCTGCTCTCCGTCTATGTGCAGCGCGGCATGGAGTATCTCGACCCACACACCTCCCGGGCCTTCGCCGTCGCCGACCACCAGGTCGCCCATGTGTATGTCGCCGACCCCTCCGACCTGCCGCGGGTACGGGACACGCTCAAGGCCACCGCGGGTGTCGACACGGTCCTCGACCGCGTCCAGCAGGCCGACTTCGGCATCGACCACCCGAACGCGGGCGAGCTCGTGACGGTCGCGGAACCGGACGCCTGGTTCACGTACTACTACTGGCTGGACGACGACCGCGCCCCCGACTTCGCCCGGGGCGTCGAGATCCACCGCAAGCCCGGCTACGACCCGGCCGAGCTGTTCTTCGACCCGGCCGATCCGATGATCAAGGCCAAGGCGGCGCTGACGCTGCTGCGTAAGAAGGCGGGCATGCGGGCCCCGATGACCGTCGTGCCGATCGATCCGCACTGTGTACGGGGGAGCCACGGCCGGCTTCCCGACGACGACCGGGACGCCCCGATGCTGCTGTGCTCGGAGCCCGCAGAGGCTCAGCAGCGCTACCACGCCACCGAGGTCAAGCGGCTGATCCTGCGCCTGCATGGCTGGTCCTGACGCGTCACCGACACCCCTGCTGCCACAGGGGTGTCGGCGAAGTGTCCGCACCGCACACGCGTGTGCGCGGCAGACGGCGGTTCGACGAAAAGTCCTACGGGACGGCCCTTGGTGCCGGGAGGGGCACTAGGGCGTGTGTCGGAGGTCCCGCCTGCCCGGCGGCGCCCGGCACGCACGCTCGCTGCGTTGTCGGGCTCGCCCGAGTACGTCCCGTACGAGGACGACCCTCCGCCTTGCGATCGCACGCACCGGACGCCGCCGGGCCCGCCCTTCGGGCGGACGGCGGGACTTCCGACACACGCCCTAGGAGGCGGCGGGCTCCGATGCGGGCTGCTCCTGGGCGAACAGCCGGACCAGCGACAGGAAGCGGTAGTGCAGTCGCTCGTCGGTGCAGACACCGCTGACCTCGATCAGCCGGGCGTCGGCCAGCGCCTCGAGAACCCATTCGGCCCGCTCCTCGCACACCCCCAGCACCTCGGCGGCCTCCCGCGCGCTGAGTCCGGCCGCGCAGCCACGTGCCAACTCCCTGAACGCCCGGCGTGATTCGGCGTCGAGTGCGGTATGCCCGAGGTGCAGGGAGGCCCGCAGATCGTGGCTGCCGAGCCGCAGCTCGCTCAGCCGGTGCTCTTCGGGTGCGAGTCTGGCCACCAGCCGGGAGAGCCGCCACCGGGGGTTGGCCGTCAGCCGGGTCGCGGCGATGCGCAACGCGAGCGGAAGCCGGTCGCAGAGCTCGACCAGCCGGGCCGCCGCCTCCGGCTCCGCCGCCACCCGGTCGGCGCCCACGAGCCGGGCGAGCAGCCCGGTCGCCTCGTCCGGGTCCGGCAGCCCCAGGTGGACCAGGCGGATGCCCTCCAGGCCGCTCAGCGGACTGCGCCCGGTGATGATGGTCCGGCACAGCTGCCCGCCCGGCAGCAGGGGTCGGGTCTGCCGGTCGTCCTCCGTGTTGTCGAGGACGACGAGCACACGGCGCCCCGCCAGCCGGCTCCGGTACAGCTGGCTGCGCTCGTCCAGCGAGACCGGCAGATCCCCCTCGGGGGTGCCGAGCGCGTGCAGGAACCAGCCCAGCACCTCATACGGGTCCTTGGCCCGCCCCCGGGCGTCGCGCAGGTCGACGTAGAGCTGTCCGTCGGGGAAGTGCTCACGGCTCAGCTGGGCGGCATGCACGGCGAGCGCCGACTTCCCGATGCCCGACATACCGGTGATCACGGCCCGGTGCGGGTGCGCCGCGTGCGGCCGGAGCAGGGCGGTCACTTCGGCGAGCTGTTTCTCGCGCCCGTGGAAGTCGGTGGTGTCCGACGGCAGCATCGCGGGCACGAGTCCGTTCCAGCTGTGGGAGGACGCCGACAGGATGGCGGCTCCCGCGGCGGGCCCGTCCAGGTCCCCGGTGAGGATCGCGTCGTGCACCGTACGCAGCGCCTGCCCCGGGTCGATCCCGAGCTCCTCGCGCAGCGTGCGCCGTCCGGCGCGGTAGACGGCGAGCGCCTCCGCCTGCCGCTCGCTGCGGTAGAGGGCGGTCATCAGCTGGGCGCGCAGCCGTTCCCGTAGCGGATGGCGGGCCACCAGCGGCGTCAGCTCCGCGATCAGCGCGGCGTGCGAGCCCATGGCGAGGTCGGCCTCGATGCGGCTCTCCAGGGCGGCCATGTAGGCCTCCTCCAGCCGGGGCAGCTCGATCTCGCCGAGGAAGTCGGTGGTGTTGGAGAGGGCCGGCGCGCTCCACAGACTCAGCGCTTCCCGCAGGTCCCGGGCGGCCTGCTCGAACCGTCCGCCGCTCAGCGCCCGGGTCCCGATGCCGGCCAGCCGCTCGAACTCCGCCCAGTCGAAACCTGCGGGGCCGATGTCCAGCCAGTAGCCGGGACCGCGTCGTTCCAGCCGGATCCCGGGACCGAGGCGCTTGCGCAGCCGGGAGATGTACGTGTAGATCTGCGCGCTCATCGTCGCGGGTGGCTCCCAGCCCCACAGAAGGGTGCTGAGCCGGTCGTCGGTGACCATATGCCCGCGAGCCAACAACAGGGCGGCGAGGGTGGTGCGTTGTTTGGTGCCGTCGAGCGGGATGTCGGCACCGTCGACGGACGCCTCAACCGGGCCGAGGATGCTGAACTTCATGTGTTTCCCCCGTTCGGAGCCGCGCGCGGTAGCGCGACGGCTGTTGTGGGGGACGCTAGAAGGGGGTGGTGTTCACGGATTATCGTTTCGATTTCGCGGCCTGTGGCGGCAAGTGGAACGGCCCTTCTCGGCCAACGGCGGTGCCCTCTCCCGACCCGTCCGCACCCTTCGATCCGGGCCGCCGTCGCCACGGACGCCCGGGCGGGCGTGGCGGATGCTCGCCGAGGACGGGCACGCCGGCGGTCTGCCGGCCCGAGGATCCGTCACGCCCGCCCGACGGGCAGCGGGAACCGGACGTGCCCGATCGAAGTGGCGCACGCACGGGCCGGCTCCGGGGAGGTCACCGCTTCAGGGCGGTCTCCAGCCACTCCAGGACCTCGGGCGTCACCGGGTCGGTGATGTCCGCGAACTCGTCGTGCTTCTTGAGGAACTTCGCCACGTACGGGCAGACCGGCACGATGCGCTTTCCGGAGGCGCGTACGTCGGTCAGGGCCTGCTCCACCAGGATGGAGGCCAGGCCCTGGCCTGCGAAGGCGTCGTCGATCTCGGTGTGAAAGAAGACGCGCTGTCCGTCGCGGTCGCGGTAGGCGGTGAGGCCTGCGCGTTTGCCGTCGACGAGAACCTCGTAGCGGTGCCTGGCGTCGACTCTCTGAACGGTCGGCTCGGATGCGTGCTGGGTCATGACGGGCCTTTCGGTGTCGTACGTCACTCAGTGTGCAGGGTTCTTGCGTGGGGCGATGCGGGCGTTCGGAAGGCCCGGCGCGGGAAGGCGGCCGCCGTCGTAACCGTCGACACTTCCGAAGCGATCGGAGGCGTTCTCCCACGCGGCCCGCGCTTCGACGATGTCCTCGTGGCTGCGACCGATGAAGTTCCACCACATGACGATCTGCTCCTGGAACGGTGTGCCGCCCAACAGCACCACGCGGGCCGGGCGATCCGTCTCGTTCGTCAGAGTCAGGGAGTCGCTTCCGGTGCCGATGTATCCCAACTCGGCCGGGTGCAGAAGTGTTCCGTCGACACGGACGCTCCCTTCGTCGACGAGCAGTCCGTGCTCGAAGCCGGGATCCACGCGGAGGCCGGTCGTCGAGCGCGGGTCGAGAACGAGTTCGGCGCCGAGCAAGGGCGTGAAGGTCGGCACCGGAGAGGTGTCACCCGCCAACGACCCCAGGAACACCCTGATGTCGGCTCCGTCCACCCGGACCCGTCGCGGGACGTAGTGCTGGAAGTCACGTCCGGTGTGCCGGTGTTCTTCGGGCAGGGCCACCCACAGCTGGACGCCGTGCAGCACGGTGGTGCGGGTGGTGGAGACCTCCGAGTGGCTGATGCCGTACCCGCTGGTCATGAGGTTGAGCTCGCCGGGCCGGACGAGCGCGTGGCTGCCGAGGCTGTCGCGGTGCTCGATCTCTCCGCTGAACAGCCAGCTCACGGTCTGCAGACCGATGTGTGGATGAGGAGCCACGTCCATGCCACCCGTGTCGGCGACGTCGTCGGGGCCGTAGTGGTCGACGAAACACCAGGCCCCGATCAGCGTCCGCGCCCGCTGCGGCAGCGTGCGCCGTACCGTCATCGCGCGCGGCCCGCCCAACGGGACGTCGCGTGCGGACAGCACATCGACATGCTGCCCAGCAGACTCGCCGTGGCCTGCCGCACCCCGGCGCCGTTCGACCGGATCCACTTCGAGGTCACTCACCGTACGCCCCTCTCATCGGAGAATGATTTCACATTCAACTATTATGCCTGATACTAAGTCCATGTCCCCGCACATGCACGGCAGAGGAGCGCGGGCCCGAAGCGGCCCCCGGAGGAGTCCACGTTGAGTGACACGACAGCAGACCTGGCAAGCCGACGGGTCTACATCGACAAGCAGAGCCCCAAGGCCTACCGCGCGCTCGTCGGCACGGCCGACGCGGTCCGCACGGCCGCGGCCGAGGCGGGGATCGACCGAAGCCTGGTGGAGCTGATCAACCTCCGCGTGTCGCAGATCAACGGCTGCGCGTACTGCCTGAGCGTGCACACCGGGGCCGCGCTGCGCGCCGGTGAGACGACGCAGCGCCTGGGCGTGCTGGCCGCCTGGCGCGACACCGAACTCTTCACGGCCCGGGAACGCGCGGCACTCGCCCTCGCGGAGGCGACCACCGACCCCGCGAACGCCGTCGAGCAGGAGAAAGCCTACGCCGTGGCCCGCCAGGTCCTCACCGAGGAGGAGATCTCCGCAGTGATCTGGGTGGCCATCACCATCAACGCCTTCAACCGGGTCTCCATCCTGAGCAAGCATCCCGTGCGGGGAATCCCCCCTCAGTGATCCGGCAGGCGCGCCGGGCCGAGGACATCGCGCAGTTGGGCGCGGCCCGTGATGCCGAGCTTGGGAAAGATCTTGTGCAGATGAAAGCCGATGGTACGCGGAGACAGATAGAGCCGGGCGCCGATGTCCCGGTTGGTCAGGCCCTCCGCGGCCAGTTGGGCGATCTGCAGCTCCTGCGGCGTGAGGTCGGCCACCGCTTCGGGCGTTGCGGAATCCGCCACGGCCACGCCCGTCGCGCGGAGTTCGGCCGTGGTGCGCTCGATCCAGGGGCGTGCGTCGAGCCGTTCGAAGAACTCGAGGGCGGTGCCGAGAACGGTCCGCGCCTCCGCGGCCCGTCGGCGCCGCCGCAGCCACTCGCCGAAGTCCAGCTGTGCGAGGGCGTGCTCGAAAGGCCATCGGGGGCAGGCCGGGTCGGCGAGCGCCGCACGGAAATGGGGCTCCGCGTCCTCGGGATCGCTCAGCAGGGCCGAGGCACGATGCACGATCGCGTCCAGGCGGGCTGATCGGGCCGCGCCCAGGGTCTTCTCTGCGGCCCGGAGCACGGAGCGGGCATCGTCCGCCTGCCCGGCGCGGACGCCTGCGGCGGCAAGATCGGCCAGGTAGTACAGGGAAGCGTGATAGTGCACGGGTGCAGGGTGGAAGTCCTGGGTGAACACGCGCCGGAAGTGCTCGTACGCCGCCTTGTGGTCGCCCTCCGCCAGGGCTGCCATGCCGAGCGCGTGGCAGTAGCGCACATACAGGCTGCGGGAATCGAGCAGGTCGATGCCGCGGACGGCATCACCGGCCTGCGCACGCGCGGCCTCGTGGTCTCCGCGGGCGGCGCGCAGCGTGGCCCGCAGGATGGACGATCCCACGGTGACGTTGTCCGCGCCCGCCTCTGTCGCCATCCAGAAGGCGTCCTCGGCGGCGGATCGGGCCGCGGTCCAGGCTCCGCTCTCGAACAGTGCGAGGGCGAGGGCCTGCGCGACGGTGCAGTTGGTGCCGGCGGTCGCAGCCCGCCGCAGATGGTCCAGGGCCTGGCCGAGCAGACGCACGGCCTGGTCGGTCTCGTCCAGGATCCAGGCTGTGCCGCCGAGCATGACGAAGTCGGACAGGGAACCGTCCTGCAGTGTGTCCACTGCGTGGGTGAGGCTTTTGAGAGTCTCCTCCCGGTCCGTGAACGGGTGGCTGACCACCTGTGACCAGAGGCAGTCGATCCTGTTCGGCGGCGGCGTGATGAGGCCGCCGATCCGCTGGAGTTCGGTCCGGTAGAACGGGGCGCCGGAGTTGTACGCCGGGGTCGATGCCGTTCCCAGCGCGTCCAGAGCCAGGGCAGGTGCCTGTGTGGCCATGGACTCGGCCACGGGCAGCAGGAAGGCCAGGGAGTCGTCGTGCCGGAGCGTCACGGCCAGGGACCACCCGCCGCGCAGGGAAGCCTCGGCGAGGAGCTGGGGGTCGTCCGTCAGGGTGCCGACTCGGGCCGCGATCTCACCGACCCACTGCGGATACCCGGCATACATGGCCGACGCGGCAGCGGCGAGCAGGCGTCTGGCACGCTGATCCGGCTCCGACGTGAGTTCCGCGGCGCGTTCCAGCGCCGTGGCCGCGGCCGCGTATCCGCCGCGACGCCGGGAGCGTTCCGCGCTCTCCGCGAGAGCGCCGGCGACCTGTTCGTCCGGTCCGAGTGCGGCCGCGGCGAGATGCCAGGCACGGCGATCGGGTTCCCGCGCGAGCGCGGCGGCGAGCGCCAGGTGGGCCTCGCGGCGCTCGGCGAACGAAGCGGCCTGGTAGATCGCCGAGCGGACCAGCGGATGACGCAGACGCACGTGACCGCCCTCGACGCGCACCAGCCCCGCCCGCTCGGCTGGTCCCCACACCTCCGGCCCGTCCAGGCCGGGCACGGCGTGGAGAACGTCCGAGAGATCGGCGCTGCCGGCTGCCGCCGTCAGGAGCAGGACCCGGCGTGTGTCGTGCGGCAGGGCGGGCAGGTCGGCGGCGAACAGATGCTCCAGCCGGGCGGTGAGGGGGAGCGAGTCGATCGAGCCGGCTCCGCGGCTGTCCAGGTCCCTGGCGAAGGCTCGTGTGAGCTCGATGAGGGCCAGCGGGTTCCCGGCCGCCTGCCGGAGAATCCGGGACCGGGCGCGATCCCGTGGCGGATGCGGCTGCGCGTCCAGCAGGAGCCCCGCCGCGGCTCGGTCCAGAGGGCCTGCGGCCAGATGCGGGAAGTCGCGGTCGAAGCGCGCCGGCACCGCTTCATCCCGTGCGGCGAGCAGCAGGGTGATGTGTTCGCCTTCGAGGCGCCGGGCGATGAACGCGAGTACGTCCAGCGAGCCGACGTCCAGCCACTGTGCGTCGTCGACGGCGATCAGCAACGGGCGTTCCGTCGCTGCGTCCGAGAGCAGCGTCAGCACGCCGACCATGATCAACAGCGGGTCGGGTGCCTGGGACTCGTCGGTGTCGTCCGAACCCAATGCGCGGCGCAGGGCATCACGCTGCCGCGGGGGAAGCCGGTCGACGCCGGAGAGTACCGGGCGCAGCAGCTGGTGCACCCCCGCGAAACCGAGGTCCTTCTCGCCTTCGCTGCCTCGTACCCGGAGCACACGTCGGCCGCCGGCCACGGCGTGCGAGGCCGCCCATTCCACCAGGGCGCTCTTGCCCGCTCCCGCCTCGCCGGTCAGCACGAGCACCTTCGGGCCGCGGTCGTTCCCGGCGTCGATCAGTTGCGCGATCCGCGCCAGTTCACGATCCCTGCCCAGGATCTCCCGCGTGCGTGCCGGGTCGGTGCCGAAGTCCATGCTCTCCCTTGTCCGTCCAACCGTCCGCCTGCCGAACCGGTGCGGAAGCAAATTTCCTGCTCATCGCTCTGAAGGAATTCTGACAGGCCCGATTCCGGCATGACTGGTCACATGACAGAAGCGCCTCTTCCGGCGCTCTGACAGCATCCACTCATGGGCGTGGGACGTGAGACTTGCCGACCTTTCGTCCAGTGAAGTCGGTAGGCCGTGGCGATCTCGTCCATGGTTCGGGGGAGCGGAGTGCGATGACGGAATTCGACGTGAGGGGCGCGGCAGCCGCCGGTGAGGAAATCGACCCCGGCGGCTCCGAGCCGACCGCAGCGGTGATCGGCCGGGAGGCGGAGGTCGACCGGATCCTGCGGTCCCTCGATGTACGCGATGGCCTCCCCCAGGCTCTTCTCCTGCTCGGCGAGGCCGGAACCGGCAAGTCCCGGCTGCTCCGGGTTGCCGCGGAGACAGCCGAACGACGCCGCACCCGGGTCCTGTCGGCGCAGGGCTGGGGCTCCGAGGAGCCGCAGGCGTTCTCCACCCTGCACCAGCTGCTCCTGCCGGTGCTCGGCGCGATCGACGCTCTGCCGGAGCACCAGCGGCGGGCGCTGTGCACCGCTTTCGGTCCGGCCCCGGAGGCTGGACCGCCGGAGATCCAGGCACTGGGCGCCGCGGTGCTGGCACTCCTGGGGCACCTCGCGCAGGCATGCCCGGTCCTGCTGGCCGTGGACGATCTGCAGGACTGCGATCGCGCGTCCATGCGTGTTCTCTTCTTTGTGACGCGACGCCTGACGAACCAGGCCGTGACCGTGCTGTTCACCGCACGCGGCGAGGCTCCCCCGGCCGGGGTCCCCGCGGATCTTCCCGTCCTGCCGCTCGGCCCGCTGTCGGACCGGGCGTCGGCCCTGCTTCTGGATGCGCAGCCAGGCGCACCCGAGGGAAGGGTCAGGCTGGACCTGCTCCGACAGGCGGAGGGGAACCCGCTGGCGGTCGTCGAGCTGAGCCGGGCGGCGTACGGTGCAAGCGGGCCGGCAACGGCCGGTGCGGACCCGCGGCAGACCGCGCGGATCCAGCAGATGTTCGCCGCACGGCTGGGCGAGCTCCCCGAGGAAACACAGCGCGCCCTGCTGTACGCCGCGGCCTCCTCGCAGGAGGACGAACTCGTCACCGTCATGGCCGCACTGGGCGCCCACGACCTCGCCGTGTGGGTCCGGGCGGAGGAAGCCGACCTGATCACCATCGCCGACGGCCGTCTCGCGTTCCGCAACCCGCTGATCCGCACCGCAGCATTCCACCGGTACGCCGCGAAGCTGCGGCAGCAGGTCCACCGGGATCTCGCCGCCGCACGAGGCCAGGTCCCCGCACGTCGGGCCTGGCACCTGGCCGCAGCAGCCATCGGTCCGGACGAGGCGGTGGCCACGGCCCTGGAGGAAGCCGCCACCCAGGCCGCGCAGACCGGAGACTGCTTCGCCTCGGCGAAGGCACTGGAACAAGCCGCGCGCTTCAGTGCCGGCGTCCACGACCGCGCTCGGCGTCTGGCCGGAGCGCTGGCCGCCGCGAGCGACGTCGGGGACCCGGAATGGGTGCGCGACCTGTACGAACGATTCACCCGGGTGAACCGCGACCCGGAACTGCTGTGCATCGCGGCCTGCGCCATGAGTGGCGCGCTGTCACTGCTCTCGTTCCAGCGGGAGGCCTTCGACCTCCTGCTCGACGTGTGGCAGCGCACGCCACCGAGCCGTGCAACGACCTCCTTCGCACTGGCCGCGGTCGCCACGGAGATCTCCCGCCGGTCCGGGCTGCCCGAGCACCGGCTGCCACTGCCACGACTGCTCGACCACGCGGTCCGGGCAGCGCAGGCCGAGAAGGACCGGTGCGCACAGCAGGACGGGTTCTTCCACGAGCTCTCCGGGCCCGAGGTCCTCGCCTCCCTGGAGGCCGCCGTGTCGGTGGGGATCGATCCTGCCGTACGGGGCGGCAGCGACGCGCTGCGAAGGTTGACCGCCCCTCCCTCCGAACCCCTCGACGGTGCGCGCCGGCTGACCCGTCTGCTGGCGACCGCCTCGGTCGCCCACCACGTCGACGAGTCGGAGCTCTGCGCGGAGAGTTACCGGCAGGCAGGAGCGCTCCGTGGCACGCGGGGAACGCTGGGGCCGCGCGCATGGACGCTCGCGGCCGAGGTGGACACCCTCGTGAGCATCGGACGGTGGGCCGAGGCCGAGGCTGTGATCGAGGAGGGCCGGTCCGCCGCCGCGGTCCACCGGTTGACCCGTGTCGACATGGACCTCGAAGCCCTGGAGGTGACCCTCCGCGCGCTTCGCGGCGAGACGATGCCGGACATCCCGTTCACCGGGTCCCCCTGGCGCTCCGTCAGTCTGGACGAGAACCGGTCCACACACGCCAGAATGCTGCGGGCGTGCGGTCTGACCGCGATGGTCCTCGGGGACGGCGACCGGGCCTTCCGGCACTTGCGGGCGTTGTTCGGGGAGGACGGTTCGCCCCTTGATCCCTTCCTTTCACCGCGCTCCATCAGCGAACTGGCCGCTGCCGCCCAGCGCATCGGCCGGCAGCAGGAGGCGGCACGCATCCTCGGGGACGTACGGGAACGCCAGGGTGCGCGACCGACGACGCGGATGACGCTCCTGATGCATCATGCGGCGGCCCTCGTGAACGAGGATGCCGACCCCGAGCACCACTTCCGGCTGGCCCTGGTCAATTCGGAGGCGGAGAAGTGGCCCCTGGAGCGGGCCCGAGCCCGTCTGCACTACGCGATCTGGCTGCGCAGGCGCAGAAGGCCCCTGGATGCCCGAGGGCAGCTGACCGCGGTGCTGGAGGTCGCGGCCCGGCTCGACGCCCGGCACCTTGCCGCGTCGGCCCGCGGCGAGCTGCGCGCGACCGGGGTGGCCCAGGCTCCCGCGTCGGCCGATCGTCTGGCCGAACTGACTGCTCAGCAACAGCAGATCGCGAGGCTGGCCGCGAACGGACTGTCGAACCGCGAGATCGGCGAACGGCTCTTCCTTTCGCCGCGTACTGTGGGCTCGCACCTCTACAACGTCTATCCGAAGCTCGGCGTCAGCAGCCGCCACCAACTGCGGGACCTCCTGTATGACAGGTGACGGGCAACGAACCAGAACCCCGAGGGGCCGTGCGAGAGGCGAACCGGATGCAGTTGGACCCCGAAGGGGAAGCGGGCGGAGAACCTCTGTCGGCCGTGATCCTCGATCCGCTGGTGCAGCGGCTCGTCGACGCGTCCGCGGCACCCCCCTTTCTGCATGAGCTGGGACCGGTGGACGGCCGACAGGCGTTGCGGGAGTCTCAGATCCACCTGGTCGACGACTTCGAGGTGGATGCCACCTTCCACGTGGCGCCCGTGGGGCCCTCCGGCCTGGTCGGCTTCTGGATCTTCAGGCCGTTGGGCCTCGCCGGCCCGCTTCCCACCGTGCTCTACGCCCACGGGGGCCGATGGATGCTGGGAGACGCACAGACCCACGCACGGCTCGTCAGCGAGCTCGTGCGGGGCGCGGGCGTGGCCGCTGTCGTCCCCGAGTACAGCCGTACTCCCGAGGCCCGCTACCCCGTGGCCCTCGAGGAGTGCTACGCGCTGATGACCTGGGTGGTCCGGCAGGCCGGGGCACTCGGGCTCGACGCCGACCGGCTGGCCGTCGCCGGGGACTGCGCCGGCGCCACCGTGGCCACGGCGCTCACGCTGATGGCGAAGTCGCGCGGCGGCCCGAGGGTCCGCGCCCAACTGCTGTACTACCCGCTCACCGACTCCCGCTGCGACAGCCCCTCCCAGCGGCACTTCGCCACGGGCTATCTGCTCACCCGGGAAGCGCTGCGCTCGTACTGGCAGCAGTACGCCGACGATCCCGTGCAGCGGGACGAGCCGGCCGCGTCCCCCGTGCGTGCGAGCGTCGCGGAGCTCGCCGAGCTGCCGCCTGCGCTGGTGATCACGGCGGAGGCCGATGTGACACGGGACGAGGGAGAGCGGTACGCGGACCGGCTGCGTCGTGCCGGAGTCGAGGTGACCTCAGCCAGATTCCTGGGCACGGTCCACGACTTCGTGTCGCTGACCGCGTTGCGCGACAGCCCGCCCACGCGGGCGGCCGTGCTGCTGGGAGGACTCTTCCTTCGCAGCCACCTGAGGTGAGGGCGGCTGCCCGCTGTGCCCGGCCAGGACGGAGCAGGTGGGACCGGACCAGTCGGCCGACTGATGCGTCCGACACCCCGGCGAAGGCACGCTGGTCTGTATGCGAACGAGTTTCGGTGCCTTCCCGGGGGACGGTGTCCACGTCCATGACCCCGCCACGCGGCGACGCCCGCGTCAGGTGCTGTGCACGAGCACCGTGCCCCTCAGCAAGAGTATGGACTTCTGGCACGACGCCGTCCTCGCGCAGCTCGTGGGGATGGACATCTCCGCGGAAGGGGGAACATACGACGCCACCATGCGTACGGACCACCTCGGCGACCTTCAGATCAGCACGATCGAGTGCGATCCCGGAGTGGTCCACCGGGCCCCGCGCTTCATCGCCGGTGGCGACGGCCACGAGGTGTTCGTCGCCGTACTCACCAGGGGCGTCGCCCAGGTCGAGCAGGATGACCGCGCCACGGAGCTGCAACCGGGCGATGTCGGGTTCTTCGAGAGCATTCGCCCCTTCCGCATCCGGTTTCCCCAACGGTTCCAGTTGAAGATCTTCGCCGTGCCGCGAAACCTTCTGGGCCTGGCGGAGGCGGACCTCAGACAGATCACGGCGAGGTCCATGCGCCCGGAGACCGGGCTGGCGGCCCTGCTCTCGCCGTTCATGTCGCGCCTGGCGGACACGTCCGAGTCGTACTCCCCGTCCGCCGCCGAGCAACTGGCCGGCAGCGCGGTGGACCTGCTGGCCGCGGCGGCGGCGCAGCAACTCGGCGCGGAGCCGACGAGCCTGCCCGGCGCCGACCGCGTCCTGCTGCTGCGTATTCACCGGTTCATCCGCTGGCATCTGGCGGAACCGGACCTCACCCCCGAGGCCGTCGCACGGGCCCATCACATCTCGGTGCGGTATCTGCACCGGCTGTTCGAGGGGGAGGGTACGACGGTCAGCCGTTGGATCCGTGAGCTGCGCATGCAGGAGTGCCGCCGGGAGCTGATGGCCACCACCGCGCGGGGCGCCGGCGTGGGAAGCGTCGCCCGCCGCTGGGGATTCACCAGCACGTCCCATTTCGGACGGGCCTTCCGCCGGGAATACGGGACGTCGCCGACCGAGTGGCTGCGGCACGAGCAGGGCCGACGCTCCGTCGAGGGGGGCGAGTGACATGCCGGTCCGAACGCCGCTGACGGGCGGTGTGCCGCCGATGGACCTGTCCACGGAGACCGTCGGGCCCGCGGACAGGGTCCCGGCCTGGAAGCGGGCCCTTTCGCGGACCTACGTCGATCTGGATCTGGTCGTCCGGGAAGACCCGCGGTCCTGGAAGGGGTCCCTCAGGGCGGACCGGCTGGGATCGCTTCAGGTCGCCACCGAGGAGTCGGACCCCGTGAAGGTCCTTCGGACCCCGGAGGGCGCGGCGGGGGACGGCCGCGCGTACATGTTCGCCCGCGTCCAGCTGGAGGGTTCGGCGCTGCTGTCCCAGGACGGCCGCGCCGCGCAGCTGCACCCGGGAGTCCTGGCCTTCTACGACGCGAGCCGGCCGTTCACCCTTGTCCTGCCGGAGCCGCACCGGGCCTGTGTCCTGATGGTTCCCCGCGCGATGCTGAGGCTGGACGAGGCGGGGATGCGCCGGGTCACCGCGAGGGCCGTCGGCGGCACGGCCGACCGACCGTCAGAACTGATTCTGCCGCTGCTGTCCGGGCTGGCGCAGGAGATCGGTTCCGCCTCGCCCCAGGTACGCGAGCGACTCGCGCGCACCGTTACGGGTCTGCTCTCCACACTGGCCGAAGACCTGGTGGACGCGGACGGGCGGCCCGCGGCCGAGGCGGGGCCGGTCACGGTGCTGGACAGGATCAAGGCCTCGGCCGAGTCCCGCCTCGGCGAGCCCGAGCTGTCTCCCCGGATGCTCGCCGACGAGCACCGCATCTCCCTGCGCTACCTGCACAAGCTTTTCCACGCGCAGGGCACCACGGTCAGCGGCTGGGTACGCCAACGGCGACTCGATGCGTGCAGGGCCGAACTGGCCCGTCCCGGCGCGGCCGACCTGGCGATCTCGGCCGTGGCCGCCCGCTGGGGTTTCATCAACCCGGCCCACTTCAGCCGTGCCTTCCGCCGGGCCTACGGGGTCTCTCCGACCCAGTGGCGCGCGACCGCCGGCACGCAGCAGCGGCGAACGGCCGACCTGGCCCGTTCGGTCTGAGGCGTACGACCCCGGGAAAGGGAGCGGGCTCCGCGCCACGATCCGGGTGCGGGGCCCGCGCCCCTTCACGACTGCGGCCCGGTCCAGGCGGCGTTCGAGGCCGAGAGGCGGTGCCAGGCCACGGAGGTCGCCGTGATCAGCACCGGCGCCAGGCCCAGGGTGGGGGTGAGTCCGGCGTGCCGCAGGCGGCGCATGCGGCCGCGCGACCGAACTCCCCATACGGGGAGTTCGGTCGCGCGGCCTTCGGTCCTGGCCCAGCGTGAGATCCCGCTGCGGGCTTCTTCACCGGCGCCGCACCGTGACCACCACGACCAGGGCCGCCAGCAGCGCGCCGGCGGCGAGGGCCGGGGCCGGGGAGCAAGCGGCCAGCAGGATGCCGACCGCGGCGACGGGATAGGGAATCCACTCGGACACGGTTCTTTGGTGGGGCCGCAGGTGTACAGCCCAGACAGTGATCAGGAAGACGGCCGCGGGGACGGTGACCGCCGCGCCGGCGGCCAACGGCGAGGCGTCCGTGCGACGCGTGACGTGATCGGCGTACGCGGCCAGGCCGGCTCCCTCGGCGGTCGCCGAAGCGAAGATCAGGTAGTGGCCGTAGGCCCAGATGAATCTCCTGCGGTGGGCCCGGTGCGTCGTGGCGAGCAGGGTGTGCGCGGGCCTGGCGAAGTACAGCCACCACATGGCGTAGGCCATGAACAGGCCACCGGCTGCCACCGCGTAGAGCGAACCGGTGCCTTGGTGCCGGTCGAAGGCGCCCCGGACGGCGACGGTGGCCGCCGCGACGGACTCCCCGAGGACGATCAGGGTGAAGAGTTCGTAGCGCTCGGCAATGTGGCGCGGATGCCATGGGGTCATCCCGGCGGACTGCGCCCACACCGGGACGGAGACCTCGGCGACGATCATCACGAGCATGCCCGGCAGCCGCGCCGAGACCGGGAGACCGAGCAGCCCGACCCACCCGATCTGACACAGCGACACTCCGGCGGCGAAGCGCAGAGTGGTCGGCCGCCGAGCGGGATCGGACCACGCGGCACGCAGCCACAGGGCGGCCAGGGCCGTGCGCAACACGACGTATCCGGCCGTGATGACCCGCAGATCGCCCTCCTCGAACGCGCTGGGAACACCGGCGGCGAGCACGAGCGACCCGGTGATCTGGACCAACACCGTCAGCCGGTACAGGAGGTCGTCCGGGTCGTAGGCGGATGCGAACCAGGTGAAGTTCATCCACGCCCACCAGATGGTGAAGAAGATCAGCGCGAAGCGCAGGACACCGGTGGCGTACTCCCCATCGGTCAGCGCCTCGTGCAGACTCCCGGACGCCTGCGCCACCGCGATGACGAAGCACAGGTCGAAGAGGAGTTCCAGCGGGGTGGCGGACCTGTGCGGCTCGCCGGGGTCGCGGCCCGGCATGGTGCGCCATCGCCTGGGTGCCGGGTCGGTGTGAGTGATCGGTGGGCGGTTCAGCGGAGGGCTCCGAGCGCGGCCTCCACCGTTCGGTGGAAGGTGGGATACGTGTAAATCATGTGCTGGAGGCGGTCGACGGGTATCTCGGCGTGGACGGCCACGTTCAGCCCGTAGAGCACCTCTCCTCCCGCAGGCCCCGCCGACGTCGCACCGACCAGTACGCCCTGGTCGGTGTCCTCGACGAGCTTGACGAACCCCTCATTGCCCGGCCCGTGGATCCACCCCCGCGTGGAGGAGGAAAGGGGCAGCACGCTGGTGCGCACCCGCAGCCCCTGCTCCCGCGCCTGACGCTCCGTCAGCCCCACGGCGCCGATCTCCGGGTCGGTGAAGGTGACACGGGGCAGCGCCCGGTAGTCGGCGTCGGGACCGGGCCGGCGGAGTATGTCCCGAACCGCGATCTCGGCCTGGTACATCGACACGTGGGTGAAGGCACCCCGGCCGGTGATGTCACCGACCGCCCACAGTCCGTCCGCGGCCCGCATCTGCCCGTCCGTGTGCACGACTCCTGCGGTCGGGTCGAGCCCCACCGAGTCGACCGCCAGCGGAGCAAGGTCGGCTTGACGCCCGGCGGCGACCAGCAGTCTCTCGGCACGCAGCGGCTCCCCGCCCCCTTCCAACCGTATGGTGAACGCCGTGCCGTCGTGACTGACCTGCCGCACCCGAGCGCCTGTCAGGACGGTGACCCCGTCCGCCCGCAGAGCCTGCGCCGCCAGCTCCCCCGCCTCCGGCTCCTCCTGTGACAGCAGCCGTTCCTGCCCCTCGATCACCGTGACCACACACGTGAAGCGGGCGAAGACCTGCGCGAGTTCGACGCCGATGGCGCCTCCGCCGAGCACGACCATCGACTCCGGCAGCTCCTTGGCCGCCATGGCATCCCGGTTGGTCCAGTACGGCGTTCCCTCGAGGCCTGGCACCGGAGGGATCCGGGGCCTCGTGCCGGTGGCCAGCACGACACCGCGCCGGGCTTCGAAGGTACGGTCGCCGACCGCCACCCGGCGCGGCCCTGTGAGGCGACCTGTTCCCCGGACGAGTCGACCGCCCCTGGCCGCGAGCCGGTCGACCGCCACCTGGTCGTTCCAGCCGTCGGTCGCCTCGTTGCGAATACGCCCGGCGACGCGGCCCCAGTCCGGAGTGACGGCCACCTCACCGGCGAGAGCGGGGATCCGGCCCGCCTCGGCGAGCAGATTACCGGCCCGGATCATCATCTTGCTGGGCACGCACGCCCAGTACGGACACTCGCCGCCGACGAGTTCCGCCTCGACCCCCACCACGTCGAGTCCGGCCTCGGCCAGCGTGCCCGCGACGTACTCGCCGCCCGGCCCCAGCCCGACGACCACCACATCCACCTGCTCGTTCGTACTCATGTCTCTCCTCGTTCCCCGGCTCACCGGGCGTGGGTTGCCCGGCCGAGGCTAGAGCGGCAGGGCAACCGCCCATGCCTGCCAGCGCACGGGGTCTCGCCCGAGAGCGAACGCCTCGCACATGCGACGGACACAGTGCGCGGGCAGGCATCACCGCGTGCGCTTGCGGGCAACCCCTGCCCCGTCCGGGCGCCTAGCGTCACCCGGGTACGCACAGCACGGCACCGCAGGAGGCGGATCATGACCAACAAGTCCCAGCCCGTGAGCAGCAGCCAGCCGTGGCTGCACCAGAAGGGCGAGGTGATCCAGGAGTTCGGGACCGTCAAGCAGTTCCCGGTCGGTCTGTCCTACGAGGCGCGGATGTATTCCTGCCAGCGTCTGAACAAGGCCCTGGCGGACACGCAGATCCTCTACGGCCTCTACAAGAAGCATCACTGGCTGATGCGCGGAGCGACCTTCTACCAACTGCACCTGGTCCTGGACAAGCACGCGGGGGAACAGCTCGAAATCGTCGACACCATCGCCGAACGTGTCCAGTCCCTGGGGGGCGTCGCGGTGGGCGACCCCCGGCACGTAGCGGAGATCACGTCGATCCCGCGTCCTCCGGACGGCGTGGAGGAGGTGCCGGCGATGCTGTCCCGGCTCCTCGAGGCCCATGAGGCCATCCTCATCGACGCCCACGACGCCGCCGCCCGGGCCGCCGAGCTGGGGGACGACGGCACCAACGACCTGTTCGTCTCCCAGGTGATCCGCACCGGCGAGCTCCAGGCGTGGTTCCTGGCCGAGCACCTGGTCGACACGCCACTGGTCCGCGCCTGAGGGAACGGAAGCGACGGGTCGGCAGGCGAGAAGCAAATGCTTGCGGGAAGATTCTGCAACGTCTTGTGGTCGTGATGGCTGCCCTGCTTGACTCGCCTGCCGACAGCCACAGTTGCCGGTCGGCCGGAGAGGAACACCCATGAGCGCCGAGACCGATGTCCTCGTCCTGGGAGGCGCGGGCGTCGACACGATCGTGTACGTGCCGGAGCTGCCCCTCCCGTACGCCGACAGCTACATGATCCGCCCGGGGATCGAGACACGGGCGGGGCAGACCGGGGACTTCGTTGCGTTGGGGGTGAGCGCCCTGGGCCTGCGCGTCCATCACCTCGACATGATCGGCGACGACCACGCAGGTGACCTGATCCGGGCGCTGCACCGCGACCGTGGCATCGCACTCACCGAGGTTCCGCTGCCCGGCGGTACCAAGCGCGCCGTCAATCTCGTCGGCCCCGACGGGCGACGGCTGTCCCTGTACGACGACAGCCGGTCGCAGGAGGGGGACAGGCTGCCCGAGGCAACGGTCCGGTCCCTGGCCACGGCGAGCCGTCATGCCCATGTCTCGATCACCTACCCGTGTGCCTTCGCTCTTCCCGTGCTGCGGGAGGCCGGAGTGACGATCTCGACCGACCTGCACAACTGGGACGGCGTCAACCCCTACCACGAACCGTTCGCCCACGAGGCGGACCTCGTCTTCGTCTCCGCCGTCGCCCTGGCAGACCCGGAGCGGACCATGCGACGGGTCGCCGAGCGGGGACGTGCCCAGGTGGTCGTTGCCACGGCCGGAGCCGAGGGCGCCTATCTGCTGGCCGACGGCGAGGTGACCCGGATTCCGGCCGTCACGCCCCCGGGGCCGGTGGTGGACTCCAACGGCGCCGGCGACGCCTTCGTGTCCGGCTTCCTCCTCGGTTGGCTGGCCGGCGAACCGCCGCGGCGGTGCGGCCTCTACGGTGCGGTGGCCGGAGCCCACGCCTGCACGGTGGAGTCGACGCGAACCGACCCGATCGGCCGTGACGAACTCCTCGCCCGTGTCGCGGAGTCGGAGAGTGAGAAACGGGGCCACGGTCGGGACCGTCAGCCCCAGGGCGTCTCCGGCGGACGGGCCGGAGCCGGGCCGAGGGTGGTGGTGCCCGGACTGGAGCGGTGACCGAGACCGGTGCGGTAGGCGTCCATGGCTGCTTCGGTGCGGCCCTCGCTGCGCAGCAGGTCGCCCAGGAGTCGGCAGATGTCGGCGAGGTCACCCGCCGCTCCGGCACGTTCGAGCAGGGAGAGAGCGGTGACGTAGTGCTCCTCGGCGGCCTCGGCGTCACCGGATTCCTCGGCGATCAGGCCGAGCAGTCGATGGGCTCCGCCCGCGTGGACCGCGCCGCGGTCGGGGTGGAGGCCGCCGAGCAGGTCGCGCAACAGGGCCGCGGCCTCGTCGGCCTTGCCGCGGCGGCGAAGTACATCGGCGAGCTCCACCTCGACCTGGGAGGTGTAGAGGGCGGCGCGCTTGGAGATCAGCATGGAGTGCGCGGTGCGCAGTTCGCTTTCCGCCTTTTCCAGGTCGTCGTGCTGGGCGTGGACGTAGCCGCGCATCCAATGGCAGTGGGCGAGTTCGGTGCGCATCTGCAGTTGCTGGTAGAGCTCGGCCGCCTTGGCGAGCGCGGCGTCGGCTGCTGCTGCCCGGCCCTCCGCGATGAGGGTGCGGGCCACCGAGCGGTGCATGGAGGCGACCAGCGCGGGATCGGAGACCTGCGGAGCCAGCGCCAGGGCCAGGTCGGCGGCCTGTGCGGCGCGTGCGTGCGCTCCCAGGTCCATGTAGGGCGCGATGGAGGCGGTGTAGAGCTGGAGCAGGGCGCCGGGGTCCTGCAGGCCCGAGGTGTTCAGTTCATCGAGGGCGCTTTCCAGCAGGTAGCAGGAGTAGCGGAGTTCGCCCGCGAGGAAGTGGGCGACCGCCCGGCCGCGTACCGCTCGGGCCCGCTCGGGCAGGGGCGCGTCGGTGAGTTGCTGCTCGGCGGCCTCGAAGTGGGCACGCGCCTCGGCGAGTTCACCTGTTTCCAAGGCGCATTCGCCCAGCCCGGTGAGGGCGGTTGCCTGTTCGGTCCGGAGGCCGTACTCCTCGGCCCGGGCGAGCAGCCGCCCGTACTCCACGGCCGCATCGGCCGCGTCTCCGGTGGCCAGGATCCGCTGTGCGTCGGCCAGGCGAAGCCGGAGCGCGGTGGCGAGATGGCCGGGGCGCCCGGTGGCGAGCTCCTCGTACGAGACGTCGAGCCGCTCGGCGAGGTGGCGCAGCGCCGCCTCGGAGGGCCGGACCTTTCCGGCCTCCAGGGTGGAGATGTACGCGGCCGTGTAGGAGGGCTCGGCCAGCTGGCGCTGGGTCAGCTCACGCTCCTTGCGGAGCCGCTTCACCCGTTCGCCGATCACGAGAGGGGCGTCCTGGCCCACCGGGCGGTCAGGCCGCTCCGGTACGCCGCGCGCGGGGGTTTCCGCTGCCTCGTCGGCCGAGGCCGCCCGGCCGGTCCCTGACATCGTGCCTGCTCCTGTGCTGTCGGCTGTTCGGTACGGGTGAACGTCCCACGCGGCAGCAAGGACGGATGTGTGCACGGACTGTTTCCCATGGCCGGATTCTTCGGTGGGATGTGCAAGCGCAACCTTATTCATCGGTGGCCGCCCCCGGCCAGGGAGCTCCTCTTGAATACGGGATTCAAGGCCCGTTCGGCCTGCGTCCGGCCCTGCCGGGCGGCGCGACGGGTACGCGGTGGGATCTCCGAGTCCGATGCGGCGACCACGACCTGTCCGCCCGGCCCTCCATGCACCGGTGGGGACACCGAGTGGCGTCGCGCGGGCGCGTACCTAAAGGATTGCGCCCATACTGAAATGGCTACGGCGCGTATCGCCGAGCAGCCGGGCAGCCCCACCTGTCGCCGACGCACCGGGGTGGATCTCATGGACTCCCCATCCTCCGCGGCATGCCCCGACGGGCCGGCCGGGCGTGCGACGACGTCCCGTGACCGCGCCATCGCCGCGGCCCTGCGACGCCTGAATCACCATGTCGACTTCACCACCTGCACCGCCTATCTGCTGACGGAGGACGACCGGGCGCTGGTGGCCGCGATGATGGTCGACACCACCATGAGTTTCACGGTGCCCTCGGGCATCGCGGCGGACGACAGCAACTTCTCCGCGGCGCGAGCGCATCAGTCGGGGAGGGTGGTGCTGTTCGAGAACTCGGAGCTGCGGGAGCTGACCCGTCGGGTTCCCGCGCTCTTCCTCACCAACCCCTACCCGATGATGGTCGCCTCCGCGCCGGTACGGACCGACCGGCACCGGTTCGGTGCCGTGACCATGCGGTGGGTGCCGCCGCGGCCGGTCGCGGACGAGACGCTGGACTACCTCCGGGTTGTCGCGGAGGACCTGGCTGTCGAGCTGCAGGACCTCGCACAGCAGGGCGTGTCGATGAAGGCTCCGGACCTCCCGCTGTTCATTTCCGCGCTGCCGCACAGCAACGCCCCCACGGAAAGGAGCGGGGGAGCACAGTCGCCGACCGCCCCCGTGCCGACCAGCAGCATGTTCCTCTACCAGCTGCAACGGCTCGCCGCCGAACTCACGGCCGCGGTGCACATCCGGGACGTACTCGCCGCCGCCGAATCCCAAGTGGTGCGGCCCTTCGGCGGCCGGGCGGTGATGCTGTGCCTCGCCCAGCAGGGGCGGCTGCACGTGATCGGCGCCTCGGGGTTCTCACGCGAGGCGGTTCACCGGGTGGAGGGGACGCTGCTGTCCCGCCACACCCCGGAGACGGACACGATCCGCTCGCTCGAGATCCGGTCGTTCCGGTCCGCCGAGGAACTGCGGGACGCCTATCCGGATGGCGATCCTGACCCGGAGGTCCAGGCCCGCGCCTACCTCCCCCTCGTCTCCAACGGTCGGGCCATGGGCTGCTGCGTCCTGGAATTCCCGGAACCCGCGCGCCCCATCGCGCCCGAGGAGCTCGCCGTCCTGGCGATCATGCTGGAGCAGGTGGGCCAGTCCCTGGAGCGGGCCCGCTCGTACGAGATCGAGCACGCACTCACCCAGACCCTGCAGCGCAGTCTGCTGCCCCGCAGCCTCCCGCATCTGACCGAGGCGGTCGCCACGGCCCGCTATCTCCCGGCGACCGAGGGGGCGGAGGTGGGCGGCGACTGGTACGACATCGTCCCGCTGCCCGGCGGCGGAATCGGCCTGGTCATCGGTGACGTGGAGGGCCACAGCCTGGAAGCGGTGGCGGTCATGGGGCAGCTGCGCAGCGGCGTCCGGGCGTACGCCACCGAGGGGCACGACCCGGCCACCGTGCTCGAACGGAGCAACCGGCTCCTGTCCGGGCTGGACACGGATCTGTACGCCACCTGCTGCTGCGTCTGGCTCGATCTGTCGACCGGGACCGCCGCCACGGCGACCGCGGGCCACCCGAGTCCGCTCCTCGTCGGAGCGGGAGGGCGGAGCATCACCGGGCCGCTGCCCGTCGGACCTCCGCTGGGCGTCGACCCACTGGCGCGGTACGAGCAGAGCGATGCGCAGCTGGAGCCGGGCTCGGTACTGGCACTGTTCACCGACGGCCTGCTGGACGCGCGGCTCCTCGGATCGGACGCGGCGATGGCGAAGCTCGGCCGGGTGCTCGCCGACCACAGCGGAGACAACCTGGAGGTGCTCGCCGACCGCATCGTCGCGGACCGCCGCGAGTGGCGGGTGCTCGCCGACGACGCGGCTCTGCTGCTGGTGCGGTACGAGGGAGCGCATCCCCAGGGCCACCGGCGGACGGCGCGGATGTCGGTACAGCGACACCACCTGCAGGCAGTCGCCCAGGTCAGAGTGTTCCTGCGGGACCTGCTGCGCCAGTGGGACAGGGCGCAGCTGCAGGAAACCCTGGAACTGGTGACGACCGAGGTGGTCACCAACGCACTGATCCACGCCGACAGCGAAGTGGAACTGAGGCTGCGGGAGTACCCGGACCGCATCCGCGTCGAAGTCCGCGACAGTGACCCACATCCGCCCGTCCCGACGGCGATCGTCGCGGACGAGGAGACCAATCAGGAGGCCGAGTCCGGGCGCGGACTGCTGATCGTCGACGCGCTTGCCGGCGACTGGGGAAGCTCGCCCGCGGGGCGCGGCAAGACCACCTGGTTCGAGATCGCCCTGCGGGCCGAATGACGAGGTGCTGCCGCGCCGTCCGGCGGCGTTGCGGCTTTACGGCGTCGCGTCGAGATCGCGGGCGAGGAGCGTGGCCAGTTCCTCGATCGCGGCTTCCGCACCCTCGCCGTCCGCGGCCAGCACCATCGAGTCGCCGTGCTGGGCCCCGAGGGCGAGAACCGAGAGCAGGCTCCGGGCGTCGACCGGGCTCTGGCCGTCCCGGCCGATGGTCACCCTGACCGGCTGCCGGGTGGCTGCCTGGACGAACAAGGAGGCCGGACGGGCGTGCAGTCCGCTGCGGGAGCCGACGGCGACGGTGCGCTGGTGCATGGTGATCTCTCTTCCGTGTGGGTGGTGGGAGGTGGAGTCCGTCAGGCGGCGACGGATATCTGGGGTTCGCCGGTCGCCGGGGCGGGCGTCGGCGCGGTCCTGCGCATCCCCTTGAGGAGGACGACCAGGGTGGTCGCGACCGCCGTACCGACGGCGATGGCCAGCAGGTAGAGGAACGGGCTGCCGATGAGCGGCACCACGAAGATGCCGCCGTGCGGGGCGCGGAGTGTGCAGCCGAAGGCCATCGACAGTCCACCGGTGACCGCGCCGCCGACCATGGCCGACGGGATCACCCGGAGGGGGTCGGCCGCCGCGAACGGGATCGCGCCCTCGCTGATGAAGGACGCGCCCAGCACCCAGGCCGCCCGGCCGTTCTCCCGCTCGGTCCTGCTGAACAGGCTGCCGCGCACGGTCGTCGCGAGGGCCATGGCCAGCGGCGGCACCATGCCGGCCGCCATGACCGCAGCCATCACCTTGAGGCTGCCGGGCGTCGGGTCGGCCAGGCCGCCGACCGCGAAGGCGTACGCGACCTTGTTGAGCGGACCGCCCATGTCGAAGCACATCATCAGGCCGAGGACGACGCCCAGGATGATCGCGTTCGATCCGGAGAGCCCGTTGAGTCCGTCGGTCAGGGCCCGTTGGAGCGAGGCAATCGGCTTGCCGACGACGATGAACATCAGGAAGCCGACGACGGTCGAGGCGACCAGGGGGATCACCAGCACCGGCATGATGCCACGCAGCGTGGGATGGACCTTCACCCGTTGGATCGCCATCACCACCGCACCGGCCAGCAGACCCGCGGCAAGACCGCCGAGGAAGCCCGCGTTGATGGTGAGGGCGATGGCACCGCCGACGAAACCGGGGACGAGTGCGGGCCGGTCAGCCATGCCGTACGCGATGTATCCGGCCAGCACCGGCACCAGGAAGGCGAATGCCGCGGTGCCGATCTGGTTGAGCAGAGCGGCCCAGCTGGCGGTCTCTCCCCAGACGAAGTGGTCGGCGACGGACTTGGCGCCGGCGATCTCGTAGCCGCCGATGGCGAACGACAGCGCGATGAGAAGGCCACCGGCGGCGACGAACGGCACCATGTAACTGACGCCGGACATCAGATAGGTCCGCAGCCGGATCCCGAAGTGTGCGTGGTCACCGGCGGACGGGGTGCCGTCGTCCTGGGGACCGGTGCCGTCCGAGACAGTGCTGATCTCGCCGCGCGCTGCCTTCTGCCGGGCTTCGGCGATCAGCTCGGCGGGCCGGTTGATCCCCGCCTTGACCCCGGTGTCGACGAGAGGTTTGCCGTCGAACCGCGCCTTCTCGCGCACCTCGACGTCGTGGGACCAGATGACCGCGTCGGCGGCGGCGATGACCGCGGGGTCCAGCCGCTCGAAGCCGGCCGAGCCCTGCGTCTCGACGGTGAGTTCCACGCCTTCGGCGCGGGCGGCGGCCTCCAGGGACTGCGCAGCCATGTAGGTGTGGGCGATGCCGGTCGGACATGAGGTGACGGCGACGATTCGGAAGGGTTCGGCGGCGGGGGTGGCCGGGGCGGTTCCTGCGGGCTCCTCGGTCGCCGCAGCGTCCGGCGCCGACTCGTCCGCCGCGGCCTCTTCGCCGCGGATCAGGGCGGCGGCCGCACCCGCATCGCGCTCCGCGCGCAGTGCGCCTGTGAACTCCGGGTCCATCAGCCGTCGTGCCAGGCCGGAGAGGATGGTGAGGTGGTCGTCGTCCGCCCCGGCCGGAGCCGCGATCAGGAAGATCAGATCGGCGGGGCCGTCCGCAGCGCCGAAGTCGATGCCACGCTCGCTGCGGCCGAACGCGAGGGTCGGCACGGAGACGTGCTCGCTGCGGCAGTGCGGGATGCCGATGCCGCCGTCCAGACCGGTCGGCATCTGGGCCTCACGGGCGGCGACGTCTGCGAGGAAGCCGTCGAGGTCGGTGACGCGGCCGGCCGCGACCATCCGCTCGGCGAGCGACCTGGCGGCGTCGTCCTTCGTCTCGGCGGGAAGATCGAGATCGACCAGTGCCGCGGTGATCAGTTCACTCATCGCGGGGCTCCTTGCTCGGGGACCGTCCTGTGGGCGGTGCGGGGGGACGTGGGGCGGTGCGGGGTCGTTCGCGGAGGCGCGGCGGTCACGGCGCCGGCTCCTTCAGGGGGCGGTCCAGGGGGATGTCGGGGGTCGTGGTGACCGCCGACAGGTCGAGATCGGCGGGGGTCGGCATGACGCTGCCGGGGAGCTGTACGGCCGCCGCCCCGTGGGCGACCGCAGCGGCGAGCGCGGCCGGGCCGCTTCCGCCCGCGGCGAGGAAGCCCGCGAGGGAGGCGTCGCCCGCTCCGACGTTGCTGCGGACCGACTCCACCCGGGCGGTGCCGAAGTAGGTGCCCGTGCCGTCGACCAGCAGCTGCCCGTCGGCCCCCAGGCTGGCGAGCACGGCTCGGGCACCGCGCTCACGCAGCTCCTCGGCCGCCTTCACGGCGTCGCCCACCGTGGCCAGCGGGCGACCGACCGCTTCGGCGAGCTCCTCCGCGTTCGGCTTGATCACATCGGGCCGCTCCCGCAGGGCTGCGGTCAGCGCGGCTCCGGAGGTGTCGAGGGCGATCCGGACCCCGGCGCGGTGACTCCGGGCGACCAGCTCTGCGTACCACTGCGGGGGCAGCCCGCGCGGCAGACTGCCGCAGCAGGCGATCCAGTCCGTGCCCGCCGACCGGATCCGTACCGCTTCCAGCAGGGCCTCCGCTTCGGCGCCGGTGAGCTGCGGACCGACGGCGTTGACCTTGGTGAGTGTCCCGTCGGGCTCGACGAGCGTGACGTTGATACGAGTGCTGGCGACGATCGGGACTCCTGCCGCCTCGATGCCGTGCTCGCCGAGCAGCCGGGTGAGCAGTGCGCCCTCCGGCCCGCCGAGCGGTGCGACGGCGACCGTACGGTGGCCGGCCGCGGCGACCGCGCGCGAGACGTTGATGCCCTTGCCGCCGGGGTCGACCCGGTCCGTCGTGGCCCGCAACACGGTGCCGCGGGTGAGCCCGGGCAGTTCGTACGTACGGTCCAGGCTCGGGTTGGGGGTGACGGTGAGGATCATGTACGTACTACTTCCGTGCCCTGGCTCTCGATGGCGAGGGCGTCGTCGGGGCCGAGTCCGGTGTCGGTGATGAGCAGGTCGACCTGGGCGAGATCACCGAAGCGCGCGAAGTGCTCCTGGCCGAACTTGGCGGAGTCGGCGAGCAGCACGACCCGCCGCGCGGCGGAGATCATGGCGCGCTTGACGGCGGCCTCGGCCAGGTCCGGCGTGGTGAGACCGCCGTTCGGGGAGAAGCCGTTGGTGGCGAGGAAGACGACGTCCGCGTTGACCTCGCGGTAGGCGTTCAGCGCCCAGGCGTCGACGGCCGCGCGGGTACGGTGCCGGACCCGGCCGCCGACCAGGTGCAGCGCGATGCCCGGGTGGTCGGCGAGCCGGACGGCGACCGGCAGCGCGTGGGTGACCACGGTGAGGTGGGCGTCCAGCGGGATGACCGCGGCCAGCCGGGCGGCCGTGCTGCCCGCGTCGATGATCACGCTGCCGTCGACGGGGAGTTCGCCGAGCGCGGCGGCCGCGATGCGTTCCTTCTCGTCGATGGCCACCGCATCGCGTTCGGCCAGATCGGGCTCGAAGTCGAGTCGCCCGGCCGGGATCGCACCGCCGTGGACGCGCCGCAGCAGCCCGGCCCGGTCGAGGGCCTTCAGGTCACGCCGCACGGTCTCGGCGGTGACCTGGAACTCCTCGGCCAGGGACACCACATCGACCCGGCCGCTCTCGCGGGCGAGGCGGAGGATTTCCTGCTGCCGCTCCGGTGCGTACATGTTGTTTTGGTTCCGATCAATGTCCGACTGTGTGGTTTCGCCGTCAGGTTACGGCCGTGAGGCGGCGATGTAAACAGACTCGGGCAAAGAATGGGTACGAACGGGCGTGTGTGGGCACGCCCGCAGCCGACGACCGCACCGCACCCGACGTCGGTGGAGATCCCGAGGGCGAGCGCCAGAGGTTCCGGCGGCGCCGACGGGCAGCCCCGTGAGCAGCCCGGTCCGGGGCGCGGGGCGGGTGGTCGTCCGCTCGCCGGTCTGCGTGCCCGTGTCGATCGACAGCGACGGCACCAGGAAGGCGGACACGTCTGGAGGGCGGTGAAGTCGTGAACGCTGCGGAAGGAGACGGTCGGGAGTGACGGCAGGGCTCCGAAGGTCACCATCGAGCGGTAGGCGATCGCCATCCCGTCCGCCGGACTGCGGGTTGCGGAACAGGAGCAGGGCATGCCCCTCCCGGGGCGTCGATCGTATCGATCACCCGGGGCTCCTGGCCGCGGGCGCCGCGGAGGTCCTGCGGACGCCGGTTCGTGCTCCGCCAACTCGGTACGTTCTCGCATGACTTCACGGCCCGTCCGGCCCTTACTGGTCTCGTACAGGTTCGTCGGCCATACTGCCCGCCGTGGAGCAGCGCATAGATCCGAACACTCAGCCCGCGTACGCCGCAGGGACAGACCCGGCGTACATACCTGGTCTCACGGCCCCCCTCGCCGTCGGGACGCCCGAGGCGGACCAGGAGAAGACCGAGGAGCCGGCGCCCGAAGGTGCCGTCCCCGACGGCGCCCTTGCGGAGGGTGCCCCCGGGGGCTCCGCCGCCGATTCCGGCTCGGAGGACGCAAAGGACGGGGAGCAGGAGGAACACGAGAAGGACGAGAAGGCCGAGAACGGGCCCGTATTCGAGGTCAGCGACCGGCGGGGTTCGATCACCGCGGACCGTGACGGCATCCGGTTCCGGCTGGACGACCAGGAGGCCGAGTTCCACTGGGACGAGGTCGGAGCGGTCGAGGTGAAGGTCCCCCGGTTCGGGCGCCGATTCACCGTCACCGTCCACATGTCGTCCCGCCGCTGGTTCAACGCCGAGGTCGAGGCGGCCGACAGAAGCAGTCTCAAGGCGTGGGCGGAAGAACTCGACGTGGTGCTTGACGCCTACTTCGAGGAGTAGCCCGGGGCGGTGGCGAAGGGCAGGCCGGAGGCGTGACCGGATCATCCCCGGTGCGGCAGGCGGTGTACCCGGCCGACGGGGTGGATTGCCCCCGGATCCGGTGCGGCGTCACCGAGACGCGGACCTGGGCCGCCCCGTCGTCACGGGCAACACGCCCCGAGCGCTGCAACACGGGTGAGGGACCGACCTCCACGGCCGGCCCCTCACCCGCGATGCGTCCCTACCGGCCGGTGCCGAACCGGGCCATCGGCTCGATGAGTTCACGCTCCTCGTCTGCCGGATGCGGGACCAGCACATCGGTGAGCAGTTCGATGGCCGAACGCAGCGTCATCGTCGCCGCTCCGGCGCCGTCCTCGCCGATGACCCGGGCCCCCAGCGCCTGGTCGATCCGCTCGATGACGCCGGCGATGGCGTGACGCTCCTTCTCCAGCCGGTCGAACACCGGGCCCGGCGGGCGGCTCAGGACCGGCCGGGGCCGACGATCCGGGCCAACGCGCGCAGCCCGGCGACGACGTCGGCGCCGGTGGGGGCCTGGCCGGGATCCGTGAGCCACTGCGTCATCAGGCCGCTGAGCAGGGCCATCTGGACGCCGCCCAGGGTGCGCGCGGCGGCGTCGTCGACCGCGTCCTCGTCGACACCGCTGAGGATCGCCGCCAGCCCGCGCCGGCCCTCGGCCTGGCCCCCGGCGAGATAGCGGCGGAGGTCCGCGGAGTGCTCGGCCTGGGCGAGCGCCTCGATCGAGGCGAGCCACAGGGCGCGGTGGGTGCCGAAGGACTCGATCACCCGGTCCCACATCGCCTCGTAGCGTTCGGCGGGCGTGGCCCCCTCCCGCTCGAACGCGGCGAGGGTGCGGCCGGTGTGCGTCCCCCACTCGTCGATCGCCTCGATGAGCGCCGCGTTCAGCAGCGCCTCGCGGGAGCCGAAGTGGTAGCCGATCGCGGCCATGCTGACGCCGCCGGACGCGGCCGTGATGTCGCGGATGGTGGTGCGCGCCCACCCCTTTTCCTCCAGGCAGCGGCGGGCCCCGGCGAGCAGGTCTTCGCGATTTCCCATGGCCGCATGCTATCCAACGGTGGATCGAACGCATCAGACGAAAGCCTTAGGCGATCGAATGAGGCAAACGCCTTGTGCAAGCGCCCAATTTTCCCTACGGTCCTTCCATCGCCATCGAGCAGGGGAGATCCGCAGTGAACGACACGGCTTCGAACGGCACCGCAGTCCGCGCCGAACTGAACATCGACGGACGTCGGCTGTCCTACCTCGACTTCGGCGGCACCGGCCGCCCGCTGGTCGCGCTGCACGGACACCTGTCCGAGGGCGCCACGTTCGCCCCGCTCGCCCGTGCGCTGACCCCCGAATGGCGGCTGATCGCCCCGGACCAGCGCGGCCAGGGTGAGTCCGACCGTGCCTGTGACTACTCCCGGGAGGGCTACCTCGCCGATGTCCTGGCGCTCCTGGACCACCTCGATCTGGGCCGCGTCGTCCTGCTCGGCCACTCCCTCGGAGCCATCAACGCCTACCAGTTCGCAGCCCGCCACCCCGAGCGCGTCAGCGCGTTCGTCAACACCGAGGGCCCCGTCGCGCTCGACCTGGACGGGCCGAATCCGCTCGGCTTCCTCCTGGGGCTGCCCTACGGGGCAGCCACCCGAGACGCGCTCGTGGCCGGTTTGGGCCCGGCCGCGCCGTACTTCTCCGACCGGCTCCGTGAGAACCCCGACGGCAGCTGGCGACTGCCCTTCCACCCGCAGGACATGCACCGGTCCGAGGAGCAGGTGCACGGTGACCACTGGGACGACTGGACGGCCAGCACCTGCCCCGCCCTGCTCATTCACGGCACCAAGGGCATCATCCCGCCCGAGCAGATCCGCGCCATGGTCGAGCGTCGTCCCGGCACCGTGACCTCCGAGCTGGAAGGCGACCACCTGATCCCCTCCACCGCCCCGGACGCATTCGCCGCCGCGGTCCGTGCCTTCCTCGGCGCGATCTAGCTTGATCTTTAACCTGTTCGGCGTGGACGTGGGGTCGTTGACTTCTTCGTCCGCCGCTTCGCGGTGTCTGTTTTGCGGACTGTGTGCACGT
>NZ_JBHVFU010000027.1:0-105973 GCF_042801455.1 Streptomyces sp. NPDC057565 | reverse complement strand
ACCACAACAGTCACGGAGGAACAACGACCCAGTCCTGCTCGAATCACGCATTCCTCAGCAGAGTCCTGAAGGCGGGGATTCCCTCCGAAGAAGAGGGATGGATGAGGTTCGGCAAGGGCAGCGTCGCCATCGGCGAACGCCACTACGGCGAGCGGTTCCTCCACGAGTACGAGGAGATGCGCGCGTTTCGGGACCTGCGGCCGGCGATCTTCTCCGCTGTCCAGCCCCTCTTTGGTCACGAGAGCGCGGCGCGACGCAGCCTCGTCGCCGCCATCCCTCCTCGCAGAACACCCGCTCCTCACCGAGCACCGGGACAAGCTGGTCGACCACGTCCGCCGTCTGCTGGCCACCAGCACTGACTGCCACAACCGAGACCGCATCTTGGACGCGCTGAAGGCATGGGATCACGACACCAGCGATCTGGAGAACGCAACCGACGTCGCAGCCCGCGAACGTTACGCCCGACTCATGGCCGAACGCGCTTCCTGGGGAGGGCGAACGGGCAGGTGGATACAACGAAGACCCACACCTCCGCCGCGAACGCGTCCAACTCACCACGTACCACAGCAATCTCGTCCGCAGTCACACACTCTCAACGCCAACCGAACCCCAAAGACACTCACCACCACAGCCGACCTGACCAAGCACTACTAGGCATGACAGCCGGGCTACTCCTTCGCTGAGTCGTCCCACCCGGTGGGGCCAGGGGGCCGCTCGTCGGCGCGCCGTGGCACACTCCTCCCCTGATCGCGGGGTGCATGACCCGTGCGACCTGGGAGGGGACACCTATGAGCAGGACGAAGAGGGCCGCCGCCGTGGCCGCAGCGGTCGTCGCACTCGGAGCCACAAGCTGCGGCACGAGCAACACCGGTGCTGGAACCGGCACCGGGGCGACCGCCGCGCCGATGTCGGCGTCACCACGGCCTACGGGCACCGGGCCGCTCACGAAGGACGTCGTGCGCACCGACCTCGACACCGCAGCCGCCGACGCGGGCCTTCCGGCAAACGCACCGGAATTCGCTGACGTGAACGCCGACGCTCCGGCCGGATCGGCGCGGGCGTGCGGCATCGCTTTCAAGGGCTTCGGCACCAAGGCCACTCCGGCCGACACGGCCCGCTTCGACAAGGTGGTGGACGAGCTGCGCGAACGCGACTGGCAGCAGCCCGGGGACCGCAAAGAGTACAAGGGCACGGACGGGGCGGTGTACGAAGCCCACGTCGTCCTGAAGCAGCGCGGCTGGACGATGGGGGCGGAATACCGGAACGCTGGGGAGGACGGCGTCATCACCCTCATGGCCTTCGACGACACATGCATGAAGAAGAACGGCACCGGCACGAGCCCGAGCGGCTGACGGCCACCCTCGTGCAGGAGGGAACCGGCAGACGCCTGTGTTCGCCAGGGCCCGGGCGGGCGTAAGTCACGGCAGCATGCCGGGGTGCCCGGGCTGCGGCGCCGCGTGGTGGCCGTGGTCGTGGCGCCTGGGCGTGGACGGTGCAGGGTTGGGCGGTGTGTGAGTGGCGGTGTCCGCGTTGGTGGCCATGATCCGCTGCACCCGCCGACGGATCGCTCCCTCGTTCGCCGGCCAGGCGCGCGGTGACGTCACCGAAGTCGACCTCCGCCTCATGGCCGGGCAGGTGGGTCTGTGGGACGAACGCCTCCAGTGGCGCCTTGCCTGACTCGAACAAGATCTCGGGTCTCCTGCCAGTGACGTAGTAGCGCACTACCCCGTAGGAGACATCCGCCCCGTGCTCCTCGACCAGCCGGTGGAAGATCCGGGTCACCGCGTGCCGCTGCTTGCGTGGCGCGTCCAGATCCGCCCGCAGAATCTCCTCGATCACCGGTTTGCACGGATCCAACCTGGTGGCCCGGGGCGGCAACTTCGTGCGCGGCTCCGGCCAGGACAGCTGGCAGCCCGCCGTTGCACTTTGGTTGGTGCAATGGCGGGCTGCGTCAGCAGGGGGGTTACTACAGCTCCCGCTCGATCTGGTTCTCGCTGACCTTGTCTTCGCGCATGGTCACCTCGTTTTGGACGGCGTAGCGAGTCTGTGCCCCGCTGCCCTCGGCACTCCGGATCTCGCCGCGTTGAAGCTCGTCCTGCTGGTCGCGGTACTCCACGTACTGTCCCTTGCGGTAGGGCATGGGAATCTCCAAGTCTCGTGTGGGTCGGTGGGGGCTGGCCCTGCCCGTTCGGCGGGGCCGCTCCTGGCGCCGGCGACTATCGCCAGGCGCACTGACAGCCCACCCCCAACTCCGCTCTGCTGCAATCATTACGGGCCGAATGGGTGACGCCTCGCTCGCCGCTGTCGACGTCCTCTGGAGCTTCCTCTGCGACGGACGGTGCTACGAGCCTGCCGCCCACCGTTCTCGCGGCTTGGCATCCGGTCAGGACAGGCCCGGTGGTCGGCACCTCCCAGCTCGGCGGATATGTCCGTTCTTCTCAGGGGGATCTGGGAGGTCACCTCCTTTGTTTGCCTGGTGGACGAGTTCGCGTGGGAGCCTGGGAGGCAGGCCAGTGCCTGGGCGACGGTGATGAGGACAGTGGCAATCGCCGTCCGGGGGACGGCGTTTGCGGCGTGCTCACGTGGTGGTGCGGAGCGCCTCGGGATGGTGGCGGATGGCGCAGTACCGGGGCATGCGACCGCGACCTGGACCGTGAAGTGGACCGCGCCGACTCTCAGTGACGGTGGAGAGTCTACCGAGACCCGGCAGACCGCTTACGGCGCGTGGGTCGGTGAGGTCCGGTCCTCAACTGACCTGCTGCCAGGTCAGATTACTGCGCTGGTACCGGCCTCGTTTTCAGCGCGGCTACCGGCGCAGTCCCGGAGAAGAGTCATGTTTCCTTATCCGTCGTCTCGTTTTCGGGACCGGTCGTTGGTCACGTTCCTGGTTGCTCCTGGGTAAGCCTGCCGCCAGCCCTATGGGCAAGCCTTCACCAGCCGCGGGCAAGCCTGCGAGGACCGGCTTGCCCGGCGCTTGTAAAGAGAGTGTGGTGGCGTCGGTTCCGGCCCCTGACGTCACTGCCCACGGCGGTAGCGTCCGACCATGGCGATTGCCCCGGAACCGGAACGGCCAGCCGCGCCTGAGAAGCCTCTGCCGCATCCCGAGATCACCTCTATAGGGTGCGCTCAGTGCGGGACACAGATCGCGGGTCTCGATGGCCGGTATGCGTGCGCGGGTTGCGGCTGGGTCAACGACTGGTCCGAGGGCCACAGTCCGCTCCCCGAGAGTGGGCGCCCGACCTGAACCTTCCTCCAGCACCGGAGCTCTGCCGGTCCGGAGCCGAGATGGGAAACGTGGCTGCCAGCTGCCCGTGAGGCGGGAGACCGTACTTCAAAGTGGTTGCCAGATTCGGGACAGCGTCGATGTGGTGAGCACTTGGTCGGGATGCCCTTGTCCGGCGAGGCGGCCGTCCTGGAGCAGGAGGCAGGCGTCCGCCGCACGTGCGACCTCCAGGTCGTGCGTGGCCTGGACGACCGTCACACCGTCGGCGACGAGTGCCGTCAGCAGTGCCCCGATCCGTTCCCGCGCCTCCGGGTCCAGACCCGTGGTCGGTTCGTCGAGAAGCAGCAGGTCCGACTCCTGCGCCAACCCCTGTGCGATGAGGGCGCGTTGACGCTGTCCGCCCGACAGTACCCCCAGTTGGCGTGGGGCGAGGTCGCCGATGCCGAGCCGTTCGAGCGCGGAATCCACGGTTGAGTGGTCCCGGCGGGTTAGCCGACGCCATGGTCCGCGCTCGCCCCAGCGTCCCATCTCCACGGTCTGCCGAACGGTGAGCGGCAGGGTGTCGCCGACGGCTCCGTGCTGCGGTACGAACGCGGGTGGCCGTTCTCCGGCGTGCTGAACGTCGCCGGATGTCGGATGGATCACATGGGCGAGAACGGCGAGCAGGGTCGACTTGCCGCTGCCGTTCGGTCCGACGAGTGCTGTCGTGGTCAACCTCGCTATTTCTGCGGTGAGTTGCCGGAGAACGGGGCGTCCTGGGTAGCCGGCACACAAGTCGGTGAAGCGGATGTGAGGAGTCCGGTCCTGGGGGGAAGTGGGCGAGGGGAGTGATTTGTTGAACATGGTTTTCATTGTAGTGTCCTCGCCATGGATTGGTTGACGGCCCCGTTCGAAGTGACCTTTGTGCAGCGAGCCCTATGGGGCGGAGTCCTGGTGTCCGCGATCTGTGCGCTGGCGGGCACCTGGGTGGTTCTGCGGGGGATGGCCTTCCTTGGTGACGCCATGTCCCACGGTCTGCTGCCGGGGGTCGCGCTGGCCGCGCTGTTCGGCGGAAACCTGCTGGTGGGCGCGGTGGCCAGCGCCACCCTCATGACGGCTGGCGTCACCGTACTCGGACGTACACCGAGGCTGTCCCAGGACACCGGCATCGGACTGCTCTTCGTTGGCATGCTCTCGCTCGGCGTGATCATCGTCTCGCGTTCGCAGTCCTTTGCGGTGGACCTGACGGGCTTCCTGTTCGGTGACGTCCTCGCCGTCCAGCAGCAGGACCTCTTTCTGCTCGCGGGAGCGTTGTCCGCGGCGCTGATGGTGTCGGTCCTCGGTCACCGCGCCTTCCTGGCCCTGGCGTTCGACTCACGCAAGGCCCAGACCCTGGGGCTGCGTCCGCGCCTGGCCAACGCCGTGCTGCTCGGCCTGCTCGGTCTGGCGATCGTCGCCTCGTTCCACATCGTGGGAACGCTGCTGGTCCTCGGCCTGCTCATCGCTCCGCCGGCGGCAGCCCTGCCGTGGGCGCGCAGCGTCCGTGGGGTCATGGCGCTTGCCGCACTTCTCGGCGTCGCCGCCACGTTCGGCGGCCTGCTGCTGTCCTGGCACCTGGGCACCGCCGCCGGCGCGACCGTCTCGGCCCTCGCGGTGAGCCTGTTCTTCCTCTCCCACGTGGTGTCGGGCCTGCGTCACCGTCGTCCGCGCCTTGCCCCCGCCCCCGCCCTTGAAGCCAACTGAAAGAAGCCTGAGGCGATCGCTATGACCGTCCGCAGAAACGTCGCTCCGTGGGCTTCGGCCACACTGGTGCTCACCGCGCTGCTCGCCACGAGCTGCGCGGGGGAGAAGGACAACGACTCACGACCCGCGGCGAGTTTCTCGTCCGCCACTCCGCACGGGTATGTCGAGGGGGCGGAGGAGTCCGCCGAGCAGCAGTCCCGTCTGCTCCTCAACGACCCCCACCGCGGAGACAGCAGGGTTCTCGACCTCATCACCGGCAAGGTGCACATGACGGCCCGGGTGGAAGGTGCCGTCCGGCTGGGCACGGACGGAAGATTCGGCTACCTCCACGCCTCCGGCGGCACGCAGGTGCTCGACAGTGGCGCCTGGACGGTGGACCACGGGGACCACATCCACTACTACAGCTCGGCGATACGTGACGTCGGCAAGCTTGCCGTGGGCCGCCAGGCGCAGGTGCGCAGCGACGTCGTCGTGACCGCGGTGACCGACGAGGTCGGGCGGACTGTTCTGTACGACCGGAGCAAGCTGGAGAAGGGCGAGATCGCGTCGTCCCGGACACTGGAGGGCACCTACACCGGCGCCGTCTTGCCGTACGAGGAACATCTGCTGGCCTTCGCCGACGAGGCGAGCACCACGAAGCTCGTCGTGTTCGACCGGAAGGGCAAGCGCGCCGCATCCCCGGACGTGGAGTGCGAGGAACCGCGAGGAGACGCCGTCACCCGGCGTGGCGTGGTCCTCGGCTGCGCCGACGGCGCCCTGCTCGTCCGTATGGAGGACGGCGCGTTCACCGCCCAGGAGATCCCCTACGGCGAAGAAGTCCCGGCGAAGGAACGGGCCACCTCCTTCCGCCAGCGACCCGGCAGCGACACCCTCACCGCACCGGCCGGAGACGACGCCGTATGGGTCCTGGACGTCAGCGCACGGACCTGGACCCGGGTGGACACCGGGCCCGTAGTCGCCGCCAACACCGCCGGAGAGGGCTCCCCGCTGCTCGTCCTGGAGACCGACGGCTCACTTCACGGATACGACATCGCCACCGGAAAGCAGATCGCCCGGACCAAGGCGCTCCTCACCGGAGAAGAGCGGGCCGACACCGATGACAGCGCTCCCGTGATCGAGGTCGACCGCAGCCGCGCCTACGTCAACGACCCCGAGGGCAAGAAGGTGTTCGAGATCGACTACAACGACGACCTGCGCATCGCGCGCTCCTTCGATCTGGACATCGAGCCGGTCCTCATGGCGGAGACCGGCCGATGAGCCGGAGTGCGGCGAAGCAGCTCGTGCGGGTGAGAGTGGCACGGCTGCGCAGTCTGATCGTGGGCCTGCTCGCCCTCGTCACGGTCGCTGCTGCCTCCGCCTGCACCACCGGTGAGGACCAGCCCAGCATCGTCGTCACGACCAACATCCTCGGCGACATCACCAGGGAGATCGTCGGTGATGCAGCCGACGTCACCGTCCTGATGAAGCCCAACGCCGATCCGCACTCCTTCGGCCTGTCGGCGGCGCAGGCCGCCGAGCTGGAGCGCGCCGACCTGGTGGTCTACAACGGCCTGGGGCTGGAGGAGAACGTCCTGCGGCACGTGGACGCTGCCCGCGACTCCGGCGTCGCCACCTTCGCAGTCGGCGACGCGGTCGACCCGCTCACCTTCCGGACGGCCGACGGCGTCGGCCCCGAGGAAGAGGAGGGACAACCCGACCCGCACTTCTGGACCGATCCCGACCGGGTGCGCAAGGCCACCGGCCTGATAGCCGACCAGGTGATCAAGCACGTCGACGGCGTGGACGACAGCGCGATACGCGCACATGCCGACCGCTACGACGAGGCACTCACGGACCTCACCGCCTGGATGGAGAAGTCCTTCGACCACATTCCCGAGGACAAGCGCGCCCTGGTGACCAACCACCACGTCTTCGGCTACCTCGCCGACCGCTTCGGCTTCGAGGTGATCGGCGCGGTGATCCCTAGCGGCACCACGCTGGCCTCACCCAGCTCCTCCGACCTGCGCTCGCTCACCGAGGCGATGGAGGAGGCCGGCGTACGCACCGTGTTCGCCGACTCCTCCCAGCCCACCCGGCTCGCCGAGGTCCTGCGCACGGAACTGGGTGGCCAGGTCCAGGTCGTGGAGCTCTACTCGGAGTCGCTGACCGCCAAGGGCGAGGGCGTCGACACCTACCTGCGGATGATGCGCGCCAACACCACCGCCATGACCGACGGCCTGACCGCCGGAACAAGCGGCGACTGACCCCCCTCAACCCCCAGACGGACACCGGGCGACCGGACCGGAACCGTCATGCACCACATGCCGCACGCGACACACCACTTGCCGCCGCCGAGCGGCGCGGAAAGGAACACACCGATGAACAAGTCGATACGCACCAGAGCCCTCCCCGGGACGGCACTCGCCCTGGCGGTGTCCACGGTCCTGACTGCCTGCGGAGGGGATGAAGCCTCCTCCGACGCCAAGGCTGAGGGCACCGCGAACGCCACGCCCGCCGTCGTGGTCAAGGACCCGCTGGTCGCCACCTTTGACGGTGGCCTGTACATCCTGGACGGCGAGAACCTCAAGCTGACCAAGACCATCGAGATGTCCGGTTTCAACCGGGTCAACCCCGCCGGTGACGAGAACCACGTCATCGTCTCCACCGACACGGGCTTCCGCGTGCTGGATGCCACCGGGCAGGCCCTCACCGGCATGGAGTACAAGGGCTCCAAGCCCGGCCACGTTGTACGTCACGCGGGGAAGACGGTGCTCTTCACCGACGGCACCGGAGAGGTCAACGTCTTCGACCCCGCCGATTTGAGCGGCGGCAAGAAGCCGGAAGGACGCACCTACACCTCTGCCCAGGCACACCATGGTGTCGCCATCGAACTGGCCAACGGCGAACTTCTCAGCACCCTGGGCACCGAGGAGAAGCGGACCGGCGTGCTGGTGCTGGACGAAAACAACAAGGAGATCACCCGCAACGTGAAGTGCCCCGGCGTGCACGGTGAGGCGGCCGCCCAGGACGAGGCCATCGCCGTCGGCTGCGAGGACGGCATCCTGATCTACAAGGACGGGAAGTTCACCAAGGTCGACGCCCCCGACAGCTATGGCCGCATTGGCAACCAGGCTGGCAGCGACGCCTCCCCGGTCCTCCTGGGCGACTACAAGACCGACCGAGAGGCCGAGCTGGAGCGGCCGACCCGCATCTCCCTCATCGACACGGAGAAGAAGAAGCTGCGCTTGGTCGACCTGGGCACCAGCTACTCCTTCCGCTCGCTGGCCCGCGGCCCGGAGGGCGAAGCTCTTGTCCTCGGCACCGACGGCGCCATCCACGTCATTGATCAGACCAGCGGCGAAGTCGAGAAGAAGATCTCCGTCGTGGGCAAGTGGCAGGAGCCGCTGGACTGGCAGCAGGCCCGGCCCACCCTGTTCGTCCGCGACGACACCGCGTACGTCTCCGACCCCAGCAAGAAGGCTTTGCACGCCATCGACCTGGCGACTGGCAAGAAGATCACCTCCGTCACCCTGCCGGAGAGCACCAACGAGCTGTCGGGCATCGTCGCAGGACACTGACTGCGCACACTTCCCCCGCGGCCTCACGGCCGCGAGGGAAGTGCGTACGCCACGTACCGCATTCGCGGCCGAACCGAACTCAGGGGCCGACCGCGACCAGGGACGTGGCGCTCGGGTGCCGGACCAGCTTCACCAGCAGCCCGTGGCGCGGTGCCAGACAGGGTGTTCAGCCGCAGTCGTTTCGGTTGATCTTCAGGGAGCGGGTCTGGTCGTTGAGGTTGTAGCCGCGCAGGTCGTGGATGGAGCCGCCGCTTTGGGTGACGCAGACCCAGCGGCCGCTGTAGTTCCATTTCTCGTAGACGCGGGCGGTGCGGTCGGAGTTGTTGCGGATTGAGCTGCCGCGGTCACGGATCGCGGACGGCAGGTCCTTCACGCCGCCGTCCACGGCACGCCGTACCCATGGCTGCCCACCGAAGTTGATCTCCGGGTAGATACACACGTAGCCGGACGGGCAGTCGATACCGGCCCGTACCGTGCCGGTGCTGCCGGAGGCGGAGGTGGGAACGGCCGGCGAGGAAAGGGCCAGGGCGACAACCGCGCGCCTCACCATCGAGAACGCGACCCTGAGATCCGCCCTGCACAACCGAAGCGGCGTCGTCACCCTCGCTGACCGACGCACATCCCTCCCGGCAGAAACCACCCACGAGGACCCATGAACCTGAGTTCTGCCAGCGCAACAGCTCGGAGAGAACTGCAGACGCCAGCAGCCTGGCTCATGTGATCCTCCGCTGGTGAACGGCTCCGCCGTGGCATGCATACCGATTGGCGAAGGTGCACCGTTTCGGGTGCGGTGACGTGGTGGGGGGCAACTCGTCGTCAGTGCGCCCAAGGCAGACGAACCGCCTCGATTTCGGAGTCGTTCAGCAACGCGTTGATGAGGGCTGGAGGTCCGGCGACCTTGGTGGCCCACAGGTCGTAGTCGGTGCACAGGACCCAGGAGCGGTCATCAGCCCAGAGGTTGGACGGGCTGAAATCTGCCTCGGAGTGGTCGTAGATGATTTCGGCGTCGCCGAGTCGACCCGCACGCACGTGGAGGTTGTCGAAGTCGATGGCGCCGAGCATCAGCGGGTTGTAGTAGGCCAGGCAGCGAGTGTCTGGGCCTGCGGGACTATGCTGGGTGAGGATGGCGATCAGCCGGTTCCAGGTCTCACGGTCCAGGCTCCCCTCGGTCGGCGGGACCATGCTCAGCGGCCAGCTGCCTTCCTTCTTGGCCGAGGGAAAGCAACGGTAGGAAGGCATCAGCCCGTCGGGCACGACCGGGTCACCGGTCCGCTTGGCAAGCTCGGCCCAGCGTAGCCGTCGCCAGCCGGGGCCCGGGTGCCGGGCGCGTCCCAGCCCTCCTCCCGTGGCGACGCCCACGGCGTCGAGGTCGAGGCCCGCGACGATGTGGGGCAGGGCGCTTCCGTCGGCAAGACGAGCCTGGTGGTACTCGTGATACGACACATCTACCGGCCCCTGCTCTTGCTCGTGCATGGCGTTGAGCACCCACACCGCGTCGGGCATCGCCGGAGGCATGAACCCTGTGATGCCGTCGCCGCACAGCTCCAGCAGCCAGTCGGTGGCCCCGGACGGCACAAGCGGCCATAGGCTTGACATCAGGTTCAACTCCTCGGACATGTGCTCATGGTCCCAGGTGCGAGCCCGCTCTCCCTCGATGGGCCGACATTGTGCCGCCCGAACCTCGCTGCCCGCCCCCTCTGTGCACCCGGTCGGGGTGGCAAGGCATACCTCAAGGCCGAGGTCGACGAGGGCTACCGGGGCCTGGCCAACGAGTTCCCCAGCCAGGTGACCGCCCCGCCGAGGAAACCCAAGACGGACGCCCTGCTCGGCGATCAGTACAGCTGGCGCGAGATCCGTCGCCGCCAGCCCTCCCGCCGGATCTGCGTCGAGCACACCAACGCCGAGTACAAGCAGTGGCGGCCCCTTCAGATACACCGGCCGCCGGGAGACCTACACCGAAACCCACCTGGCAGTCGCCGGGCTGGTCTCCGACCGATCCGCCCTCCGGGCCACCCGCCGCAAGACCAGTACCGAACTGGTGCTCGTCCAACAGAACGCATGCTGACCATCCATCAGCCAAAAGCCCAGGCCAGCACGCCTTGACATCAATCGCTCCCCAACTCGTTGGTTGCCGAGCGCGCTTCCGTCACCTACGCCATGGTCCGCGCCCACATCGCTACCTTGCGCGGCGCTCCGGCCGCCGTGCTGCCCCGGCCGCCGACGGTGCGGCAGGTGACCGGCTGGCTTACTCGTCACCCCACCGTCCTGACCGAGGAGGACCGCGCCGGCCTGAAGAACGTCCTGGCCCGCTGTCCCGAACTGGACACGGCCGCCGGGCATGTCCGCGACTTCGGCGAGATACTCAGCGGGCGCCGCACGTCGAGCCGTGTCCCGGCTGAACGAACTCGGCTATCGGGTCACCCTCGATCCGATGGAGGCCGCTGGATGACCGAGCGCGACCGAGGCCCGGCGGAGATGACTCCGACCGGGCCGACACCGCTGCCCGAGACAGCACCCACCCACAGTTATTTATGCGTCAGAGTCAAGTTAGGAGCAGGATCGCATCACACCCTTCATTTGTGGGCACCCAGGCCACGCGTAGCTCACCATCAGCAAGCGGCCGGCCGAAGTCGTACGCGACCTGGGTGGACCGTTCGCGCGACGAGGTCGACCTTGCCGCCCACCGGCAGGGGGCCGGAGCGGCCCGCCGTGCCGCCTTGGTCGCGTCGGAGCGATCGATCCGTGGCTTTCATCCGTTCACGAGCGGTCCACGGGGCTACACTCGCCGCAACAGCGGTATTGACCTGCGGTGAAGCGCACCAGGCCCATCACGTCATGACAACGCGGTCACTGCCATCGACTTTCCGGCGGCCTCCGCCCGCACGCACGCGAAGACCTGCCGCCAGTGGTCTGACCGGTCACGGGGTCTTCAGGCACGTCCTCAAGGGTGGGCCCATCAGCATCTGTGCTGCTCGGACGCGCTTCTGCGCCTATGTGTCTCGCCTGGGCTGCGTACATGCCGGGCTCGCCATGTGGCCTTGTGCTGCTCGACGGGCTTCAGCTCTCGAACACCGGAGCGTCCAGTCAGGGGTGGCATGTGACGTGCAGTCGGGCCCAGGAGTTGTTGGCGTATCCCTTGGGGTTCCAGACAGTTGCCGGTGATTCAGGCTGTACGGCTGCGGTGTCGTCCCAGGCGCGGGCGATGAGCTCCGTCGCGCCTGCCGGCAGGATGAGCGTGGCGTGCCAGTGCTGCCATGTCCATGGATTTTCCGGTTTGTCCAGATGGGCGTGGATCCAGGTGCTTCCGCAGTCGTGGGATACGTCCACGCGTGCCACGGTTCGGTCATCCCCAGCGAACGCGAAGCCGGTGACCTCGGTCGGCCCGGACGGCAGGTGGGCGCCTTTGTCGGGCTGCAGGATGGCGCAGTGGATGGCGATCGGGCCAAGGGTGATGCCGTCGCGCGGTTCGACCTTGTGAGGGTCGGCTTCGGGAGGCAGGACGCTGTACTCGGTTTGGAAGTAGTTGTCGGTCGGTTCGGCCTGCGCGGTGATGCGCTGGAGCCATTTGACGCTGCGGGCGCCGATCCAGCCCGGTACGACTACGCGCAGCGGGGCGCCGTGCGCGGTGGGCAGGGTCTGACCGTTCATTGCCCAGGCCAGGAGCACCTCGCCGGAGGTGGCTTTCGCCGCCGGGATGGAGGCACCGAAGGGCTGTGGTGGGTCGGCGTCCTGTGACATGTCTGAGCCGGTAAAGGCGATGTGGGATGCTTCCGGCTGCAGTCCGGCCTCGGCCAGCACATCCGCCAGACGCACCCCGCCCCAGGATGCGGTGGAGGTGGCTCCGGGGCCCCATGGGACCTGGCCCGGTATGTCGCGGAACTCTATGAGGTCGGCGCGGCGGTTGCCTGCGCACTGCAGCGTTGCCACCAGCTCCCGCTCGGGGAAGAGGCGCTGCAGTTCGTCGATCGAGAGCACCAGCGTGCGATCGACCAGACCGTCCACCCGCAGTCGCCAGCTTGCTGTATCCATGCGAGGGAACGGTCCGTGGTTGCGACAGTAGAAGGTGTCCAGGGGGGTGACCTGGTCTACGAGGGTGCCGGGCGGTGGTTCAGCGTTGTACGGCTCACTCTCGTGCACGACCATGTTGTCACGTTTGCCCCATATATCCATATGGTCATTATGCTCAAATCTCCTCAAGCGACACTTGCGATCCCGCTCGGATTCGGCGGCAGCCGCACGGAGCGCATTCCAGCGCCGTGCCGTTGTCCGACAGCTTCCCCCGCTCGGCGCGGTCCAGCAGATCCGCCCATCGGGCCCGCACGTCCGATCCGTGCAGGGCACAGCTCTCGGTCCGTCCGCACCACGCCACGAACTCGTCGAAAAAGTCCTGGAGCGTGGCGGCCTGCGTGGAGAGAAACTCCCTTGTGCCCAGGCTGTGGTCCACCACGGCTTCCAGGACCAGGGCACGGACCCGCTTCGGATACTGCTCCGCATACAGTTCGCCGAGCAGCGTGCCCATACGAACTGCCGTGGAAGGTGAGGGACTTCTCGCCGAGAGCTGCCCGGATGGCGTCGAGGTCCTTCACCATGCTGAGGGTGTCGACATGGTCGAGGAGTCCGTTCTCGGTGTTCTTCCTGCAGTCCTCTCGCAGGTCACGGTTGTACTTCGCCGTGGCGTCGGACTCGGCCCGGCTCTTCATGACCGGTGACGGACGCCTGTCCAGGAGCTCTTGCGAGCAACGGATGGGGTTGCTGAGCCCCACACCACGCGGATCGAAACTGACGATGTCGAATCGGCTGCGGAGGTTGTCGCTGAAGCGGCCCATCTTGCCCTTACCCACGATCCGGTCCACGCCCGAATCCCCAGGTCCGCCGGGCCCGAACACCATGGAGCCGACCCGCGTGCCAGGTCCTGTGGCCCTGCGCCGGGCGAGCTGGAGGTCGAACCGCTCCCCGTCCGGCTTGCCCCAGTCCACCGGCACCGAAAGTGCGCCGCACTCCGCCGAGGCATCGACCTCGCACGGCTTCCACTCGATGCGCGAACCCACCTCAGCGGGCCCCGGCACTCGCCCTCCACTCGCCGTTCCGCCTTCCCCTCGACCTGGCGCCCCGCTCGCGGTCTCCACGCCCGTGAAACTGACCGTTACGGACAAGCCGAGCGGACAACGGTCGGCGTTGTTGGCACCCGTCCGTCCTGCCGCGTAAAAAATACGGATCCACTCCGGCTAGTACCTTTGAACCCAAGGTTCGCGCCCCCGCAATGGCCTCGCATGTTCGACTGTGATCCCCGAGTGCCGCAGCGGAGTGTACGCATTTCCCGCGACAGAGCCGGAGGAGTGGACAAGGGCGTCGATCGAACAGATGGCCGGGCCGGAGAGCGGGGAACGTGCTTCGGCGCCCACGTGCCCAGGTGGTAACCCTCGTCCACCGGCGGCAGGCGGGCGATAGAGGCACATCGCCGTCCGCCAGGACTACCTGTCAGGCCTCCATACCGTTCCTGAGCAGTGAGCGGGAGTGAGTCCTGGCTCACCGGCACGCCCCGAACGGTCTTGGGCGCACTGGTCCTCCGCTTTCGCGTCCCGGTCGGCGGCGCATATCCCGTATGCGGTCCGTTCCAGGCGGGCGGAATCCCTACGACCTGGCCATGTGGGCGTGGCCGGAGGCGACGGGGAGGCCCCGAACCATCTCGCTGGTGACACAGGGGCCCCGACCGCTGACACCACACCCGGCGTCCCAGATCGCACCGAGAACGCTACCCACACCCCGCCGGGCATGCCCGCAGCCCGTCGCGCCGTTCACCCCATCGTGCCCATGTTCGCCAAAACGATGTGCCGGCCCAGCAGTTGTGAACCCTCGCCGCGGGCGTCAACCGCGGCCGCGACGCTGTGATCGCCGGTCTGACCACACCCTGGGGGAGCGCAGGCGTGATCGAGGGCAGTGTTCGACCGGCTCACGATGCTGCAAGAGGTGTCCACCGCCGCGCGACCACCCGGGCACGCGCGAAAGATTCCGTCAAGGCCGAAGGATATTAACGGCGCCCCGTGCGGCTGTGGGCCGACTCGAAACCGACCCAGGTCGCCCTGTCGGCCACCGACCTGGAGTCCTTCGGTGTCCTCGGCTTCCAGGAGGAACCGCCCGGCGCGGCCTCGATCCTCGCACTGGTCCGCACCGGTGCGGAGCTGGTGGCCGTGGAGCGGGAGGAAATGTCTCTGAAGGACGAGATCGGCGCGCTGCTGCGGTACACCGACACGGGGTACCGCGGTGGGCGCACGCAGGCCCGCGCACCACGTGGGCCGTGCGCTCGGCCGGGTCACACGCCGTGCTGCAGCATGCGCACTGCTCGGTGGCCGTCGTCCCACGCGGGTGACTCCTGCCGCTTGCCGATGACCGCGGGAACCACCCGTTGGTGTACCGCACCTCGGGTGACGCGAGTAGGCGACCCCGCAGACAGGGAATTGCATTAGGCACGGCCAGGGTGACGCCGGGATGGTCGGTCTGAAGACGGCTGATGCCCGGTCGCTTCCGGGGACGGGGGCCGCGCCGAAGACGGTCACGCTGCACGAACTGGACTTTACCCGGGCCGAAGGGCCGGATGTGCCCGGTGATGCTCGACGTGTGAGCACTGGCCACGGCCACTACGCGATGCCTGTGGGGATGCGTGTGTGTATCAGTCCGCCCGGTCTTTGTGCAGGAACCGGCGCAGCCGCCGCAGTGGCCACGTGTTGATCACATCTTCCGAAGTGAGCCATCCGCGTTGTGCCGTGCCGAGTCCGTAGCGGAGGTACGCGAGGTGTAGGACGGAGTGGGCATCGGTGTCGATGGCGAACTTTGCCCCGTGACTCCTGGCCCGGAGGATGTCCTCGTCGCCCAGGTCGAGGCGTTCGGGCTGGGCGTTGATCTCCAGGGCTGTGCCTGTGCGGGCGCTGGCAGCAAACACCTCGTCGAGGTCGGCGTCGATGCCATGGCGCCTGCCGAGCAGACGGGTGGTCGGGTGGCCAATGACGTTGATGTGCGGGTTCTCGCAGGCACGTACGATCCGCCGGGTCATCGCCTCCCGGCCGAGGTTGAAGTGGGAATGCACCGAGGCCACGCAGATGTCGAAGCCTTGGAGGAACTCGCCGGGCCAGTCCACTTCCCCGTCCGGGCCGATGTTGAGCTCGGTGCCGTGCAGTAGCCGCATCCCGTGCTGTCGGCCGTCCAGTGACCGCACGAGCTCGCGCTGGGCGAGGACCTTTTCGTCGGTCATGCGCTGCATGTACAGGTCCGGTGCGTGGTCGGTGACCGCGTAGTACGCGTAGCCCCGCTCGGCGGCCGCTGTCACCATCTCTTCCAGCGGGGCGAGGCCGTCGGTGAGGTCGGTGTGCGTGTGCAGGTCGCCTTTGATGTCGCCTTCCGTCAACACCTCGGGCAGCTCGCCGCGCAGGCCGGCTTCGATTTCCCCCCGGTCCTCGCGCAGCGCGGGCGGGATCCAGGGCAGGCCGAGCCTGGCGTACACCTCGCGCTCGGAGCGGGAGGCGACCCGCTTTCCGCCCTCGGTTTCGAATAGTCCGTACTCGGAGAGCTTCAGCCCCAAGTGGACGGCGATCGTGCGGGTGCGGATGTTGTGTGCCTTCGAACCGGTGAAGTACTGCAGGCCGGCGCCCCACGATTCCGGTCGCACCACGCGCAGGTCGACCTGGATGCCCTTGGCGGTACGGATCGAGGTCTTCTTCTGGCCGTGTGCGATGACCTCGGCGGTGGAGGGCAGTTCGGTCAGTGCGTCCATGAAGGGTGCTGACCGTTCGGCGGCGACGAGGATGTCGATGTCGCCGATGGTTTCCTTCACGCGGCGCAGCGATCCGGCGTACGCACAGTTTTCACAGCCGGTGATCCGGGAGAGTTCCGTGACGATGTCCTCGGCGGCCTCCATGGCGGTACTCAGCAGAAACCGCTCTCCGACCTGCTGCATGAGGGCGATACCGTGCAGGATGTTCTCCTCGGTCTTCTCCCCGAAGCCCTTCAGGTCGCGCAGCCTCTTCGCCTTGATGGCGTCGGCCAGCTCGCCGACCGAGGAGATGTGCAGATCCTCGTAGAGTGCCGTCGCCTTCTTGGGGCCGAGGGTGGGAATGGTGATGAGCTGCCGTACCCCTGCGGGAATCCGGGCCCGCCTCTCCTCGACCGCTGTGACCTTGCCGGTGCGGACGTACTCGATGACCTTCTCGGCGATCGACCTGCCCACACCCGGGATCTCCTTCAGACCCTTGATGTCGAGGTGGGAGACATCGGCGGGGTAGCCGCCGATCGCGCGGGCGGCCTTTTCGTAGGCGCGCGCTTTGAACGCGTCGCCTCCGGTGATGGCGATGAGGTCTGCGTACTCCTGAAGGAGTGCCTCGACCTCCTCGTTGGGGCGGACCACGTCTGACAGTGTAGGAACCAACCCGTCGGACATGCCAGTTGAGGGGGCATGTGCCCGGCGGCACTGCGACCGGACGGAGGCGGTCGCACCGCGCCCTGCAGGACCCCTCCAGCGCGCGAAGCTATAGGCCCGAGCGTGTACTGGAAGTCAGGAGGATCTGCGCAGCGACATCTGAGGCGTACGCGTGATCAACGATGACGTGGCGCACACCGCGTATCAGTCCCGATGAGCCCGCCGGATGGAGGCCTGTGACCTGGAGGCCGTCCCCACAAGGTAGCGGTGTCCCTCCGCGCCGATCCGCGGCACTGCCATGGGGATTGGGATCTGTGCGCTCACATCGTCCCGAGGGTATGAGGCGGGCGGTGGTCGGAGCGGGACTGCCATCGTCACGTGACGGTTTGAGCTCCTGGTCCTGGTCGGCCGGTGTCTCCCGTCAGGACCGTGCGTGACCGGACCGCGACCCGGTGTGTTCGCTCCTGCCGGTGGCGGAGAAGGCGTTGATTCTGGAAGTGGGACGCCCACCCGCGATCCACGCCCCTTCGAATTGCGGGAACGGTCTCGCCCGAGGTTCGTCCTTCCGTCAAGGGAGTCGTCCGGTGATCAGATCAGCCCGTCTGTCAGGCCGGCATCTGTCACGCTCGGCCAAACCGGGGCCCCGCGCGAGACTCACAAAGATGAAGGAGGCGACCATGGAGGAGCAGCAGCCGGGGGCGGTCCACGGTGAGCAGGAGGTCTTGGCGCGGACGGTCGCCGTCGTGATGCGCGCCGCTGTGGTCACGATCGATGTCGACGAAACCGTGCTCGTGGCCTGGGAGTTGCTAGAGCGATCCGGCTCCCGTCACCTTCCGGTCGTACATCCGGACGGTCGCTGTGCCGGCCTGCTGGACAGGGCCGATGTGGCGGTTGTCTGTGCGGCACCGGCCGCCTCGCTGTCCGGCCTGCGCGTGCGCGACCTTCTGCCCGCCCGCAGGTCGGCGCTCGTACATGTCGAGCAGACCGTACGCCGCGCAGCCGACCTCATGAGCTATACCGAAGCCGACGCCCTGCCGGTGCTGGACGAAGACGGGCGTCTCGCCGGGGTGCTGGCCGCAGCCGACATCGTCGCGGCCCTCGCGGGTCGTCCGGTGCAGAAGGAGCCCGCCGATATGCGGCCGCGGGCCCCGTCCACGGTGTTGCCTGGGCTCCCGCCTCGGCGGGGCTACCGTGGAACGGCGGTGCCCTGAGCGCCCGCCACTGAGTTGAGGCGCTCTTACCCAGGTGGCACACGGTGAGGCTGTCCTGGTGTCACCTGACGCGCTTCGGGGCGTCGCACAGACAGGACAGGTGCTCGAACCTTCACCATTCTCGCTTCGCTGACCGCGAGCTGCCGCACGATCTCCAACTGGGCCGGGTCACCGGCGACCGGAACAAGGTGGCGGCCGGAGCCGGCTCGTCACGCAGGGTGGCTGAAACGGTCACCGTCGCATAGCGATGGCAGCGTTGAGCGAGGTGTCTTGGTGTTCATTGAGGGCCGACACGGTATGGCCGCATCATCTCGTTGTCCTCGTGTTCGAGCATGTGGCAGTGCCACACATACTGTCCCGCCCGTAGGCGTGCAGGTCGTCGCGGACCTCGTCGGCCTCCCAGCGGCTCCGGGACAGGAGGTGCTGCAGCCCGTCGGGGGTGCCATGACCGGCGTATTCGGCGAGCTGCCACCCGTTCTTGCGGCCCACCGGACCAAGGAGCCCACGGACGTAGTCCCGCATCCGGCGACGAGGCTCCACCCGGGCGAAACGACCCCCGATCCGCAAGAGAAGATCGCCAAGTCCCTCTTCCCACAGATTCGTTGGTGCATCGTTCATGCGGGCGGACTGCCCCGAACATTGCCACTACAAGCACCGCGGCCACACGTTCGTGGGACGGCCCGGCAAAGACCGCCCCACCCCCATTCCAGCCCGCTACACTCCCCACACCCAAGCCGTTGACCAGCGCTAATGAAGAAGTCCGGCTGGAGTATTAGATGTACGAGTGGGCCGTCGTGCCGACAGCGGTCAGCAGTACGAGGGCGCCGTGCCAGCGCTCAGCCTGGGGCGCCCTCCGGACCAGGCGCTCGCCGACAGCATCGTCGAATCTGCCGCTGAACGTGCCCGCCGCCGTCATCCGGACGTCGACGTCTCGGTCGAGGTGATGCCCGAGGACGCGGTGATCGCCTTTTGTACGAGGGGCGCAATGCTCAGGCGCAGATCACGGGGGAGCGAGGCCGTGGCGGGCTCACCGGACTTCTGCTCGGCTCGGTCAGCCTGGCCGTGGCCGCCCGGGCCACTTGTTCCGTCATCGTCGTGCGCGGTGACGGGCCGGTATCGAAGGCATGCACGGGCGGATCCTCGTGTGTGTCGGGGAACCGGGGAGGGGAGGGGCGGCGGTCTGGTTTGCCTTCCACGAGGCTGGGGCAGGGGGCTGCGAGCTGGATGCCGTACATGCCTGACGCTGCCCCTCGCACGACCGCGCCGATCATCAGGGCACTGCCGGTGAGCCGCACCTTTAGCGTAAGGAACGTGCGGCGACCCTGATTGACGAAGCGGTGGCCGAGCCCGCACGCGATTACCCGACGGTCCGGCTGCACTCGACGGCGGTTGAGGGAACGGCCGCAAAGTGCTGGTCCGGCGCTCGGCCGCTGCAGACCTGATCCTTGTCGGCGCGCATCGCCGCCGCAGCCACTTCGGACTCCAACTCGGCCGAGTTGCTCATACCCTGCTCCACCACGCCGAGTGTCCGGTGGCTGTCGTACCTCTGACGGCCCGATCGTGCAAGACCCCTCGCCTCACTTCCTGAGTTGTGACGCGTGGTCGGGGACGTACGTCTGGAGGTTCCTCGGCGGCCGTTGGTACCCGGTGGCCGGAGGCCGCTCAGGCAGTTCGAGCAGTGGCGGAGTGATTGCCTCGTACGGCACGGTCGACAGGAGATGGGCGATCATGTTCAGGCGGGCCCGGCGCTTGTCGTCGCTCTCGACGACGTACCACGGGGCCTCCGAGATATCGGTATGGACGAACATCTCGTCCTTCGCCCGCGAATAGGCCTCCCAGCGGGTGATCGATTCCAGGTCCATTGGCGAGAGTTTCCACTGGCGGGTGGGATCCTGCAGCCGGCGTCGGAACCGCTCCTCCTGCACCGTGTCACTCACCGAGAACCAGTATTTACGCAACAGAATGCCGTCCTCCACTAGCATTCGCTCGAAGATCGGGCACTGGCGAAGGAACCGCTGGTGTTCCTCCATGGTGCAAAAACCCATGACGCGCTCGACGCCCGCGCGGTTGTACCAGCTCCGGTCGAGCAGAACCATTTCCCCTGCGGCTGGTAGATGCTCGGCGTAGCGCTGGAAATACCACTGGCCGCGCTCGCGCTCGGTGGGCCGCGGCAGAGCGACGATACGCGCCAACCGGGGATTGAGGTGTTCGGTGACGCGCTTGATCGTGCTGCCCTTACCCGCCGCGTCACGTCCCTCGAACACCACGACGAGCCGTGCGCCTTCGACCCGCACCCACTCCTGGAGCTTCACGAGCTCGGTCTGGAGCCGGTACAGCTCCCGCTCGTACAGCGAGCGCGGAAGCTTTCCGGGCTCGCCCGAGCCTTTCCTGTCCGACATGGATGACGTTATGGAGGAGACCATGCTCGAAGTCAAGCGTCAGCGCCGAACGGGCTTCGCTGCGCGGACCCGGTACGGCGTGCTCGATGAGGCAGGTCGGCGAGCGGATCGGTTTCACCGGCTCGGCGACCACTCTCGACCACGCGTTCCGTTCAGATATGGATCGTCCTGTTGCCGCCGCTGTGTCGTGCTCTCGCACGTAAGCGCTTCTCTCAAGTGATGACCTCGACCGATTGCCCACACGACGAGGGCATGGATCCTGTCGGTTCTGCGAACCGATTCGACGCGTTTCGGGCCACTGCTCCGACAGGTCCGCGTACGACTCGGGCAGAAGAAGGAGGACAGGTGTCATCGGGCCGTAGGACTGGTGGGTGTGATGCATCCGCCTGTTGAGGGTTGTGGGAGCGTGGTCGGGGGTGCGCCGGGTGAACCGGGGTTTGCAACTGTTGGGCCGGCACATCGTTTGGCGATCATGGGCACGATGGGGTGAACGGCGCGACGGGCTGCGGGCATGCCCGGCGGGGTGTGGGTAGCGTTCTCGGTGCGATCTGGGACGCCGGGTGTGGTGTCAGCGGTCGGGGCCCCCGTGTCACCAGCGAGATGGTTCGGGGCCTCCCCGTCGCCTCCGGCCACACCCATATGGCCAGGTCGTAGGGATTCCGCCCGCCCGGGACGGACCGCATACGGGATATGCGCCGCCGACCGGGACGCGAAAGCGGAGGACCAGTGCGCCCAAGACCGTTCGGGGCGTGCCGGTGAGCCAGGACTCACTCCTGCTCACTGCCCAGGAACGGTGCGGAAGCGCTCTGGTGCAGGAGATGGCGGCGCAAAAGGGAACGTACATGTCGCACGCAGCCAGTTCGTGCCTATGGGCTGCCGGCAGAACTCACGTGCAGCGCGACTTCTTTCGCGATCCGTTCGGTGAGCGGCTCCACGATGGCTGCGACGGGTACTGACAGGCCGGTGCCCAGACTGTTGTTGGCTCCCTCGATGGCGTAGACGACCAGTTGTTTGGGCAGGCGGTCCAGTTCGCGGGCGAGTTCGACGGCGTCGCCGAGTCCGAGCCCGTGGGTACTCGTCGCACTGCCCGTCTGGGACAGCCGCCCACCATCCAGCTTGAGACGATGTAGCCGACCGGGATGCCTGGGGTGTGCGTGTGCGGCGTCCACCACGATGGCGAGGTCGGTCTCCTCCCACAGGGTGATCAGCCGGGCGGGGTCGCCGTCGCACGCCAGAAGGGCAGTCCCGCTCGGCAGTGGCCGTTCCTCGGCCCGTTCTGCCAGCTGGGCCACGACGACCCAGCCCACACCGTCGTCGTGGCGGAACTCGTTCCCGACGCCGATGACGGCGATCCGCGTAGTGACGTTCACGCGATTGCCCCTTCCCGCCGGACAGCCTCGCCAGTTGTACCGGGTCCGCGCAAGGTCCGTACGGGGTGACGGACACAGCCACCTGGACCAGCAGGGGCCGGTCGGCCCATGTCGGGCAGCAGGTCCGTGCGCATACTGGCCGGGAAGGCATCATCGGCGGCGTCGGAAGGTTGGCGGTGGCGGACGACGGCGGCACGGCCGCGGTGATCGGCAAGGACGGCCTGGACGCGCTGATCACGGTCCTGGCCGGGCGTGGCCGTACGGTCGTGGGACCGACCGTACGTGACGGGGCGATCGTCCTGTCCGAGATCTCCGACGGTGCGGAACTCCCCTACGGCTGGGGAGTCGAGTTGGAGGCAGGCGTCTACCGGCTGCGTGCCCGCGAGGACGGCGCCGTGTTCGCGCACAGCGCAGGCCCTCAGTCCTGGAAGACGTTTCTGCACCCCCCGCGGGAGCGGCAGTGGACTGCCGATCGCGGTGCCGACGGCGAGCTGGTAGTGACCGAGGACCGGACATCCTCGTCGTCGTACGCGTTCCTCGGCGTGCGCCCCTGTGACCTGCGGGCCATCGCGATCCAGGACCGGGTGCTGACCGGCGGGAGGTACAGCGACCCGGCGTACCGTGGGCGTCGTGAGCGGGCCTTCTTGGTCGCGGCGGAGTGTACCGAGCCGGGTGCCACCTGCTTCTGCGTGTCCATGGGCACCGGGCCGGCTGTGGGGCCCGGCTACGACCTGGCGCTGACCGAGGTGCTCGATTCCGACGGCCACCGCTTCCTGGTACGGATCGGCAGCGAGGAGGGAGCGTCGGTCCTGGCCGAGCTGCCACACCATCCCGCCGATGCCGCGACTCGGACCGCGGCGAGTGAGCGTGTCGCCGACGCGGCGGATCGCATGGGTCGCAGCATGCCGCTGGTGGACCTGCAGGTGCTGATGCGCGAGACCCTCACGGCCGAGCGATGGGACGACGTCGCGGCCCGCTGCCTGACCTGCGGAAACTGCACCATGGTCTGCCCGACTTGCTTCTGCACCACCACCGAGGACGTCACGGACCTCACCGGTGACCACGCCGAGCGGTGGCGGCGCTGGGAGTCCTGCTTCGACCTGGATTTCACCCACCTGCAGGCGGGTCCGGTCCGCAACTCCTCGCGCAGTCGCTACCGGCAGTGGGCCACCCACAAACTCGGCACCTGGTACGACCAGTTCGACAGCTCCGGATGCGTCGGCTGCGGGCGCTGCATCGTGTGGTGCCCGGTCGGAATCGACATCACCGAGGAGGCCCATGCGCTGAACCTGGAACGGGAGGCCGCCCGGCAGGAGCCGGGGGAGGGCCCGCAATGACCGTTGTTCGCCACGGGTTTCTCGGCGCCCTGTCGCCCGGCCACCGCGAGCGGCTGGTCACGTTCGCCCACGACGTCTGCTTCCCCGGTGGCACCCGCATCTTTGACGAGGACGGTGTCGCCGACCGGTTCTGGATCATCCGTTCCGGGATCGTTGCGCTCGACGTACACGTTCCGGGCCGGCGCGAGGCAGTCCTGGAGACCCTTGGTGAAGGCGATCTGCTGGGCTGGTCGTGGTTGTTCGAGCCGTACCGCTGGCACCTGGGCGCGCAGGCCCGCAGCACGGTTTCGGCGTCGGAGTTCGACGCGGAGCGGGTCCGAGCCGCGTGTGAGAAGGATCCATCGTTCGGCCTGGCGTTGACCAACTGCGTAGCGCAGGTGATCGCACGGCGGCTGAAGTCCACCCGAATCCGCCTGCTCGACCTGTACGGGCCCCTGACGCCGGTGAGTCGTGATGATGGCCGCAACATCGACTGATCGGCCGGGAACTGTCCCTGTTCCGTACCGGGTGGTGGAACGCGAGACGGAGACGCCCGACACCGCCACGATCGTCCTGGAACCGGTCCGCTCGACCCTGCAGCCCTTCGCCCCTGGGCAGTTCGCGATGGTCTACGCCTTCGGCGTCGGCGACATCCCGTTGTCGGTCTCGGGGATCGACGGGCACCGGCTGACGCACACCGTCCGCACGGTCGGAGCGGTCTCCGGCCGCCTGCACGGGCTGCGGCGTGGTGACACCGTCGGAGTGCGCGGTCCGTTCGGCACCGGCTGGGAACTACCTGCCGCAGTGGGGAACGACCTACTCGTCGTGGCTGGAGGTATCGGTCTGGCGCCGCTGCGCCCGCTCGTACGCGACGCGCTGGCCGAACCCGGGTGTTACGGACGGCTGAACATCCTCATCGGAGCGCGCACGCCCCACGAGCTGCTCTACGGCGAGGACGTTCGCGGCTGGCAGTCGGCTGCCCGGGTGTTGACCACCGTGGACCGCGCGGACCCGCTGTGGCAGGGCGAGGTCGACGTCGTCACGGCTATGCTCGACCGGGCTGCCTTCGACCCCGGGGCGTCGTCGGCGTTCATCTGCGGCCCCGAGCCGATGATGCGCGCCACCGCCGGCGAACTGGTGCACCGCGGCGTCGATCCGGAGCTGATCCGGGTCTCGCTGGAACGCAATATGCACTGTGCCACTGGCCACTGCGGGCACTGCCAGCTCGGCCCCCTCCTGCTCTGCCGCGATGGCCCCGTCGTCAGCTGGACCAGGGCACAACCCCTCCTCATGGTCAGGGAGTTGTGACATGACCATGAGCGATCGCCCGAAACTCGCCGTCTGGAAGTTCGCCTCCTGCGACGGATGCCAGCTCACTTTGCTGGACTGCGAGGACGAACTCCTCGGCATCGCCGAGAAGGTGGAGATCTCTCACTTCCTGGAGGCTTCCAGCGCCGACGTGCCAGGCCCGTACGACCTGTCACTTGTCGAGGGATCGGTGACCACCCGGCAGGACGCCGACCGGATCCAGCACATCCGGGCCTTCTCCAAGCGGTTGGTGACCATCGGGGCGTGTGCGACCGCAGGTGGCGTCCAGGCGCTGCGCAACTACGCGGACGTCGCCGACTTCCAGGCTGCCGTCTATGCCAGACCGGACTACATCGAGACGCTCGCCACCTCCACACCCATCAGCGCCCATGTCCCGGTGGACTTCGAGCTGCGCGGCTGCCCCATCGACCGAGGCCAACTGGTGGAGGTCATCACCGCTTACCTGGCCGGCCGTGAACCGGACGTACCCGCACACAGTGTCTGCTTCGAGTGCAAGCAGCGCGGCACGGTCTGCGTGACGGTGGCCCACGGCACGCCCTGCCTGGGGCCGGTCACCCACGCCGGATGCGGTGCGATCTGCCCCGTGTACGGGCGCGGCTGTTACGGCTGCTTCGGCCCGTCCAACTCGACCAATTTCCCCTCGTTCATCCCTCTTCTGCGCCGTGATGGTATGGACACTCTCGACGTGGTGCGGGTGCTGCGCACCTTCAATACCGCCGCTCCCGAGTTCGACGCGGCCTCCCGGAAGGAACTGGAAGGGTGACTCACCGCGGCTCAAGGGTGTTGCACGTCGGATCGCTCGCCCGCGTCGAGGGAGAGGGCGCGCTGTACTTGCGCATGGACGGCGCCGAGGTCTCCGAGGCCCGACTGGCGATCTACGAACCGCCGCGCTTCTTCGAGGCATTCCTGCGCGGACGTTCCTACACCGAGCCGCCCGACATCACCTCCCGAGTGTGCGGGATCTGCCCGGTGGCGTACCAGCTGAGCGCCTGTCGCGCGGTCGAGGACGCCTGCGGCGTCGTCGTGGAAGGGCAGTTGGCGGCGCTGCGCCGGTTGCTCTATTGCGGTGAATGGATCGAGAGCCAGACGCTGCACATCTACCTTCTCCACGCGCCCGACTTCTTCGGCTGCGACAGCGTCATCGACCTCGCACGCACCCGGCGCGCCGACATTGAACGCGGTCTTCGGCTCAAGCAGGCCGGCAACGCGATCCTCGAAATGCTGGGCGGCCGGGCGATCCACCCGATCAATGTCCGCCTCGGTGGCTTCCACCGCATCCCGGCCACGAACGAACTGCGCCCGCTGGCCGAACGGTTGCGCCGGGCACGCGACGACGCGGCCCAAACCGTGCGTTGGGTGGCCGGCTTCGAGTTCCCCGACGCCGGATGCGACAACGACCTGTTCGCCCTGTCCGAGCCCGGAACCTACGCCATCGAGTCCGGCACCCCGACCGTCATGGCCGCGCCGCACACAGCCAGTCTTCCCCCCGAATCCGACCGCGCGCTGCCCACCCGTACCTTTGGGGTCCACGACTTCGACGCCCACGTCGCCGAGAGCCAGGCACCCCACTCCACCGCCCTCCATTCCCTGCTGGACGGCCGCCGCCATCTCACCGGCTCGCTCGCCCGGTACGCCATCAGCGGCCGCTGGCTGACCCCGATCGCCCTCCAGGCCGCCCACGAGGCCGGACTCGGCGACCCCCGGCAGGGCACTGTCTGTCGAAACCCCTTCCGCAGCATCATCGTCCGAGCGGTTGAGGTGCTCTACGCGGTCGACGAGGCACTGCGGATCATCGGCGCCTACGAACCCCCGCCGCGCTCATACGTCGACGTGCCCGCACGAGCCGGTACCGGGCACGGGGCGACTGAGGCGCCGCGCGGTCTTTTGTACCACCGCTACACCCTCGACTCCGAAGGGACCGTCACCGACGCCGGCCTTGTCCCGCCGACCGCGCAGAACCTCGGCGCGGTCGAGGAGCACCTCCGCCGCATCGTGCAGGAACGCCTGGGACACGGCGATCTCACCGACGCGGAGCTGACCACCCTGTGCGAACGGGCGATCCGCAATCACGACCCGTGCATCTCATGCTCGGCCCACTTCCTCGACCTCACCTTCGAGCGAACCTGAAAGGTGAACGGGGAAGTGTGTGAATCGCGCGCCGGCTCACCGGTCGAGCGTCGGCCGCCGCGCCGACATAGCTCGTTGCGTCCGAACTGCAACGGCCGTCCGTGCACCTCGGTGGAGGTCAGCCGCGCCCGCGAACTGCGCAGACCGCGGGGGAGTGCGGCACGGTACGCATCGGGGCCGCGTGCAGGTGCATCCCGGCGCGGCCGACTCGTTGTGCGGTGGCGGTGCCACAACTCCGGCTGATCCCTGCAGAAGCGGCTCTTCCAGGGGCATGGACCGTTCGGCCATGGCGGGCCTTTTCCTGCCCACCGGCCGGGACGGCTGCTTTCGACGTCCGTTCAATCGGGCGCGGCAAGGTCACCCGACGCGGAGTCGGTTCTTCCGGCGCGGAGCAGCTGGTTACCGATGTCGATCAGGGCTCGGCCGGCGGCGAACTCGTCGCCGATCTCGGGAACGGGTGTGTCGTGAGGGTTGCGCCGGGCGGAGGCGCGACTCCGAAGGGTGGTGTCACCGGTGTCGAGGACGGCGTGCACCTTGGTGAGGTCACCTTCCTCGAAGAGGTCCAGACGCACGCTCCACTGCTTGCTGCGTGGCTTCTCGGTGCTGGTGTGCAGAGTCATGGCCAAGACTTCCTTCCGTTGAGTGGTCCGGGCTGCCGGGGACGCGGCTGCCGTCGACCGCCGTCGGCACGCCGGGTTTCCACGACGGCGAAGCACGCGACTCCCCGATTCGGCGTGACAACGACCGCCGCGTGAGCTGTCCCGGGCCTGGGCCGCCCCGCGAGCACGCCTTGCGGGGCCCGTCCGAAGGCAGAGGCCACACGGTCTCCCGTAAGGGCGTGTCGCAATCGGCGCGCACGACATCCTTCGACATCACCGAGCCGACTTTGCTGTGCTTCGTCTTTTGTCTCCTTCGGCGCGCGACTTCTCAGCGGAGGCGTCGCAGATACGGGTCGTGGGCACGCCGTGGCAGGAGGCGCAGCCGGATGTCGGGCGTGGTGACGCCGTCGGGACGGGCGACCACGGGGTTCAGGTCCGCCTCGGCGAGCTGAGGCAGGTCGCTCGCCATCCGGGACAGCCGCAGCAGCAGCTGTTCGAGCGCCTCGAGGTCGACGGGGCCGGAGCCGCCGTACCCGAAGAGCAGCGGTGCGCAGCGCGGCGCGGTGATCAGGTCGTGCACGTCGTGGTCGGTGAGTGGCGCGAGCCGGGCGGCGTGGTCGGCGAGCACCTGCATGGACGTGCCGCCGAGTCCGAAGAGCACGAGGGGGCCAAAGACCTCGTCCTGAACGACGCCCGCGAACAGTTCGGTTCCGCGCGCGGCGAGCGGCTGGATGACGACGCCGGTCATGAAGTGCCCGAATCGGACGTCGAAGTCACGGTAGGCGGCCCGCACTTGAGATTCACCGAGCAGGTCGAGGCGGACGGCGTCCTCCTGCGTCTTGTGCACCAGCCCGGGCCAGTAGGCCTTGAGGACGACACGCCCGTCGCTGTCCCGCAGCCGTTCGGCGGCACACACGGCCTCGTCCTCTGTCTCGGCCCAGGCCCACGGGAGCTGCGCAATGCGGTAGCAGGCGAGCAGTTCGGCGCAGGTGAACGGGTCGGCCAGGCCGCCTTCCGGATGACGGTCCAGGTAGGCCTGGGCGACGGTGTGGGCGCGGGGCGTGTCGACGCCCGCGAGGTCGGGGACCGTGCCGGGCGGGCGGGCCAGCCACGCGGCGCGGGCCGCGGCATGCGCGAGGGCGCGTGCGGCGGCCTGCGGATCGGTGTATGCGGGTACGGCGGCCGTGGCGCCGGACAGCAGCGTGACGGGCTGTTCCTGGTCGAGCAGGACCGCGGCGACCGTGTGGGAGCGGCGTGCGGTGGCCCGGGTGAGCACCCTCGACAGGACGTCGCCGGTCGCTGTGGAGACCGCGGTGGGCACCAGAGCCATGAGCACCGCGTCGACGGCTTCGCTCGTGGCGAGCCGGTCCAAGCAGCCTCCAAGCTGGTCCTCGGTGACGGCTGCGGTGGCATCGACGGGGTTGGTGGCGGTTGCCCCCCGGGGCAGTACGTCCAGCAGGTCGCCGACCAGGTCCGCGCCCAGCGGTGGCAGGGTCAGCCCGGCTTCGGCGCAGGCGTCGGCGGCGAGGACCCCAGCACCTCCCGCATTGGTGACGACGGCGACGCGGCGTCCGGTGGGCAGCGGCTGGGCGTGCAGCAGGGCCGCTGACTCGAGCAGTTCGGAGACGGAGCGGGTGGCGGTGATGCCGGCCTGGGTGAACAGGGCCTGCCGGGTCAAGGGCGTGGTGGCGGCGGCCGCGGTGTGCGAGGCGGCGGCGCGGCGGCCCGCGTCGGTACGGCCCGCGTCGACCGTCAAGATCGGCATGCGCCGGGTGACCCGGCGAGCGGTACGGGAGAAGGCACGCGGGTTGCCGAAGGACTCCAGGTGCAGCAGCGCCAAGTCAGTGCGTTCGTCGGACTCCCACCACTGCAGGAGATCGTTGCCGCTGACGTCGTACTTGTCACCCAGGGAGACGAAGCTGGACACGCCGATTTCGAGCCTGGCCAGGCCGCCGAGCAGGGCGATGCCGACTCCCCCGGACTGCGCGGCGACACCCGCCGTGCCGGGCAGGGGGTGGGCGGCGGCGAACGTCGCGTCGAGGCGTGTGCCGTCCTCGGGGTTGGCGATACCTAGGCAGTTGGGCCCGACGAGCCGCATGCCGTACGCACGGCAGTGCGCGAGCAGGGTGCGGGCCTGCCCTTCGTCGAGCCCGGCGGAGACGACCACCAGGGCGTGGACGCCGCGCTTCCCGCAGTCCTCGGCGACGGCCGGGATCTCCGGGGCGGGAACGGCGAGCACGGCCAGGTCCGGGGTCTCGGGAAGGGAGCCGACCGTTGGGGAGGCGGGGACACCGAGGACGGCGTCGGCGTTCGGGTTGACGGCGAGCAGTCTGCCCGGGAAGCCCGCGCCCCGCAGATTGTGCAGGACGGCCCGGCCGACGGATCCGGGCCTCCGGCCCGCGCCCACGACCGCGACCGACTGCGGGCGCAGCAGCGGGCGCAGACTCGCCACATCCGCAGCCCGCCCGCGCTCTTCCACGCAGCTCAAATAATCGTCGGTCTCGGCCAGCCGTACGATGCAGCGGACCTCCGGCCCGTCGAAGTGGCGGCTGGTGCGCAGCCCCAGGTCAGCGAAGACCTTGAGCACCTCATGGTTCTCGGCGAGCGCGTCCGCGGTGAAGGCGGCGATACCGTCGGCGCGGGCCGTCGAGATCAGGTGCTCCAGCAGCAGCGTTCCGACACCGCGGTGATGCCAGGGGTCGGCGACGGCGAGGGCGATTTCGGCGGTGCGTGAGCCTGACGGGAGATCTCGGAAGGCCTCGGTCGCAGCTTCCGGCAGCTCCTCGTACTCAGCGATCCCGATGAGGCAGCCGGCGTGCTCGGCGCCCAGCGCGCGGTAGCCGGGCAGGGCGGCCTTGGCCAGCCGGGCGGCGGCTTGCTCCGTCGACCTGCGGCTCGCCCCGAAGAACCGCAGCCGCAGATTCTCCGGCGACATCTCTTCATACAGGCGCTGTACGCCGTCGTGATCGTCCGGGCCGACGGCCCGTATCGACACGGTCGTACCGTCGGCCAGGAGGGCGTGTACCCGGCTCTTCTCGTCGGTCATCTCGTCGCTCCGATGCTCCGGTTGACCTACTCAGCTTCCGGCCGTGACGCCCGCACGCCGAGAGGCCGACCGGGCAGGGGCGGGGACCGACCGGCCCACTGCTTCGCGCGGGCTGCTGGACGCACGACAACGTCCGCGTGTGCTGTGTGCCTGAACCCGGCCCGCGCGGCTCCGGCCCGGTGGAATGTTTCGCGGTCTCGCGTCGCCTCGTCCACGTGCCGCACGACGTCTTTCGGCTGCTCCACCGACCCGGCCGAGCGGACGGGGGGACGGCCTCGACGGCCGGTGGACGCCGGCCCCAGCATGTCGTCGCCCTCTATCGCCCACACCATGAGCTGTCCGGGCAGCCTGACCGGATGCGTCGCCGCGGCCGAGCCCGTGTCCTCCGGTCGGCGGTCGACCCATCACGCGTGCCCACGCGTACACGTCGATCGGGGCTCCTGCCCGCACCAGATCGTCGATGGCGTACTCGTCCAGACCACCACTGGCAATGATGCGAACGTCGGGCAGGCCTGCGACGTCGAGTACCTTGCGTGCCCGTTGTGCCAACTTTGCGAGGTCACCGCTGTCCAGCCGGATCGCACAGCCCGGCCCGCGGTGAATCTCCCTGAGGACTCGTGCCGCGGTCGTGACTCCCCGATCGGTGCCGTAGGTATCGACGAGGAAGGTGACCGGGCCTGGGTGGGTTCGCACGGAGGCGCGGAACGCCTCTTCTTCGCTGGGGAATGCCTCGATGCAGGAGTGGACCATGGTGCCCGAAGCCGTGATCCCCAGAGCGGTGGCCGCGGCGACATTGCTGGTGGCCGCGGAACCGACCAGGCACCGAGCCGCGTGGCCTGAAAGCCGGCTTGCGGACCGCGGAACATGAAGAGTCGATACGGCGGTGCTGGGCGGCCGGGACGCGAGACCACCCGTTGGTCTGAGCCCCCAGGTTCCGCCACCTCACAGGCGGGACCTTCGGGCCCCACTACGGACTGTTCGGCCCCAGCATGTGCGGATCGGGCGTGGTGGACTGGACGTGCCAACAGGCGTACACGCCGAGGAGGCACGGCCATGACCACCATTGCACGCAGGCAAAGGTTCTCGTTCCCGGACCTGCCCGACTGGTTCGAGGCTTTCCCCACGCGATTCGCCATGCCCACGATGAGCGACCTCTCGACGGTTCGGATCGAGGACTACATCGAGAACGGCCGCTACGCCATACGCGCGGAACTCCCGGGCATTGACCCCGCGGACATCGACGTCGTCATCGACGACGGCATTCTCACTGTCAAGGCTGAGCGCACGGAACGCGAAGTGGACAAGAACCGCAGCGAGATCCGCTACGGGTCCATGAGCCGCAGCGTCGCCCTGCCCGCCGACGCGAACGAGGACGACATCCAGGCCGACTACACCAACGGCATGCTCACCATCAGTGTGGGACTCCGTGAGGAGAAGGCGGAGGCCAAGCACATCGAAATCAAGCACACCACGTGATCCGTACCCGGCGCGCCCAGCTCAAGGTGCGTGCACCTGCTCTGCCCAGGGAGCGGCAACAGGCCCTGCACGCAGTCGTGTCTCACTTTACGGTCAAGAACACTCTGGACTCGCCGCCCGAGATCGCCATCAGCCTGTGCGTCGAAGGTCGTCACGCATGACTCACGGCCTGGGCATCGCAGGGCAGTGCACCAGGCCTGCCCTGCTCCCCGGCACCGCACCACGGGTGGTGAAGCCGCCGTTACCAATGGTGCACAGCGACTTGCGCAACCGCTCAGCAGCTGGCTCGTGTGGAGTCGGCTCGACGCCGGGGTTCAACGGCACAAACGCCTTGACGATGTTCCCCGCCACGGGGTCCGCTCGTCCGATGCCCCCGGCCTCGGCGACGGCCGGGTGCTCCATCAGTGCGCTTTCGACCTCGAAACGGCCGATGAGGTGACCGGCCGACCTGATGACGTCGTCGGCGCGGCCGACGAACCGGTACCAGCCGCCCGCTCCGCCTGACCAAGTCACCGGTCAGGCACCAGCCGTCGGCGGCATCCCGCCGGGAGGCATGGTGGCTGGGGAGCATCAGGGCTCGTGTACTGGCGTCATCGGCTCCCCGCGGCGGCTCGGCTCAGTCATGGGGAACGACGGCAACAGGGCATCGCGCGTGATGGATGGCGGCTTGGGCAACAGGCCCCAGGCGTGGTGCCAGGGCGGGACGGTGCTTGCGTCGGCCGACCACCAGCAGCCCGGCGCCCTCGGCGGCTCGTACGACGGTCTTGGCGGGGCTTTCGAGGTCGATGCTGTCGGTCACTGCGACCTGCGGAAACTTCTCGAGCCAGGGTCGGAGAGCCTGGCTCAGGTGGTGCTGTGCGTCCTGCCTGATCTCATGGGTGACATCGTGGTCCACACCCCAGGGCGCATATGCATGGAGCGGCACACTTCGACCATGGAGGGCCCGAAGGGGCATGCCCCGCGCTGCGGCGGTGGCGAAGGAGAATTCGAGCAGGTCTTCGCATGGGCCGTGCAGTTTCAGTGCCACCACTACGTCGCCTGCGGTACCTGGCATGGGCGGCGGCCACTCCTCCTGCGTTTCGGCACGTACCAGAACCACCGGCCGGTCAGCCCGAGCCACGACGGGCATGCTGATGTCGCCCAGGAAGTAGCTCTCGACGGGCACCAGCCCCCGCGAGCCGAGCACGATCATCTCGGACTCCGAGGCCGCCCGCAGCAATGCGTCCTGGGCGTCGTCGGCAACCAGGTTGCCGACAATAGAGAGACCGGGGTGGCGTGCTTGGAGCTCCGCTCGCGCGTTGTGCACGAGCCGCTTCGCCCAGTAGTTCTGATCCACCTCCGCGGGGACAAGGGTCGGTTCCGGGACCAGCAGAGGCCACGCGTGCAGCAGGCGCAGAGTGAGCCGGCGCCGCTCGGCTTCGTCAGCGGCCCAACGGGCAGCGGCAAGGCTCTCGGGTGAGCCGTCGAGACCCACGGTGATCACTGGCGCCATGGAGGCTTCCTCCGTCTCTCAAGAAGCTGGAACGGCGGTGACCGAGTCCGTCTGTCCAGCCTGCTGCCATCCCGCTGCCCTTGTCATAGGCGGTGCAGGCGACCGTAAGGGGTACTCGATGTACGAGCGTCTGTGTCAGCTCGTCGAAGCACAACCGCTCCTCATCCGAGGAGTACCCCAAACTGTCCTGGAGCGCACGCGGGACCCGGCACGAGAGGAGACATGAGCGATGGCGCTTCCTCTGGTGGTCGGCATCGACGGATCCGAGGCGAGCCTTGAGGCGGTGGACTGGGCCGTCGACGAGGCGGTCCGACATGATGTCCCTCTCCACCTCGTGCATGCGGCCGCGCCGAACGATGAGGCGCTCGGCCTGATCGCCGTTGCCTCGGAACGGTCCAGGAAGGGCATTCCTGCGGTTCCGCTGTCGAGCGAGGTGCTGCATGAGGGCGCGGCGTCCGCCCTGGTCAGCAACGGGCGCAATGCCTTCGCGCTGGTCCTCGGGCCCAGAGGCCTTGGTGATCTTGCCGGGCTGCTCCTTGGTTCGGTCAGCTACGGCAGGCGGCGTGCTCGTCACTTCAGCGGGGGCTGGCGGTCCCCCGCCAGGCTTTCTCCGACCGTTCCTGGGCAGTGAGCGGGAGTGAGTCCTGGCTCACCGGCACGCCCCGAACGGTCTTGGGCGCACTGGTCCTCCGCTTTCGCGTCCCGGTCGGCGGCGCATATCCCGTATGCGGTCCGTCCCGGGCGGGCGGAATCCCTACGACCTGGCCATGTGGGTGTGGCCGGAGGCGACGGGGAGGCCCCGAACCATCTCGCTGGTGACACGGGGGCCCCGACCGCTGACACCACACCCGGCGTCCCGGATCGCACCGAGAACGTTACGCACACCCCGCCGGGCATGCCCGCAGCTCGTCGCGCCGTTCACCCCATCGTGTTCATGTTCGCCAAAACGATGTGCCGGCCCAGCAGTTGTGAACCCCCGGCGTGGATGTCTCACGTGCCAGTGGGTGAACGCCGGGCGTCGTCGGTCCGGTACGCGATGTGCTCCGAGACCGAGACCACCCCGTCGAAAGCGATGGCCGCGAGCCGCTCCAGCGCCTGCGCCCCGTCCGCGGCCACGTCCACCGCCAGGGACTGCTGGCGCAGCCCAGCGGCCAGGGCCCGCGCGAGGAACGGTTCGTCCTCAGCAATCAGATCCGCACAACCCGCCCCCGCTCGGAACGCCCGCACAAGCGCCATCATCCTCGCTGAGCGGGTATTCGGCCCGCGTTGGCAGTCCAGTGCGTTTCGCCATTCCTGCTGGTCAGGTGCCTGGTTTTGGTTGAGGGGTGCGGGATCGTGGATCCGCCATCCGAAGGATGGGTTTGTGCGGGTGGGCCGCGACGACGCCGATGAACGCGGCCGTGAGCGATGATCCGTGGGTTTTTGCCGGTGGTGTTCGGCACCGTGATGTCAGTACCTCAGGTATGGCGCTTCGGCCACAGCGACTGGCAGTCGATCACCGACGCCCTCACCGACACGGGAACGGAGGACGAGTACGACGCACGCGAGGAGCAGCGCCGCCAGGAGCACGAGGCCACCCGCGGTCTGGAGCAGCAGTACCGGGGCGGGGAACCGGCCCGGTTGGACGCGGTCTGGGCGTGCCCGTCCTGCCAGGCCCATGTCGAGCCCGGCAGGACGGGCCTCGACAGCTACCGCCCCACGCAGGGCGGTCTGTGCCCGGACTGCGAACACACCCGCCGCGAAGAAGCACAGCAGCGCGTTGCCCGACGCTGAAGACATGGCCGGCACAAGTGGCAACCTTGCGCGTCTGAAGGCCCGTGCCGAAGGGCGGGAACGACACACAAGGACTCCAGCCTACGCTTCCGCCGGCTTCCGCCTGAATCAGCTCTGGCCGTGCCCGAAGTACGCGGCCACCTTCCGGTCCAGGGCCTCGACCTCGACGGCCCGGCCGCCGTCCCGCAGCGACATGGTGGCCGCGTAGCCGGCGGCCACCGCTTCGCGGGCCGCGACGGGCGAGGTGACGGTGGCTCCGCCGTCCCGTACGAACCGCAGGAATTCCGTGATCAGCACGGGATCGGCGCCCCCGTGCGTGCCGGTCGGTGTGTGCACGGGCACCACCAGATCGGCCTCGGCGCGGTAGTCGGAGCGGCGGTTCCACACGCGGACCTCAGCTCCCTCCGAGTCGCCGAAGTTCTCCAGGCGCCCCTCGGTGCCGATCACCGTGTAGTTGCGCCAGTAGTCCGGTGTGTAGTGGCACTGCTGGTAGCTCGCGAAGACTCCGTTGTCCAGCTGCATCTGCATCATGCTCAGGTCCTCCACGTCCACTACCGGGTGGAGACCGGTATGGCTCAGTGGTGGCCAGTTCTCCGTCGAGAGCCACTCGGTCATCCGCTCCCCGCTGCGGTCGCGGTGTGAGTCGATGCCCCCGTAGACCGTCAGCCCGCCCATGGCGTTCACCCGCCGGGTGTATCCGCTGGCCAGCCAGTGGATGACGTCGATGTCGTGGGCGCCCTTCTGGAGCAGCAGGCCGGTGGTATTGCGGCGGTCGGCGTGCCAGTCCTTGAAGTAGAAGTCTCCGCCGTGGCCGACGAAATGGCGGCACCAGACGGCCTTGACCTCGCCGATCGCCCCGTTGACGATCAGTTCACGCATGGCCACTACGACCGGCATGTGCCGCATGTTGTGGCCCACGTACAGCGGGGTCCGGTACTGGCCGGCTGCTGCGAGCAGCCGGTCGCAGCCCTCGGTAGTGATCGCCATCGGTTTGTCCAGGAACACCGGTACACCGGCCTCCAGGAAGTCCAGGCCGATCTCCTCGTGCGTGTGGTCCGGAGTCAGCACCATCACGCCGTCGAGTCCCGCGTCGAGCAGCTCGTGGTGATCCACGGCGGTCCGCACCTGGGTGCCGAATCGCTGTTCGGCGCGCGCCAGCAACTGTCGGTCGCGGTCGCAGGCGGCGGCCACCAGTGAGCCCGATCCGGGCTGGTGGGCCAGGTCGGCCAGGTCGCTGCGATTGCCCAGGCCGATGACGCCGAGCCTGATGTCGTCCAAGGTGCTTGCCCTTTCAGAAGGTTTCGACCCCAGCAGGGCCAGGATGACCGGATGATAGATCTGGAACATATCCGGTTGCGTGGTGGGTTTGTGCCTGATTCCGAGGGGGTCGGGGTGACGTCGATCGCCAGGGCAGCCAGGCTCTCGGGGGTGCTGCGGCCCGGCGGGGGAGAGATGCCGACCCGGTGAGAGGTAGGGCGGGGCGGCCGGTGTGGGACGGAACGAGTCTGGGCTCGCCGGATCCTGGCGTCAAGAGTTTGAATGTGATTCACTGGCCCCGGATTGGCTGATGTATCCGAAACATATCGCGCATGAGGCGCCTCTATGTCGCTTGGCGACCTCACGCCCGACACGGACCGCTGTGCCGTCCGGACCGCCGTGACATGGATCGACGTGAAAGGGGAGCGCCGTTGACCCGCGCAGCCCGCAGCATCGCACCCGCGCCGCAACCCCCGGGCGACGGGCCCGGTTACCGCCCCGGCTACGAGGTCGCGGCCGAACGCATCCTCGAGTACCTCGTCCTGGCCGGTCTGGAGCCCGGCGCCCGGCTGCCCACCGAGCAGGACCTGGCCGACCAGGTGGGGATGAGCCGGACCGTGGTCCGCGAGGCGGTGAAGATCCTCGCCGCGCTGGGCCGGCTTTCCGTGCACAAGGGTCGCGGCATTTACGTCGCCCAGCCCGACCAGTCCTCCTGGCAGCACTCCCTCACCCACTTCCTGCCCGCCGACCTGCACCAGGTCGACGAACTCTTCGAATTCCGGCGACACTTGGAAACAACCACCGCCCGCCTGGCCGCCCAACGCGCCACCCCCGCCCAGGTCAAAGCCGTCCGAGCGGCCGCCCACCAGTCCACCCGAGCCGCCCAGCAAGGTGACATCGACGCCTTCAGCCACGCCGACGACACCTTCCATACCGCCATTGCCATCGCAACCAACAATTCCTTCCTCACCGCCACCATCGACACCCTGCGTCGCCTGCAACACCAGGTCACCGCCATAGGACTGGCCGGCCTCGCGGGCGGCTCCCTGCACGACGCCGCCGCCCAGCACGAAGCCATCGCCCACGCCATCGCCACCGGCGAACACACGCACGCGCACACCCTCATGGCCCACCACATCGACCAGACCACCCACCAATTCCAACAACACATCCGACACCGCATCACCCCCCACCACCTCCACCCCCACACCTGAACCCCACACCACCACCCATGAAGGACATCCATGCGAATCACCGACGTGACTGTGGAACTGGTCGATCTGCCCGCTCAGCCGCCCTTCCGGTGGCGAGCAGGGCTGCCCGGTTCGGAGCCGGCGGTCGTGGGCGGGATCCTGCGGGTCCACACGGACGAAGGCCTGGTGGGCGAGGCGCACACGAGACGTGGGCTGATCGTCGCCGATCTAGTGAAGCGCCGTATACGTGAGGACCTGCTCGGCCGCGACCCGCTGATGCGCGAGCTGCTGTGGCATCGACTGTGGGAGCTGGACCGCATAGAGGAATTCCCCATCTACGCGCTCGGCCTGATCGACGTAGCGCTGTGGGACCTGGCCGGCCTTGCGGCCGGGCAGCCGGTCCACCGGCTGCTCGGCCCCTACCGCGAGGCCATCCCCGCCTACGCGAGCACGGTCACCTTCGGCAGCGTCGAGGAGTACCTCGATGTGGCCGACCAGTGCCTGGAGCTCGGCTACTCCGCCATCAAGCTGCACGCGTGGGGAGACCCGCGAGCCGACGCGGACCTGTGCCAGAAGCTGCGGGCCCACGTCGGTGACGACGTCCCGCTCATGTACGACGGTTCGGCCGGGTTCGACCTCGCGGACTCGGTGTACCTCGGCCGCGCACTGTCCGAGGCGGACTACCTGTGGTACGAGGAGCCCATGCGCGAGTTCAGCGTGACCGCCCACCGGTGGCTGGCCGAGCAGGTCGACATTCCGCTGCTGGTCGCGGAGACCTCCGACGGCGCGCATTTCAACACCGGCGACTTCATCATGGCGGGCGCGGCGAGCCGGGTCCGCACCAGCGCGCAGTACAAAGGCGGAATCACCGGAGCCCTGCGCATCGCACACCTGGCCGAGAGCTACAACCTGCGGGCCGAGGTGCACGGCAGCGGAGTGGTCAACGCCCACCTGTGCATGGCGATCCCCAACACCACCTACTACGAGTCCCTCGTGTACACCAACCCCGTACAGCGCGAGCCGGCGGTCGGTGCCGACGGGCTGGTGCGGGCACCGACAGCCCCCGGCATCGGCTTCGACCAACCGGGCTGGTGACGACTCCTCCCCGAACCAACAGGACAGCTACAGAATGTACTTGACGATGTCTCAGCTTCCAGCGTCTCAACGCCTCAGTGCCTCAGCGCCTCGTGAAAGGAGCCACACCATGCCCGTGCAACGCTACGCCTCGGTCATACGCCTGCGTGGGGAACTCGAGGCGGAATACCGTGCCTTGCACGCGGCGGCCTGGCCCGAGGTCCTCGCGACCCTCAAGCGCGCCAACATCGGAAACTACTCGATCTTCCTGCGTGACGGCCTGCTCTTCAGCTACCTCGAATACACCGGCGAGGACTACGCGGCCGACACCGCGCTCATCGCCGAATGCCCGGTCACCCGCACCTGGTGGGCCCGTACCGACCCCTGCCAGCAGCCACTGGACAGCGTCGGCGACGGCGAGTGGTGGGCACCCGCCGAAGAGGTCTTCCATCTCGAGTGACATCAGGGGCAAGCGGCAGGGGGCGGACGCAGCTGCGTCCGCCCCCTGCCGCTTGCCTGCCGCGGGTCACAGACCGTAGACCCTCGCGGCCGTGCCTGCGAACACCGCCGTCCGCTCGTGCTCCGACAGGTCCGCCACGAGCTCGCGGCCGACGGCAACCACCTGTTCGTAATCGGCCGCCAGGGTACACACCGGCCAGTCCGAGCCGAACATGAGCCGCTCCGGGCCGAAGGCCTCCAGCGCGACCGACACAAACGGCCGCAGGTCGGTGGGGCTCCAGGTGTGCCGGTCGGCCTCGGTGACGAGCCCGGAAAGTTTGGCCACGGTGTTGGGGAGGCGGGCCAGGGCGGCCAGGTCTGCGGCCCAGGTGTCCGGTCGACGAGGGCGGATCGGTGGCTGCCCCAAGTGGTCCAGTACGAAGTTGAGTTCGGGCCGCTGCCTCGCCACGGCGACTGCCGAGGGCAGCTGTTCAGGGCGCAGGACCAGGTCGTAGGCGAGGCCGGCGGATGCGACGGCGGCCAGGCCGCGGCCCACGTCGGGACGGAGCAGCCAGTCGGCCTCGTCCTCGCCCTGTACCTGGTGGCGGATGCCGACGAGACGGTCGCCACCGGGCAGCGCGCGCAGTGCGGCCAGGGCGTCCGCGACCGCGGGTGAGGTCAGGTCCGTCCAGCCGACGACGCCGGCCACCAGCGGGTCGGCCGTGGCCAGCGCCAGGTATTCGGGTGTCTCCTCGGGTACGCAGATCGTCTGGACCAGCACCGTGGCGTCGACACTGGCGGCCGCGGCCTGCGGTCGCAGGTCGTCGAGGGTGAAGTCGCGTCGCAGCGGGGCGAGTTCGGGGCCCGTGATCCAGTCCTGGTCGCGGACCGACAGGTCCCAGACGTGCTGGTGGGCGTCGATGATGGTCACGGGGACGGGCTCAGTCAGGTCGGTTGTTTCTGACAATGTGCTCGGCATGATGTTCCTGTATCTGGCGAAGGTGCTGATGGAGCGGGTGCACAGAGAGAACGGCCGGGTCCGGGCCAAGGCCCGGACCCGGCCCTGTGCCGCGAACGATTGATACGAACCACTCCACGACGCTTGTCGCCTTGGCCGTCGCCCGATGCCCGAGGCGTTTCCGCGACGGAAGTTTCAGAGCAGTATCGGTGCCATGCCGCGACCCGCGAGAGGCGCGCAAGGATAAAGCCGAAACAGTACGGGGAGCCTGCGGTCCGCGGACCCGGTCGCACACCGCCGTCCGCGATCAAGGAAGTACGCCGTCCTGACGCGGTGCAGGCACCGGCACGCCCGGCGGCAGCAGACCGTGGGCACGCAGGGCGAGCCACATCTCCTCGGGGACGGGGTGACTGATCATCGCGGTGGCGTCCGTCACCTCGGCGGCGCTGCGTGCCCCGAGCAGCACACCGGCCACCGCCGGGTGCCCCAGCGGGAATTGCAGGGCTGCTGCCCGCAGCGGAACCCCGAAGGTCTCGCACAGTGTGCGCAGGGCCAGCGCCCGGTCCAGCAGGTGTGCTGGGGCCGGTGCGTAATCGAAGGTCGCGCCCGGCTGGGGATCGGCGAGGAGGCCCGAGTTGAACACCCCGCCGACCAGCACGGACACTCCACGTTGCGCCGCCTGCGGCAGCAGTGCGGCCAGAGCACTCTGGTCGAGCAGGGAGTAGCGGCCGGCCAGCAGGACTACGTCGATGTCGGTGTCGCGGACGAAGCGTGTCGGCATCGCGGTCTGGTTCATGCCGACACCGATCGCACCGACCATCCCCTCCGCACGCATCCGCTCCAACTCGGGGTAGGCGCAGTCGAAGGCCTCGCGCTCGTGGCCGTCCGGGTCGTGCAGATAGACGGTGTCCACGCGGTCGAGGCCGAGCCGGGTGAGGCTCTCCTCGACGCTGGTGCGTACACCGCGGGCGGTGAAGTCCCACACCCGCTCGTGGGTGGCCGGGACGGCGAAGCCGTTCGCCAGGTCGTCGCCGGGCAGCCCTGCGCGTGCACGCAGCAGGCGTCCGACCTTGGTGGACAGCGTGAACTGCACACGGGGCCGGGTGCGCAGCGCGGCTCCCAGCCGGCGCTCGGACAGACCCAGTCCGTAGTGCGGAGCGGTGTCGAACGCACGGATGCCGCAGGCCCACGCGGCCTCCACGGTGGCGGCCGCGTCCTCGTCGCTGACCGCGTGGAACAGGTTCCCCAGGGCGGCGGCACCCAGTGAAAGTGCGTCGACGGCGGTGGCGGTGCGCACGGGTGCTGTGGGGTGCATGGGGTGCATGGGGTGAGGAGTGCCTCTCGCTGAAGGGACGTGAACGGACATGAACGGGCGTGAAGGGGCGTGAGCGTCCGAAGTCCGCGACATGTGACAGGGGGGCGGAGCTTGCGTCGGTCCCCGCCCCCCTGTCACATGCCCAGCCGTACCGGCCGATCTCAGCCCTTCGTCGCTCCTCCGGTGAGGCCCTTGACGAATTGCTTCTGGAAGGCCAGGTAGAAGACGAGGATGGGCAGGGTCGCCAGGAACATGAGGGCGAAGACGGAGCCGTAGTCGGCCTGGTGTTCGCCGATGGCGCGGTAGATGCCGACGGTCACCGTGGTGCCGGCGGCCGGGCCGAGGACGATCAGCGGGTTGAGGAAGTCGTTCCAGATCCAGACGCCGAGGAAGATCAGTACGCTGGCCGACGCCGGTCGCATCAGCGGGAAGACGACCTGCCAGAAGGCGCGGAACGCTCCGGCGCCGTCGATCGCCGCGGCTTCTTCGAGCTCTCGGGGGATGGTCTTGGCGAAGCCCGCGAAGACGAATACCCCGAAGGGCATGTAGTAGCCGACGTATGCCAGGACCAGTCCGGGCACGCTGCTCATCAGCCCCAGCGTGCGCAGGACTTCGGTGATCGGGGTGAGGATCACCGCGGGCGGCACCATGAGACCGCAGAGCAGGACGACCATGATGACCTTGGACAGGACGCCGGTCGACCGGGCCAGGTAGTGGCCGAGCATGGCGGAGATCGCGGTGATGACGAGGATGGAGATCACGGTGACCTCCGTGCTGTTGACCAGCCCGTACCAGAAGAGGTGGTCCGGGCGTGACAGCACGCTCTGGATGTTGTCCAGGGTCGGTGGGACCGGGAGGCCGACCGGGTTCGACACGATCGCCGAACCGTCCTTGAACACATTGACCAGCACGAGGTAGATCGGCAGGAAGAACAGCAGGCCGGCGAGGAGCGCGACGACCGGGCGTATCCACGCCCTTGTTCCACCCCTGTTCATGCTCGCGTTCAGGTCCGGGTTCATCTTCGTGTTCGTGCTCATGCGGACACCTCGCGTTTCTGCAGCCACCCGAGCGCGATCACGGAGACGGTCGCGACCAGGATCAGCATCGCCACGGCCATCGCGGAGGCGTAGCCGACGTGGTTGCCGTTGAACGCGGTCTGGATCACCTGGAAGGCGAGGGTGGATGTGGTGCCGGGGCCGGGGCCGCCGTTGGTGAGGACCTGGATCTGGTCGTAGGCCTTGAATCCGCCGATCAGTGACATGACCGTGTTGATGGTGACGGCGGGTGCCAGCATCGGCCAGGTGACATGGCGGAACCGCATCAACGGTCCGCAGCCGTCGATCGCGGCCGCTTCGTGCAACTCCTGCGGGATTCCCTGCAGGCCGGCCAGGTAGATCACCACGCAGAAGCCGAGTCCCTGCCAGGCGATGACCCACGAGACCGTGTAGAGGGCGAGGCTCGGGTCGGACAGCCAGCCCGGCGGATGGCTCACGCCCATTTGGCTCAGCATGGAGTTGAGCAGGCCGTCGTCGACGAGGATCGCCTGCCAGATGACGCTGACCACCACGGCGCTCAGCACGACCGGCACGAAGAACACGCTGCGCAGGGCGTTGTACAGCCAGCCGCGCCGGTCGAGGAGCAGAGCGATCGCGAGCCCGCCCGCGTTGGTCACGAGGGTCACGATCACGGTGATGACGACGGTGTTCTGCAGTGCTTTGAGGAAATCGTCGTCGGAGACCAGGTTCGTCAGGTTGTCCAGGCCCACCCACCGGGTCGGCGGGTTGAAGGGGTTCTTGTTGGTGAGGCTGTAGCCGGCGGTCATGCCGATCGGTACCAGGACGAGGGCCAGATAGGCCAGCAGTCCCGGAGCCGCGAAGACGGCGAAGCGGCCCGGTCCGCCGTTCGGGCGGAAGCGCCGGGACGGTCGCGACGACCGCCGCGCGGGGGCGTTCTGTGGTCGGCGGGCCGCTGCCGTGTCCTTCGCCGCGGGCGCGGCAGCGGAACCCTCCGGTCGGGTCAGGGTGCGTATGCGCATTATCGGGTGGCCTTGTCCCACTGCTCGTCCATGTAGGCGCCGAATTCCTTGGCCGTCATGCGTCCGCTGAGGAGCTTCTGCATGCCGGTGGCGGCCTTGTCGGCCATGCCCGGCGGCAGGGAGCCGTCACCGGTCTCCTGGGAGAAGGAGTTGACGATTCCGTCGCCCTTCTGGGCCTGCCGGTACGCGTTCACGGTGTCCTTGTAGACCGGACCCATATTGTCCGGCGCGGTGTAGCCCTTGATGTCGATGATGAGCCCGTCGGCCTTGACGCCGGCGTCCAGGTTCTTCTGGTCCTCCATGAACGCCTTCGCCCACTTCTTGGCCAGCGGCACGTCCGACGCCTTGGAGCTCACCGTCATTCCGCCGCCGAGGACGCCCGGAAGTGCCGGGGCTCCCTGGTCGGTCGGCCATGCGAACACCCCGGTGTCGAAGCTCGGCTTCTTCGCGTCGGCCGAGGCGGAGAACCAGCTGCCCATCGGATACATCGCGCCCTTGCCGTCACGGAAGGCCTGCTCGGTGTCGGCGTAGGAACGAGACAGCCCCGCCCGGTCGATGTAGCCCTTGCCGGCCAGGTCGGCGACCTTCTGGGCGGCGGTCACGAAGGCCTCGTCGGTGAACTTGACCTTGCCCTGGCCGCGCTGGGACAGCCAGTCCGGCGTCTTCTTGTAGACGTCGGTGGCCACCGTGCAGATCAGCGGGAACATGTCGGCCCAGGAATCCTTGCCACCACCGCCGACCACGAAGGGATTGATGCCCTTCTTCTTCAACTTGGCGCTGTCGTCCAACAGTTCGCTGTACATGCGCGGCGGGGTGGCGATGCCGGCCGCCGCGAAGTCCTTCTTGTTGTAGTAGACCAGCGTCGTCTGGGCGGCATAGGGCAGCTGGTAGACCTTGCCGCCGTACGTGTTGGCGTGCGGGTTCTCGTACGCCGCCAGTTCCTTGTCCGTCCACGGCGCCAGCTTGCCCGCCTCGGCAAATCCGGCGGGGTTCAGCCCAATCATGACGTCCGGGAACTGCCCAGTGCTGTCCAGCTGCTTCGCGTATCCGGTGCGGTCAGCACTGGGCGACACGAGCTTCTTGATCGTCACTCCGGGCACCTTCGCCGAGGCGCGGGCGATCGCGGCGTCCCAGTACTTCGCGTCCAGATTGGGCGTCTCGAAGGTGAGGAACGTCAGGGTCACCTTGTCGCCGTCGCCCTTGGACGCACTCGTACCGGAACTGCCAGCCGTGCACCCGGCCAGGAGGAGGGCACCTGCGAGGGCGGCGGTTCTCGTGAGTATCGGATTGCGCGTCATGTCCAACTTCCCCTAACCCGTCGTTGTCCGGGGGCGGTACCGAGTCGCTGTCTGCTCGTACCGAGACGAGAGAGGGAATCCCGCTGCCGACCGTCCACCGAATCCGTCACATGGTTCAGACTCTTCCCAGAGTCCTGCTGCTCTCGGGGGCGACTGCTTCTCCTCAGCGTTCGCCCCTCAGGGCACCTTGGAGTATGGAAGTCCGCGCACGACGGCATGTCAAGAGATGAGACGGAGTTATTACCTCAATCAAGAAGCAATAGATCTGATACATGCCGCTAGGGTTTCGCCGGACCCTACGGATTCGCTTCACAGGAACGAGACGCGTCGGGGCGCGGTTTACGACCCCGGCACGCTTCCCCCGCCCCGTCGCCCGGTCGTTTCCGGCGTGGGCGGCGGGGCGGGGGCCGACGGGGCACTACTGATCGAGGCCGTCGTTCACGGTCACGCCCCGTCCGGGCCGTCCGGGCCGGCGGGAGCGGCGAAGATGCGGTTGCGGATCTCTCGTTGGACCTGGAGTTCCGTCGTGTCGATATGGCGGGTCATGAGGGCGGAGGCCTGTTCCTGCTCACCGGCCCCGATCGCTTCCAGGATCGCCAGGTGCTGCTCCGCGGCCCCGGTGAGTGATCCCGGTGCGGAGTCGGCCAGGGCCACGATGGTGACCTGGCGCTGCAGCCGCTGGATCGCGTCGACCAGGCTGGAGAGGAATGCGTTCCCCGCTGCCGCGCCGATCGCCTGATGGAACTCCGCATCGGCCCGGCCGAACGACTCGTGGTCGTCGCGCTCGGCGGCCTCCGCCGAGCGCTGCGCCGCCTCGCGGATCGCCCTGAGTTGAACCGGTGTGGCCCGCGTGGCCGCGAGCCCGCTGGTCTCGGCCTCGGTGAAGCGCCGGAACTCGAACAGTTCACCGACGCGGCTCGGGTCGGTCGGCAGGAACCGGGAGAAAGTGTCGGACCACAGGTCGTTCCTGGGATGCGCCACGAAAATGCCGCGCCCCTTCTCCACCGAGAGCCTCCCGAGGGCCGAGAGGATCTTGACGCCCTCTCGCACCACCGTCCTGCTCATGTCCACTTCGGCCGCCAGATCCTTCTCCGTCGGCAGCCGGTCACCGGGCCCCATCCCCTGCCGGGCGACGTACTCCAGGATGCGCTCCGCCGCGACCTCGTAGCCGGGACGGTAGGGAGCCGCCTCCGTCTCCGAATCCGATGCCGCGGACGCGGGCCGGGAAGATCCAGTCATGTTGCTCCATGTATCCGATGCATGCAGGCCACGAAATGCCAAGTGCTGGGCCCCCAAGATACCTCCTGGGCCGCCGGTTCAGGGGTGCTCGGATCGCCCCACGGAGCACCCGCGCCATCGGGAATAGATCCGAACTAAGCCTTGACGGCCGCTCGCGTGCCGTGCACGCTAGACCGCACTTGTGCTGCGGTAGTTACACAGGAGAAGCAAGCGCTCTTCCCTGCACGGGCAGGCCTATGGGTCCTCCGGCTCACGGCCGCCCACCGATCCCGCTCCCCGGAAGAGCGCGAACCATCTCCGCTGAAGAATACGAACTATCCAGGTGACCTCGTTCGTCGCTGGACGTTTGCCGGCCTTGCGGCCCTCTGCGCTGTTCACGGGCAGTTGATCAGCGATCCCGCGCGTCATCGAGAGTCACTTCACCTAGGAGGACATATGGACAGGCGTCGCTTTCTGGTTGCCAGCGGCTTGAGTTCGGCCACGGCCGTGGCCATGGCCGCCGGCCCCGCGCATGCCGCGCGAACGGCCAGGCCCAAGGCATCCCCGTCGCTACGGATCGGGGCGGGCTTCCTGTCGGTGGGCATCAGCGGCTCCGGGCACGTGGACAGCCTGGTGGACCTGCGCGACGGCACCGACCACCTGGCCAAGGACACCCCCGTGCCGCTGGTCAGCGTGGTGGCCGACGGCAAGCACGTGGTTCCCGCGAAGGTGCGGGTCGTGTCGCGTGACCGGGCGCACCACCGGCAGGTCCTGGAGTTCGTCGGCGAGAGCGTGACGATCCAGGTAGAGGCCGTCGGGTTTCCCACGCATTCCACACTTGAAGTCGTCGGCCTGACAGCCGCCTCGGGTGTGGACGTGCAGACGCTGCTGTGGGGTCCGCTGCCGACGACGCTCGACGACACCATCGGCGAGACGGTCGGTGTGGTCGCCAACTCCGATTTCGTCATGGGGGTCCGGCCGCTGAACGACAAGACAGTGGGCGGGTGGCCGAACGAGCATCTGGCGTACGGGTTCGGTCCCGATCTCGTCTGGAATCCGTACGGACTGCAGACCGGCGAGAAGGACGAGTGGCTGGCGAGCAACGTCGCCGCGAAGACCACGTGGGGCAGTGTCCTGCGCGCCACTACCTACGACTACAGCAAGGCACGCGTCCGGCAGCGCACCAACGGTTACGAGATCCCGCTCGGCCCGCTGCCTGGGCCGGAGGGCCGGATCGTCGGGTCGAAGATCGCCCTGTTCGGCAGTGCGCCGGATCTCGCCCTGACCGTGCTCAGCCAGATAGCCAAGGAGCACGGCCAGGCGTACCCCACCCTCGACGGCCAGTGGCAGAAGGTGGCCCAGCGCACCTCACAGACCCATTTCTGGGTCCACGACCTCAACACGGGCAACGTCACCGCGGCCGCCAAGCTCGCCGCGCAGGCCGGGGTGCGGAACATCTACGCGATCAGCGGCAACGGGCCTTGGGTGTCGCACGGGCACTACCAGTTCAACGGCAACTTCGGCGGATCGGACGCGGCGGCCGCCCAGTTGGTGGCCGCGGCGGCGAAGGAGGGCATCGAGGTCGGGGTGCACACCCTGTCCACCTTCATCGACACCAACGACCCGTACGTGAAGGCGCCGGCCGATCCACGGCTCGCGCTGGGCGGCTCCGCCCGGCTCACCCGCCCGCTGGCCGGGTCGGACACCACGCTGTATGTGGATGCCAGCGGCCTGCTGGCCTCCGGCGTCGACGGTCAACGGCTGCGGATCGGCGACGAGTTCATCACCTACGGCTCCGTCACCAAGGTCAGCAACACCGAGTGGCAGGTCGGCGGCCTCAAGCGGGCACAGTGGTCCTCGGCCGCCAAGGACTACCCGGCCGGCACCACCGTCGCCCGGCTCATCCAGAACGGCTACGGCGGCGCGCTGGCCAGTCTGCCGATCACCGACGAGATCGCGACCCGGCTGGCCACCGCCTACAACACCAGCGGCGTCCACGCCACGTCCTACGACGGCCTTGAAGGCACCGGCTACAACGGCTGGGGCGGCTACGGCTTCGCACGGCTCGTCAACGGCGTCCACCGGCAGGTCACCACCAAGAACTTCATCACCGAGTGCAGCAACCTCGCGTCGAACACCTGGGACGCCCAATCCAGGGCGAGCTGGGGTGAGATCGGCCCCACGAGCTACGCACAGATCATCCGCAGCAACACCTTCTACCGGGCGAACTACCTGCCCGGGATGATGGGCCAGCAAGGGCTCTCGGGCAACGACGCCCTGCAGAAGATCGAGGACACCCTGGCGCACGCGGCCTCCCTCGACGCCGGCGTCAACTTCGAGACCTCCGTGAACGGCCTCCAGTCCGGGCAGAACTCCACCGCGCTGCTCGCCGCCGTCCGGATGTGGGAGTCGGTGCGCGCAGCCGGTGCGTTCACTGCTGAGCAGAAGAAGCAACTGGGCGTCGCGAGCAGGCACTGGCACCTGACCGAGGTCACGCCGGACGCCGAGTGGACGCTGCAGGAGATGGACACGTCCGGTCAGCCGATCGGCGACCCGCAGTCGATCAAGGCCCCGAAGCCGGGCTTCGCCACGCCGGAGCCGACGGACGCCCGGGTCGGAAAGCTGTACGCCTTCAAGGTGACCTCGACGATTCCGCGGACCATTCGCTACGAGGTCACCGACGGCCGCCTCCCGAGCGGCCTGACCCTCAACCAGGACACCGGTGGCATCACCGGAATCCCGACCGCCACCGGCACGAGCAAGTTCACCATCACCGCCAGGAACGGCGGGAGCGTCGCCGACGCGAAGATCACCTACAAGGTGACGACCCGGCCGTGACCGCGGCCGTGCCGTGCCCCGGCCTCGGCCGGGGCACGGCGCATTCGGCACTTGCTTTTCTTCGCGTCACCCGCACGGACCTCCAGGAACGAATCCATTGAGAACGCTTGGAGTTTCACATGAGAGTGCGTCCAGGACAGTTGCTGTGCCTTCTCGCGTTAATGGTCTCCCTGCTCGCCCTCGCCGTTCCCGCCACGCCGGCGAGCGCCGACCCCGTCCCGGTCAACGGTAAACCCGCAGTGGTGCCCGCCCTCCAGAAGTGGCAGGGCAGCACCGGATTCTTCGAGCTGCGCCGGCACAGTCGCATCGTGTTCGCCGGCGCACAGCGCGGCCGACTGCGCGACCAACTTGCCACGCTCCCGGACGAGATCGAGCAGGTCACGGGACGCAAGCCGGCCCTGTCGCCGCGCCATCCGCAGAGCGGCGACATCGTGCTGTCGATCGATCCCACCCTGCCCGAAGCGGTGGACAGGGCCCGGTTCATGGAAGAGGGCTACACCTTCACCGTCACCGGCGAGAACGTGCGGATCGCCGCGCCGACGGCGAAGGGCGTCTACTACGGCACCCGTACGCTCCTGCAGATCCTGCTGCTCGACGACGGTCGTGACTCCGTCCCCGTGGGCACCGCCGTGGACTGGCCGAACTACAAAGTGCGGGGCTTCACGCTGGATGTCGGGCGGCGCTTCTTCACCGCGGACTTCATCCGGGACTACATCCGCCTCATGGGCTGGTTCAAGCTCAACGAGTTCCAGATCCACCTCAACGACAACGGGTTCAAGGGCGACCGGCCCTGGAGCGAGGCCCAGGCCGGCTTCCGGCTCAAGACCGACAACCCGCGCTGTCCGGCCTGGCCTCGAAGGACGGAGCGTACGACCGGCGCGACTGGGACTCCTTCGAGGACACCGCCGCCGCCAACGGCGTCACGCTCGTCCCCGAGTTCGACGCCCCCGCACACTCCCTCGCGTTCATCCGCTTCAAGCCGTCCCTCGGTCTGAACAACGGCGACTCCGACCACCTGGATCTGTCCAAGCCGGAGACCACCGCGTTCATGAAGTCGGTGTTCGACGAGTTCACGCCGTGGTTCCGCGGTCCGGACGTGCACTTCGGCGCCGACGAGTACCGGTCCGACAAACCCCGCTACAAGACCTACTTCAACGAGATCGCCGCCCACATCCGCACGCTCGGCAAGCACCCGCGCGCCTGGGGCAGCCTGTCCCTGATGGCGTCCAACACCGAGGGCTTCGACCGCGACGTCACCCTCAACAGCTGGAACAACTCGTGGTACGGCCCGCAGGCCGCCAAAAAGGACGCCTACTCGTTCATCAACACCAACGACGCCCTGCTCTACATCGTCCCGTTCGCGAGCTACTACCACGGCCACGGCCTGGACGGTAAGTACCTCTACGACAACTGGGAACCCAACGTCTTTCCCAACGGCCAGAGCGTCGCACCGAAGGACCCCCAACTCCTCGGCGCCATGTCCTCGGTGTGGAACGACCTGACCAAGTCCAGCTACACCGAACTGGATGTGCACAAGCTGGTGGAGCCCACCTTCGGAGTCCTGGCGCAGAAGATGTGGAGCGGTGCCAACTCAGCTGTCCCGTACAGCGATTTCATGTCGACCGTGCGCAAGCTCGGAGTGGGCACGGGCCTGACCGAGGTCGCCACGACCCTGGCCACCCCGGCCAACGGAGAGCTCAGCACGGGCAAGCCGGCGACCGCGTCTGCGGGCACGGCCGACGCGGCGTTCGACGGGGTGAGCACCACCAAGTGGCAGAGCGGCCCGGGAGATCACGCCTGGCTCCGCGTGGACCTCGGCCGCCCGCAGACCGTCACCAAGGTCGACCTGGACTGGGCCCCCGCACACGGCCGCGACTACGCGATCCAGGTGTCCGGCGACGGCACGACCTGGACCACGGTGGCCCACCGCACGGACCGCACGTCCGCGGGATCCGACACGCTCACCTTCGAACCGGTCACCGCCCGGTACGTGCGTCTCGTCGGCACCGAAGCGGCCCGCAAACAGGACGGCTCCGTGCTGTGGAGCATGCGCGTGTTCGACGCAGCGGATCTGGCGTTGCACCGGCCGACCACCGCGTCGTCGTCCGAAGTGCCCAGCCTGGGACCGGAGAACGCCACCGACGGTGACCCGGCGAGCCGCTGGGCCAGTGCCTACCGTGACGGCGAATGGATCCAGGTGGACCTGGGCCAGGTACAGACGGTCCGCCGCGTCCTGCTCGACTGGGAGACCGCTTCCGGACAGGACTACGACATCCAGGTCTCCGAGGACGGGACGAACTGGAAGACGGCCACCGCCGTCAGGGACAAGCCCGCGGGCGCCCGCATCGACGAACTCACCTTCGCTCCCGTGTCGGGCCGGTACATCCGCATGCAGGGCATCAAGCGCACGTCGTCCTTCGGCTATTCGCTCCGGCGCTTCGAGGTCCGGGCCGCGAGCCCGGCGATGAACCTCCTGCGCGGCTGAGTCGTGGTGCCGACCGGTGATGGCGCTGGTCGGCACCACTACACAACCGATTCCACCATCCACGTAAAACGCGAGGTATATGGACAGATGTTGCTTTGGGGGAATCGTGGACAGAAGAAGCTTCCTGATCGCCGGCGGTCTCAGTTCTCTGGCGCTGATCGCGACGCCGGCCCTGGCCCAGTCGGCGGCAGCGGCAGGGCCGGCGATCACGGAGCAAGCCGGCCGCCCGTTGTGGATCGGGGGGATTCCTGTCGCTGGGTCTCGACGGGCCGGGTGGGCGGGGCGGTAGGTCGAGTCCTCGGGCTCCTGGGTGCTGAGGCGTTCGATGCTGACGGCGGTCGTGGTCCGGACGTGCTGGACACGGGCTCTGGCGACGCCGTGGTAACGGCAGCGGCGCATCCGGTGGCAGTTGACGAGCTCGTTCATGGTGCCCTCGCCACCGGAGCGCGAAGCGTAGAGCCTCTGCCATCTCGGATCCTGTTGGTCGGCACGGTTCTGGTTCCGGAGGTCGTGGAGGCGACAGGGCAGGAAGTTCCCGGTCCGGGGTGAGGCGCCGCCGGTGCGCTCGAGACCGAGCCGGGCTTGCGTACGGAGGGGGTCGGCACGTCCAGTACCTTGGCGAGTTGGGGTAGGAGCCGGAAGCCGGCGGTGAGGTTCTGGACGGCCACCTTGCCCTTGACGGTGCGGCATGGCGAGCCCGGCGGGGCGACGCCAAACCGCACTCTCTCTGCGCGGTTCCTACTCGGCCCCCGATCTTTGCCGAACCCGGAGCGGTCCATAGTGTCCGGCAACCGTCTGCCGCCAGGGGTCTCGGATGTCGGTCTGCCCGTCGTGCCAGACCTGTCCCTTCAAGTCCATGCACGCACTCTTGTACCGCCAGCACGGCTTGACTATATTCCGTTCACGAGTCCAAGTTTCGTATATATACGTGAACTTAAAGCTGAGTCATCTCTCATGCGGGGGAGCCTTCCATGGCTCTTTCGCCCCTCCTTCGAAGAGCCGCAAGGAGTCACCATGCCCAGCTCGATGAATCGCCGTCAGTTCAACCGGGCCACCGTCGGTGCCTTAGGTCTGCGTCTGACCGCGGCAGCCCTGCCGGCCTCCGCCGCCTCGGTCTTCCTCGCCGACCCTGCTCATGCCGAGAGCCAAGAGAGACTCGGCGACTACGCCAGCCACACGTCGGACACCCGCAGCCTCACCGCTACCAGCGCCACGGGCCAGCAGCTGAAGATCACCGCCTATGGCGATCAAATGGTGCGGGTCCAGGCGGTCCGTGCAGGTGAGACGTTCTTTCCGGACTCGCGCTACGAGATGGTGGTGCCCGGCAACCATGCGCGGATGCGAGGCAGCCTGAGCGTCGACGACCACGACGACTCCCTCGTGATCACCACCGCCGGCCTCGACGGCATCCGGATCCTGCTGCACAAGAAGCCCCTGCGCCTCGAGTTCCATCGCAAGCACTCCACGCGCCCCACGAAGGCCGGCAATCTGCTGGCCAAGGAGGACGACACGCGCAGTCTCGGCTGGGGCGGCCCCAACAGCAGTGTGGTCACACAGGAATTCGTGCCGCCGACGGCGGACGCGGACGAGCGCTTCATCAAGGCCGGACACGGAACGTTCGGGCGGTCGCCCAAGCTCGACCGGACCGGCGATCTCGTAGCGCACAACTACTCCACCGCGAGCGGCGCGCAGGCGCCTGCGCTTGTCCCCCTCTATCTGTCCAGCAACGGGTACGGCGTCTTCTTCAACACGACCTTCGACACCACCTTTAGCTTCGGCGGGAGCAGACCCTATGCGTTCTCCGCCGACGATCACAACACCGAGGGTGTCCGCCCCCAGCTGGACTACTTCCTCATCAACGGCCCGGACTTCGCCGGCCTGCTCGACCAGTACACGCAGCTCACCGGACGTCCGCGGCTGCCCCAGGCATCCATCTTCGGCCTGCAGATGTCGGACAAGAACTTCGCGAGTGTGAGCGACCAGAACTGGTGGCGCCAGAAGATCACCGAGCACCGTGCCGCCGGTTTCCCGTTCGACCACCAGGTCAACGACAACCGCTGGCGACAGGGCTCGGGCGCCTGGTCGGGATCGTGGTTCGAGTTCAGCGACGTGCGCTGGCCCGACCCCGCGGGATACGAGGAGTGGGCCGCTGCCAACGGAGTCACGGTCACCCTGGACTACAACCGCAACAACTCCAATGAGATGGAAGGCTGGGTTGCGGGGCCGCCGCCCGGCTACAGCTTCAACGCCGCCGACGTCACGGCGGTGAACCAGAAGGACGCGGTGCCCGACTGGACCAACCCCGCCGCCCGCGCCTGGGTGTGGAGCGTCTTCTGGAAGAAGGCCTTCGACCCCACTCTGAAGTATCCCGGCGACGGCCTCTGGCTGGACGAGCCCGACGAGCTGGGACCCATCCCGTACAACGCCGAGGCGGCCAACGGCTGGAAGTGGTCGGAGCTGCGCAACGCGTACTTCTTCTATCTGCACAAGGGAGTCGGCGAGGAAGGCTGGGATCCCGACGCCGGTGGGCACGTCGGGCGCGCCAAGCGTCCGTGGAACTGGAGCCGGGGCGCCTCCGCGGGCCAGCAGCGCTACGGCCACTACTGGACCGGCGACATCAACTCCACCTACGACGAGATGCGGATGCAGATCAGGGGAATGCAGGCCGCAGGCCTCGGCGGCTTCCCCTACGCCAACATCGACGGCGGGGGCTACCACCCCGCCGCGAACGGCCTGATCTCCGATCCCCTCTACCGCAACTGGCCGGCGGCCTGGTCGAGCCTCTCGCCGATCTGGCGGCCGCACGGCTCGGCCAACACGACGAGCGCGGGTCGGCGCGCCTCTCGCTGGCCGCTGGATCAGGGCACGGACGCGCAGGCGGACTTCACGAAGTACAGCCGGCTGCGCTACACCCTCATGCCCTACATCTACACAATCGCCCACCAGGCGAACTCCACCGGTATGCCGATGGCCAGGGCCATGTTCATCGACTACCAGGACAGGGCCACCGCCTACGCGCACGACCTGCAGTACCTGTGGGGCCCCTCGCTGCTGGTCGCGCCACTGACCTCGGACGGCGGCGGCAGCACCCAGGTCTGGCTGCCCGCGGGCAGCACCTGGTACGACTTCTGGAACGACACCCCGTACACCGGTTCCGACAGCGGCGAACTCTCCTACGCCACCCACACCGGAGAGATACCCCTGTTCGTCAGGGCCGGTGCGATTCTGCCCCGGTACCCCTACGCGCAGAGCACGAAGTACATGAACAAGCGGCAGTTGGAGCTGGACGTCTACTGCGGCGCCGACGGTGCGTTCTCCCTTGTCGAGGACGACGGTGTCACCGAGGACCACCAGCTGGGCGAGCGGAGCGTCACCGAACTGACCTACGTCAACAAGGCGCGCAAGGTCGTCATCCGCCACCCTCGGGGAACCTATTCCGGCGCACCCACCGCGCGCCGCTATGTGGTCCGGCTCCACGGTCTCGCCGCGCCCGTCGGCATGCGCGTCAACGGCGGCGCCACCCTGCCCACCTTCACCAGCGAGGCCGCGGCGGTCGTCAACGGCAGCGGAACGGTGTGGGATTCCGCCAAAAAGGTTCTGTCGGTCGTGACACCCTCGATCCCCGCGGCCAAGCGCAACGGCGTGGCCGCGCGGATCGAGCCGAGCGGCGAGCAGCTCCCACCGGCCACGGGCGGGATCGTGCACCAGGTCGAGAGCGCCACCCTGGCCGGTGCGTTCATCGACACACGGCACCCCGAGTACACCGGGACGGGTTACGTCGGCTTCGCCGACTCCTCGGCGGACGGCGCCTTCATCGAGTGGACCGTCGACGTTCCCGACGCCGGAACCAGGACGCTGACATTCCGTTATGCCAACGGCGGCGCGAGTGATCGCCCGCTGACCGTGTCGGTCAACGGCTCCCCTGTCGAGAGCGCCTTGCCGTTCCACCCGACCGGGGGGTGGGCCACCTGGAAGACGACCTCCCTCGCCACCTCGCTGCCCGCGGGCAAGGTCACGATCCGCGCGACCACGGCCGGATCCAATGGTGCGCACTTGGACAGCCTGACGATCCACTGACCGTTGCTTTGATCATCAAGCGATCTCGGCAATCCCGATGTTTCCAGCGGAATGGTCCGTAACGGGTCACCGGAGCGCGGGTTCGCGCCGGTGTCCTGTTGACGGTCTCCCGTTTCCTTCCCGGCCCGGGGGCTGGGAATCGCGCCACTTGCCCGCCCCGTCCCGGCCTTGCGGCGTGGGCGGGTGACGCGGGTCTTCCGGTCGGCTCCACGGGGCTTCGACTTCGCCTCGACTGCGTTGTCCAGGTCTCCGGCCGCTCCGGTATCTGTGGTGCGGGTCGCGAGGGCGACCAGGTTGTGTCCGGCGTTGGCGTCCCGGTCGAGGACGAGGCCGCAGTTGTCGCACTCGAAGATGCGCATGCTGAGGGGCAGTTTGGTTTTCACCGCACCGCAGCGGGAGCAGGTCTTCGAGGAGGGGTACCAGCGGTCGGCGACAATGAGTCGCGTGCCGCGCCGGCGGGTCCTGTAGGTGAGCTGGCGTCGGATCTCGCCGGACGCGGCGTCCGCGACGCGGCGGGACGGACGCCGGTTGCGGCCCATTGCGGCGACGCCCAGGTCTTCGATGACGATCGTGCCGTACTCGCAGGCGAGGCGGGTCGTCATCTGGTGGAGGGTGTCCTCGCGAAGGTTCGCGACCCGGTGATGGATCTTGTTCCGCGCCTGGTTGGCCTTCTCCCAGCGGCGGGAGACGGCACGGCTGGCGCGGCGCAGCTGTTTCTGTGCGCGGTCGAGGTGGCGTGGGTTGGGTTCTGCGCCAAGGACACCGTCGCTGTCCGCGAGGACCGCGAGGGTCTTGATGTCGAGGTCGATGCCGACCGCTGCATCAGGGCGGGCAACCTTGACCAGCGCGTGCTTCTCCTCGACCTGGAGCGACACGAACCAGCGGCCCCGGTTAAGACGTGCGGTCGCGGACAGGATCCGCATGTTCCCGGCGTCGGCGAGGGCCCGCAGGTGGGGGGCGTCCTCGTGGAGGCGGACGGTGCCGATCCTGGGCAGGGTGACGTGTCGACCGTCAGGCTCGATACGGATCGTTCCGGTGGTGAACCGGCAGGTCAGGCGCGCTTTCCGCTTCGGCTTGAAGCGCGGGATGCCCATCTTGCGCCCCTTGCGCTTGCCGCTCTTCGACTTCGCGTAGTTGTCGAACGCGGCCGACGCGCCTGCCAGGCCGGTGTTGTATGCCTCCTTGGAGTTCTCCTCCCACCAGCCGGCGAAGCGCGGGTTGGTGTGCTTGTCCTCGTTGAACGCCTTCCGCAGCGAGGGCAGCGTCCACGACCGCCACTCGGTCAGCTCGTCCTCGGGGATGCCGTACGACTGCTCGGCCTTGCGCTGCCACCACACGGCAGTGACGTACGCGACCGCCCAGTTGTACGCGGCCCGCGCGGCACCTGCGTGCGAGTGCAGGTGGCGGTTGGCCGTGGCATTCGGATCCAGCGCCAGCTTGTGCGCCTTCACGACGAAGCCCGGTTGCGGCTTGAACTTTTTCACCCGGCCACCTCTTCGCCGGTGGCGACGACGGCGACGGCCCAGGCGGCGCGATTCTTCGCGGAGCGGCGGCCGTACAGGCGTGCGCACATCGAGGTCAGGACCTCGGTGATGTCCCGTACGAGGTCGTCGGCGGTCTTTGCCGGGTCAAGGACGACCAGGCGCCGCCCCGAGGCCGAGAGGGCTCCTTCGATGTGCTCGACGCCGAACCGGGCGAGACGGTCGCGGCGCTCGACCACGATCGTGCCGACACCCGGGTCGGCGAGCAGCCGGTGCAGCCTGCGGCGGCACCCGTTCAAGCCGGAGCCGACCTCCGTCACCACGTCAGCGACCATGAGCCCCCGAGCCGTTGCGCCCTGCACGGTCCAGGCGACCTGACACTCCAGGTCCGCTTTCCGGTCACCGGACGAGACACGGCAGTACGTCACGACCCGTCCCGCAGCCGGCGGGGCGGGCTCGGGCACGAGCCACGTACCCGACGGCGTCTGGACGACCGGGACCCGCATACGGCCCCCTTACGCCCAGGTCCACACAGTCTGGTAGTGCACACTGTTACGCGCTGACCACTTCACGACATCAGGCTATTTACAGAGGATGGCGGATATCTACTGAAAAAAGTGGGAACTGTTGTTCGCCCCACACCCAACAACATGACAAAGCCGTCGGGAGTCTTCCGCTAATGTGGGCGGCGCCTTCGGCCGAACCGGCCTTGTCCGCGCCACCAGCGCGGTGATTCGTGCCAATGGCGCGCGATGCCCTGTCGGCAGGACCGATGTCAACCCACTACGAGTCCTTCGCGTGCGCCCGCTTCCCCGTACGAGGCCCGGACTGGTTCCGGACGACCGGCGGCTTGCGACGGAGCATGCGCCTCCCGGCCACGGCACCGGCCACCGCCAATGCCGCGATCCCCACCCCGATGACGACGATCGTGGCAAGCGACGAGCCGGCCGGACCTCCCGGATCCGTTGCGGCGGCCTGCGACGGATCAGGTGCGGGGATGTCTCGTGCGGTCACGTCCACCGTCTTCTTCGCCTTCACTGGTTCGGCCGCAGTCACCGTGACACGCCACCTGCCGGTCGGCAGCGGCTGAGCGGCGCGGTAGAGATTCCGTCCCTCGGACGCCGAGACGAGCTTGACCGGTCCGAAGGAACGGCCGTCGGTGGAGGTCGCGGTCACCGTCCCGATGACGGTTTCCTCGACGGGGTCTCGGTCCTTCTTCCAGGTGGCCAGCACGTTGACGCCGTGGCCACCGTCTCCGGTCACCTCCAGTGAGATCGGTCCGCCGTGGGCGGAAGCCGCAGGCGCGCCGAGCAGCAGAGCGATCACGGCGAGCAGGACGGCCACTGCGCTGTTCCTCGGTGCAAGGTTCATCAATTGCTTCCTTCGTGTTCGGGATCGGTGGTGAGTGCCCCGCTGCCGGGTGAGGCCGGAAGAAACACGTGCTGGTGCCCGTAACCCGCGTCGACGTTCACCGCGTCAAGAGCGGTGGCGCCGATGGACCAGGTGAAGATCGCATCAGCGCGTTGCCGGATGGCGAGAGCCGTCATGGTCTCGCGATTCGGCCCGGTGAGTGCCTGCGAGCTTGCGTATGTGTCGACGGTGGTGGCGATCTGGCGTACGGCGGAGGCAAGACTGGAGCGTGCCACGTTGGTGGCGGTCTCGCCGGAAGGCGGGTCGGCGAAGCCCTTGACGGCCGCGGCGGCCGCCTGCCGCCACTGTGCGACGTCGGTCGGGGGCGCCGCGACGGGCCCGGTGCCGCCTCCGGCGGGCGGTTCGGTGGGCATGGCCTTCTCCAGTCCGTCGAGCACGAAAGTGACCCGGTCGCGGGTGGTGCGGGCCAGTTCGGTGAGCGCCTTGATCTGTTCCTTGTCCCGCAGGGCGGCCTCGGCCTGGAGCCGCTCGACCGACCGCTCGGTGGAGCTCGGCCGGGTCACCGCTAACATCAGGGCGCCCGTGAGGAGGGCGCCGAGCGTGAACGCGGTCGCGAGCGCGAACAGCCGTCGTCGGGTCGCATGCCGGGCCTCCGCCGCCGCCCGGCCTCCCGCCGAGGGCCGGGGCACCATCACTGTCTTGTGTCGGCTGATGGCCGCCACCTCCCGATGGGCGTGCGTACTGATCACAGTGGGGTAGGGCGGGTGCCCCCGCGACGCGTGTCGCGGGGGCACCCGCAAGGGATTCAGCGAGGTGCCGGATCGCGTCCGGTGGTGCCCTCCAGGAGGTTGACCTCGCTCATCGTGCGGCCTTCGAGCCGACGCCGTACTGAGCGATCAGCGCGTCGGCGTCGCGGACGAGCGCGGCTCGGACCCGGTCGTCCGTGACGACCGACGTGTCGCCCGCGAGTTCCCTAAATTTCTCCAGCTCCTTGACAATCTTGGCGTTGTCCTTCTCTTTGGCTTCCGCGTCGCGGACGCTCGCGAGCCTGCTGCGGAGCGTGTGCGCGCTCTTGTCGGCGAGCTTCCCGGCCTCCTCGAAGCGGTCGATCAGCTTGCCGATGTCACCCGTTGACGTGACGACGGAGAACGTCACCTCCTGCACGGTCTGGTTGCCGGCCTTGTTGGTGGCGGTGACAGTGAGCGTGTGCTCGCCCAGCGGGAGTTCGTACAGCGCCAGGTCCGTTCCCGACTCGAACGGCTTGCCGTCCAGCGTTCCGTTCACCGACTTGACGCCGGACCCCGAGTCGAGTGCCTTCCAGCCGATGCCGAGGTCCTGGCTGTCGCCGTACTTCTCGCCGGCCGCCACACCGGAGATGAGGACGGTCGGGGCCTTGGTGTCGATCTTGGCGGTCACGGCCTTGACGTTCTCGACGTTGCCCGCCTTGTCGGTCGAGCGGTAGCGCAGCTCGTGCTGCCCCTCGCCCGAAACGGTGACCACGTCCGTGTACGGCGTCCAGGGGCCGTCGTCTAGGGAATACTGGATACCCGCCACGCCGGACGTCTCATCCTTCGCGGTGAGGCTCACCGGCACCGCCTGGTTGTGCCATCCGTCGTCGCTCCCCGCGGCGTACTCCGCGGTGGTCATCGGCGCCGTCGCGTCCACCTTGACCGCGAGGGTCTTGGCTTTCTCGACGTTGCCCGCCTTGTCCGCCGAGCGGTAGGCCAGCGTGTGCGAGCCGTCGCCGGAGACGGTGACCGGGGTGGTGTAGCCGGTCCAGGCGCCGCCGTCGAGCTGGTACTCGGTACGGTCGACCCCGCTGCCGTTCGCCTCGTCGGCGGCCGTCAGCGTGACCGTGACCGGACCGGTGAACCAGCCGCTCCCCGGCTGCGCCGGGGCGGTCGCAGCGCTCGTCGACGGCGCGGTCTTGTCGTCGGTTCCGGTGCCGTCCTGGGAGAGGTGGAAGTAGGCGAACCTGGCCGTCTTCGACTCCGTCTGGTCGGCGCCGAAGGCGAACACACCGGCCTTCGCGCCACTCGCCACCTTGCCGTTCTTCACAGGCGCCGGCGTTCCGTTCGTAGCCATCTCGGTCCACTTGGCGCCGTCGGAGGAGTAGTACCCGTGGAAGGTGTCGGCCTCCTTCTTCAGCCGCAGCCACCACACGCCGCCGGGGAGCGAGGTGACCTGCGGTTGCGGCTGCTGCACGACCCCGCCGGCCTCGCTGCGCAGTTCGAGCCTGCGCTGCACCCCCGAACCCGGGGCGTTGTCGGTGATGAAGTCGAACTTCACGTAGTCGTCGTCCCCGGCATGCACCATGAGCCCGCCCTGCTGGTAGGCCTGGTTGAACGCCGACGCGTCGATCTTGGTCTCCAGCGTCCAGTCACCGTCCGGTGCCTTCTGCAGGATGAAGTTCTTCGGCGCGGTGTTGCCCGTCCCGAAGATGTCGCCCTTCGAGGTGTCGATCTCCAGGTTGCCGCCGGTCACCCGTACGGCCGAGGGGTCGGACCGCACGATCGCGTTCCAGCGGCAGCCGTCGAGCGCCGTGCCGTCGAACTCGTCGTCCGGCTTCGGCGTGGTCGCCGTGTCGTCGGGGGTGATCTGGAACCAGTCGAAGGATGCGTCGATCACCGGGTGGCTGCCGGTGCCGGACAGGGAGAGCAGTCCGATCTTCGGGGTCTGGATCCCGGCGAGCGGCTTTGTCTGCGGCATCGCGGTGAACGTGATGCCGTCGGCCGAGTAGGAGGCGGTCAGGTTGGTGCCGTCGCTGACAAGCCGGACGTACACGGTGTCGGGGTAGGCGTCCCCGAGCGCGGCCGTGTTGCTCTGCGCCACCTCGTTCGGCTTGCCGTTCTCCTCTCGGATGAACTGGAAGATGCGGTTGGCGTGATCGTTGGTGCCGCGCGCCTGCAGCACCATCTTGGCGTAGTTGTCGTCGTCGCCGTAGAGGACCAGGCCCGCCTGCTGATACGTGTCACGGGCGTCGAGGGTGACCTTGGCCGTGGCCGTCCAGGCTCCCGACGGCGCCGGCTGCACGACAATGTTCGACGTGTTGCCGCCCGCTCCGTAAAGGTCGGTGTTCGACGTCGGGATCACGAGCTTGCCGTCCGCGACCTTGAGGTTCTGGTTCTCCCTGATGACCGACCAGCGGCCGCGGTCGAGCTCCGTCCCGAGGAAGTCGTCGGAACGACCGGACAGACACACCGTGTTCGGCGCATCCACCTTGATGGAGACCTGCCCCTTGGTTGCCGCGCCCTTGGCGTCGGTCACGGTCACCGTGGCGGTGTAGGTTCCCGGCGCGGCGTAGGTGTAGCTCGCGTTCGCGGTCGTCGGCTCCGGGGCTCCGTTCACCCCGAAGTTCCACTTGTAGGTGAGTGGCGTGTCACCGTCGGGGTCGGTGGCAGACGCCGTGAAGTCGACCTTCAACGGAACGGTGCCCGATGTCGGGTTCGCCGAGACGGTCACCTTCGGGCGCTGGTTCGCCGTGGCTCCGGTACCGATGAAGTCGACCCAGTTGACGTTGACCAGGTAGGAGTTGTCGGCCACGTTCGCCGGCTTGCGTACGACGAAGTACAACGGTCCAGTGTCCGTTGGCGGGTTCGTGAGGTTCAGCGTGACATCCTGGTAGGTCTGCCAGCCGCCGGTGCCTGGCACGTTGACCGAGCCGACCAGCGTCCCGTTCTCGGGGTTGCCCTGCCGGACCTGCACGGTCCCGCCGGAGGCGCCGGATGCGGCCCGCAGCCGGATGCCGGTGATGCCGGTCAGGTTGACCGGGGCGAACGACCACCAGTCGCCGTCCTGGGTCCACCCGATGTTCAGATTGCCTCCAGCCGAGTCCCCCGTGGGCTGCGTCTGTACGCCCGCGGCGTCGGTACCCTTGCCGTCCGCCACCCGGCCGTTCTCGGTGAAGTGCTCGGCCTGCTTGCGCTTGGTCTGCAAGGTGACCTGACCGCGTCCGGTCAGCGCCTTCGCACCGTCGGGGCCGCCGTTGTCGGTATAGGTGGCCTCGATGACGTAGAACAGGTTGTCGTCGGTGCCGTGACCGCTGTCCGCGAGCGTCTGCAGGACACCCTCGCAGCCCTTGTGCTGGTCGAGGGGGTGGCCATGGCTGTCATGGCCGAGGATCGCCTGGATCTGGACCTTGTCGCAGTCGATCGTGCCGTCCTCGGGGTCGGTGACCGTGACCTTGTACTTCACCTGGTCGCCGAACTCGAAGAAGCCGCCGTTCGGCGGCAGGTCGAAGGTGATCTTCGGCCGGGTGTTGCCCGCCACGACCGCCACATTCGCCGTCGCGGTCTTCTTCTCGGCATTGGTCACCGTCAGGACCGCGCTGTACTGGCCCGCCTTGGTGTAGGTGTACGTGGGGTTGGGGTCGGTCGAGTCGACGGTTCCGTCGCTGTCGAAGTCCCAGGCGTAAGTGAGTGCCTTGCCGTCCGGGTCCCGCGTTCCCTCGCTGGAGAATTTCACCTCCAGTGGCACCGGTCCGTCGGTCTTGTCCGCCGAGGCACGGGCGATGGGCGGCCGGTTGCCCTTGACGTACTCGATGCGATAAATGCCGGAGTCGGCGTTGTCGCCGCCGAACCCGGATCCCCACTCGATCAGGTACAACGCGCCGTCCGGACCGAACTTGAAGTTCATGGGCTTCTTGAAGGCCATGGTCTTGAGGAGTTGATTGATCTTGACCGGCTTACCGGCGTCCCCGTCGAGCTGGAAGGAGAACATCTTGCTGCTGTTCCACTCGGCGAAGATCGCCTTGCCGTCCCAGTAGCCTGGCCACTTGACGTCCGACTGAAGGTCAGGGTCGTAGCGGTAGACCGGACCGGCCATCGGAGCGCCGCCGCTGAGTTCGGGGAAGTTCTGCGCGTCGGCGTTGTAGTGGTACCAGACGGTGGCCGCGGTCGCCGCCGGCAGATTGGTCAGGCCCGTGTTGTTGGGCGAGTTGTTGACCGGCGCGGCGCAGTTGAACGCCGATCCGGACGTCTTGGCGGCGAAGTCGTAGTCGATGTATGCGGTGTTCTTGCCGGTGCAGTACGGCCAGCCGTAGTTGCCCGGCTTGGTGATCAGATTCCACTCGACCGTGTTCTGCGGGCCCCGCGTCGCGCTCGCAGACCCGGCGTCGGGGCCGTAATCGGCCACCATGGGAGTTCCGGTCTTGGGGTCGAGGCCGATGCGGAAGGGGTTGCGGAATCCCATGCCGTAGATCTCTGGCTTGGTCTTCGCCGTTCCCGGCGCGAATAGGTTGCCCTGCGGCACCGTGTAGGTGCCGTCCGCCTCGGGGTGGATCCGCAGCAGTTTGCCGCTCAGGTCATTGGTGTTGCCCGAGGTGCGCTGAGCGTCCCATGCCTCGCGGCCGGACCGCTCGTCGATCGGCGTGTAGCCGTCGGAGGCAAACGGGTTGGTGTTGTCACCCGTGGCCATCCACAGGTCACCGGTCTTGTGATCTATCAGCATGCCACCGCCGTGGTGGCAGCACTCGGCCCGCTGCACCGGAACGTCGAGGACCTTCTTCTCGCTCGACATGTCGAGGGTGTCGCCCTTGACGGTGAACCGGCTCAGCCGGTCGACGTTCTCGCCCGAAGGCGAGTAGAACAGGTACACCCAGTTGGTGGTGGCGAAGTTGCCGTCCAGCGCCAGCCCGAGCAACCCGCTCTCGTTGGCGGTGAACACGTTCAGCTTGCCGGCCGACACCGTGCCGCCGGCTCGCTTGATGATCTTTATTTCGCCCATCCGGTCGATGAAGAAGACCCGGCCGTCCTCAGCGATGTCCAGCATCATCGGGTTCGATGTGTTGTCGTCGAGGGTGACCTTCTCGAAGCTGCCGGTCTGCGAAGCCGAGCAGTCTGCCTTCACCGCGCCCGCGGCGGTCTTGATACCGCCGAGGAGCAGGCTCAGGAACTGCGGCTCGGTGAAGCTCTCCTTGGTGTGACCGAGCCCCGTGTACCACGAACGGCCGCCGTCGTAGTCCTGGCACCACGTGTTCGGGTGGTCGATTCCCATGGTGCCGCCGGAGTAGGACTTCTCATTGAGTGACGTCAGCACGTGCACGGTGTTGCGGGGGTCGGCCTGGTAGTCGTACCACTCGTCGGTACGGCTCCATGACGTGGGCAGATTCGCGGTGGACGGGTGTGCCGGGTCCTCGACCGTGACGGTGGCCTGCTGGATCGCCGGGTGCGACTTGAAGTACGCCCCTACGAGCTTGCCGTACCACGGCCAGTTGTATCCACTGTCGGCGGCCGCGTGGATGCCCACGAAACCGCCGCCTTTTTCGATGTATCGCTGGAAGGCATCCTTCTCCTCCTGCGTACCCAGCGGGTCTCCGGTGGTGGACAGGAAGATGACGGCCTCGTACTGCGCGAGGTTTTCGTCTGTGAACTTCGCGGAGTCCTCGGTGGCGTCCACCCCGAAGCCGTTGTCCTGGCCCAGCTTCTGGATCGCGGCGATGCCGTCGGGGATCGAGTCGTGCCGAAATCCGGTGGTCTTGGAGAAAACGAGCACCTTGAAGGTGTCGGCCACAGCGGCGGTTCCCGCCGTTGCCGCCTGTGCCGGCGCCGCGAGCAGTGACAGCAAGGGCAGGATGAGGCCCAGGACCATCGTCGCGGCCACCCGTCTTAAGGCGCGATATCTCTGAACTGTCAAGACAACTCCTCTGGTTGAGATGAGTTTCGAACTCATCGGATCGGGGTGGATGGGACCGAGTGATGGCGACGCGTCACCCTGACGACCGAGCGGGCGCACAGGTGGCGTCGCCGTGATGGGAGGAAGGGGAACCGTGCGGTCGGTCCGTCGCGTTCGCGGCGTCGGCCGACCTGTCGATCAGGGTCAGCCGACCATCAGCGCGCCCGGCCCGGAGCGGGCTCGCAGGTCGCGGCGGCGCAGTCCAGGGGAAGCCCTGCCAGCAGCAGCGCCCGTGCGGCCTCATCGGCCGTCCCGCTGCGGGGAAGGACTGGCTGACGCTCTCGGGACGTTCTGCCGCGGCGGCGAGCGCGGTATCCAGCGAGGCCGCTCCCGGCGTCTCGCGCAATGCGGCCCGCAGCCGGTCGGGTGTCGTCACGATGCCTCGCCTCCGGCCGTGAGCAGGGACACCTGCTCGGCCCTGTGGAGGAATCCGATCGAGCGGGCGGCCACGTCGAGGGCCGCGTGCGCGTGGCGGGGCAGCTCGACCGTGACCAGGCCCCGGTAGCCGGCGTCGTCGAGCGCGCACAGCACTGGTGGGAAGTCGATCTCGCCCTCGCCGAACTCCAAGTGCTCGTGCGTACCGCGGCGCATGTCGTCGATCTGGACGTTCACCAGATACTCCGCAAAGGTCCGCGATGGACGTGACACAGGCGGGTACCGGGTCGGGCTCGTTGCAGCGGCAGCGGCAGCGGCCGATGTCGAGGGTGATGCCGAAGCCTTCCGGTTGGCCGAGCGCCTGGTGCAGCGCGCGCCAGTCGGCGATGGTCTCGACGAGCATCCCGGGTTCGGGCTCGAATCCCAGCGGCACGCCGATACGCCGGGCCGTCTCCAGGACCTGCGCACATCCGTCCACGAGCCGGTTCCAGGCGAGGGACGGCTCCGTGTGGGCGGGGCGCCCTCCGGACCAGAACGACACCGCCTCGGCGCCCAGGTCGGCGGCGATGGCGACGGCGCGGCGCAGGAAGTCCAGCCGCGTGTCCCGGTCGTCGTGGAGCAGGGTCGGGGTGTGCTTGCGCCGGGGGTCGAGCAGGTAGCGGGCGCCGGTCTCGACGACCACGGCCAGACCGACGGTGCGCAGGCGATCCGCGACCTTCGCCACGCACGGGGCCAGCCCGTCGGCGTAGGGGGCGAGGTGATGATGATCGAGGGTGAGCGCCACTCCGGCGTAGCCGAGATCGGCGATGACCTCGAGGGCGCCGGGGAGGCGGTGGTTGGTGAAACCGTTGGTGCCGTAAACGAATCTGATCATGTCGGTGACAGTTCTGATCAGGTGGCGGGCCAGCGGGACCGCCGTGGCGAGGGCGAGACCGGTGGAGGTGGCCCGGGCCCGTGCGGCGAGGGCGCCCTGGAGTGCGGGTAGGCCGACGATGCCGGAGGTGACCGCGACTCGTATGCGTTCGGCGGATGGCTCCGCGACAGCTCGGGCCTGGGAGATGCCGAACTCGGCGGCATACCAGGCACCGAGCAGCGCCTGGGCCGCGCGCGCCGGCTCATCGCCGCGGCGGGCCTGAGGAACGGCGGGAACGCCGGATCGGCTGCCGGCGGTAGCGGCTGCGAGCGCGACGGTGCCCGCCAGGGTGGCGGTGGGGAGGCGGCGGTCCGTGCCGGAGACTTCCGCGCGGGACAATGCCGTGAGGAGGTAGGTGTGGGTGACGATCGTGAGGGCGGACGGGAGCGCGGCGAGCCCCGAGCGACCGGGGACGGCCCCGAGCAGCACGTTGAGGCCGCGGCACAGGGCCATCGACGTCGGTCCCGCGGGGGTGTTCTTGGCGAGGAGGTCGTACGCCCAGACGGCGCCGGCCAGGGGCACGGCGACGGTCAGGGCGGTGCCTGGAGACACCCGGCCCGAGGGGATGGGCCGCTCGGGGCGTTCGACCGCGTCGAGGCGGCGGTCTGCCCAGTCGTTGGCGGCCATGCCCGCCCAGTGCAGGCAGACCGAGGAGCAGGCCAGGCCCAGGGTCCGGCCGCCGAGCGCCTGCCCGGCGGCGGCCCCGGCGACAACGTCGCCGGGCACGGACAGCGCGGCCGGCGCCCGGACGAGTTCGAGCAGGTCCCGCAGCGCCGTCACCGCCACACCCCTCGGCGCACCGTGCCGGAACGTCATCGCGCGGCCTCCGGCGCGTCGAGGGCGGCGACGAGGTCGTGAAGCGCCCGCCATTGGTCGGCCAGGCCGTGCGGGACCCGGCCGAGGGGGTCCTTGAAGAAGAAGCCCAGTTCGGTGAGCGGACCGGACCGCCCGGCGCGGTGGGCGGCGGCGGCCAGCCGTGCCAGGTCGAGGATCAGCGGGGCGGCCAGGGCGGAGTCGCATCCGTGCCAGGTGAACTCCATGCGCATGCGGGTGCCGAGAAAGCCCTCGAAAGTGACCAGGTCCCAGGCGGTCTTGAAGTCACCGAGGTCTTCCAGGTAGTCGATGCGGGTGTCACCCTGCGGGGCGTAGCCCAGCGTCTCCGCGAGCACGCGCTGCTTGCTCGCGGCCTTGGCCGCGTTGGCGGCCGGTCGGGAGAGGTTGGCGCCGTCGCCGCCGCCCAGCAGGTTGACCCCCGACCAGGTCCGCACTGTCAGGTTGCGCTGGGCGAACATCGGGGCGAGCACCGACTTGACCAGCGTCTCCCCCGTCTTGCCGTCGTGCCCGGCATACGGGAGGCCATGTTCCCGGGCCAGCCGGTCGAGCGCGGGCAGGCGAGCGCCGGTCGAGGGGGTGAAGTCGACGTAGGGACAGCCGACGAGCAGAGCGGCGTAGGCGGCCAGCGCGCTCGGCGGAAGGACGGGATCCGGGCCCGCGAGCGCAACGCCCAGTGCGTCGAGATCGGCATGGGCGGGGTGCTCCGGTGGAGCGGGCTCCGTGGACGACATGTTGATCACGACAATGCGGTCCAGGCCGTACCTGAGCCCGAAGCGGTCGAGGTCGGCGCCGATGGCGCGGGCCGCCTCGGCCTGCGTGGCGGCGGCCGGGAGTGGCCGTACATCCTGTTCGATTCCGAGCAGCTCGCCGCGTACGGCATCGGCCAGCGCCGCCGGGACGACTCCCGCCTCCGCCAGTGCTTCGGCCTTCTTTTCCAGGCTGACCGAGGAGATGTCGTGGCCGCCGAAGACCAGGTCGCCGATGCCGGGCCGGACACGGCCGCGCAGTTCGGTGGACTCCAGGACGCACCCGGTCGGCGCAGCCAGGCCGGCCCGTACCGCGAGTGCTCCGATCATGCTCGTGACGGCGACCGAGCCCCGCGCGCCTATCAGCCATACTCCGGTGCTCATCTGACTCTCCTTCACGTGGGCGTGCCCGAGTGACGGTTGCCGACCGCGATGCGCGCCCGGCAGCCGTCCGGCGGCGGTTCATTCAGTGGAGAAGGCGGCGTCGAACGCCGAGGAGGGCGGGGTGATCGCGTTGTAGGCGCGGATGAGCGCCAGCGCGTCCGGCGGGCCGTGCAGCCGGTCCATCCCCGCGTCTTCCCATTCGATGGAGATCGGGCCGTCGTAGCCGATCGCGTTGAGCGCGCGGAAACAGTCCTCCCACGGCACGTCCCCCGCCCGGTGGACACGAAGTCCCAGCCCCGGCGCAGATCTGCCCAGGGCAGGTGCGACGAGAGCCGGCCGCGGCGGCCGTCGCCCACGCACATCGAGGTCGACACCGTCCAGGGCGCGCACGCCGGGGAACTGCTTGACGATTCCTCGCATGACGAGGAGGGGCGCCGATTCGGAAGATAACCGCGGCACAGGGGCCTCCTGGGGATGTGGGTCAGGCCGGGGGAGGGATCCCGTCCGCCTGAAATGGCGCCGGCGGCACTGCAGCAACGCACCGAGGTTGCCGTCTCCCAACAGCCAGACAGGGGACGGAGGTTCAGCGGGGCGGGGAGAGGATGTGGGATCCCGTCTGCCTTGGGAGGCGCCGTGGCCACGGTGCCCGCGTTGGGCGGGAAGCAGCACGAGGCGTGGCTCCGGACAGGTGGTCAGGCAGGCGGGACATTCAGGGAGAGGGGGGACAGGCGGGTGCGAGGTCGGGAAGACGGGGTCTCATCATTGTTCTGTCCAGGGCTCACGGCGGAATGACGGCGATGGTGGTGGGGTCGGCAAGCACTCGTTCGACGGCAACACCTGCCGCCCCCCGCGAGGCAGCGCCGAAGCCGAGATCGGAGGGAACGAACCTGCAGCGCTCTGTGGCTGCGTCCATGCCGAGGCGCTGCCAGGTGGTGGCACCCCCGGGTGTGGACAGCCGTGAAGTCCCTGGTAAGACGATTCTCACCACAAGATCGTCCACGTCGGCCGAGCACCAGCAGATGTCAGTGGAAGCTCTTTCGGACAGTAGCGACCAGCGACCTGGGAATGATCGATGGGTGCTGAACGGTCGGTCCGCGGCAGTGGCTCACGCGTCCGCCGCGGACCGGGGGTGGGTCAGCTGAAGACCTGTACTTCGGCGAGTGACAGGGGCCGGTCCGAGCCGACCAGTTGGACGCGGATGTAGCGTGCGTCGCGGCCGACGGGCAGGGTCAGCTTCTGGCCGACGGCGTCGGTCTGGTACGAGCTCCACACGCCGGGCTGGTTCTTGGTGACCTCCGGATCCGTGGAGGTGAAGGGAGTGTCGGAGGCGAACACGTAGAAGTCGTGGAGCCGGTTGGAGCAGCAGTCCGTCCGGTTCGACAGTTCGATCGTGCCGACGGACTGGGGCTTGCCCATGTCGACCTGCCACCACGGGTTGGTGTCCAGTGGTTTGTCGGAGGTGTGGGTGACCGAGCCGGAGTTGAAACTACCGTTGGTGTTTGCGTCGACGGCCTTACTGGCCTCGGTGCCGGCCTGAAGGGTGCTCGACTGGGTAGCGGGCTTGTCGTAGGCCAGGTTGATTCTCATGTCGCCGTCCTGGTGGACGGAGAGGGTGGAGATCGCCGGAGGGAGTGCCCTGGACGCGGTGATCCGCAGCCGGAGCTTGGTGGTGGTGACCGGGTTCGGCAGCTTGAGGAGGCGGCGGTAGCCGATCGTGGTGCCGTTGCCGACTTCCTTCCAGGAGTCGCCGACCCAGGCGTCCACGGCGAAGCGCGAGACGCGCTGTCCGACCTGGATGTTCTCCTGCAGGTTCACCACGTTGAACGTCTTGGCCCCGTGGAGGTTCAGCACGAGGTTCCCGGTGGTGCCGGTGGGCTGCCAGGCGGTGGCGTCGTCGGTGTCCAGCACGTTGCGAGCGAGGTTGCCCCTGGTGTGAAAGGTGCCCTCATCGTCATGCGCCGACGCCCCTGCGGAGGTCTTGACCTGGACCGAGCGGATCCAGTCGCCGAACTCCTTCATCCGGGAGACCGCCTCGTCGGGGAACCGCCCGGTGTTGTCGGGTGCCACGTTCAGCAGCAGCTGGCAGTTCTTGCCCACCGAGTTGAGGTACATGTTCTTCAGCGTGTCCAGCGAGACGGGCCGGGCGTCCTTGTCCCAGAACCAGGACGGGGCCTGGAGCCGGCCGTCGCACTCGCCCGGTTGCCAGCGCAGCAGCTTCCAGCTGCTGCTGCCGTTGGTCTGTCGTCCGAGTACCGCGTCGCTGCCCAGGTCGGCGGCCGTGTTGTAGCCGGGCACGCGCAGCACCCTGTCGGCGGCGGTCGCCGGATCGGCCGGGTTGCCGTAGAAGTCGGTGTTGTACGGGAGCGGCGACCACTCGCTCGTCCGGTTGGTGAGACCGGACTCGTTGCCGGACCAGCGGACGTCGGGACCGCCGTCCTGGAAGACGGCCGCGCCCGGCTGGAGGGTGCGGATCATGGTGACCCAGTCCGTGAAGTTGTACTTCTGGTTGGTGTTGGGCCAGGGATTGGCGCCGTCGAGCCATACCTGGCTGATCTCGCCGTACTTGGTGAGCAGCTCGTACAGGGTGTTCATGTAGTAGCGGTTGTAGTCGTCGGCGGTGAAGTTGAAGGTCGTGCCGTTGCCGTTACCCTTGCTCGGGATCCGGGTGGGCTGCGGGGTGCTGCCGTTGCCGTACCGGCCGTCCTCGCCCCTGGTCCGGTACTCGTGGCCGTCCGCGGGGGAGAGGTAGAAGCCGACCTTGAGACCGTACTTGCGGGCCGAGTCGGTGAACTCCTTGAAGACGTCGCCCCGGCCGTTCCGCCAACTGCTGGAGGCCACCCCGTGATCGGAGTATTCCGAGGGGAACAGCAGCATGCCGTCGTGGTGCTTGGCGGTGAGGATGACCTTCTTGAAGCCCGCCTCCTTGAACGTCCTCGCCCACTGGTCGGTGTCCAGGTGGGACGGGTTGAAAACGTCCGGGTCCTCAACTCCCGACCCCCACTCCACACCGGTGAAGGTGTTCGGGCCGAAGTGGATGAACCCGGTCAGCTCCTCCCGCTGCCACGCCAACTGCCTCGCCGACGGCGTGACGGACGCCGCCTTCTCAAGGATCTGCGCCGGCGTGTCGGAGCTGTTGATCTCGACGACCGGATTCGGCGCCGCCGCCGCCACGGGCGGCGCCTTGGGGGGTGTGGCCGCGACGGCGTTGCCGCCGAGCGCCGCGAACATGCAGAGCGAAGCGATCAGGGGCCGCCACACGCGCCGGCGTGTGACTGGTTGGCCGATGGGTCTCTTGGACATGCGTCCTGCTCCTCCGGATCGGGGTGGAGTGCGTTGCTTCGGTGCGCGAACACGGTAGGGCCGAAGATACATCCGATCAATACTTCTGACGTAACTGCTCCAAAGTCGTATGTCTCCCGAAAGCTTCGATGAAGCAATCAAATTAGTCGGACCAATTGCCCCTGCGGTGACCATCGTTGGACCAATCGGCGCCGACGGCGGCATTGACACGGGTGGCTACGACGCCGCGCGCGTTGTCTCTCCCGGACGGGCGTCGCGCGGATACGCAAGGCCGTTCGCGCGCGGCTACTTCCCGTCAGAGACCGCTGCCCTCAAATGCGTCTACATGGCGCTGATGAGCCTCGACCCGACCGGCAAGGGCCGGCGTCGCTGGACGATGCGCCGGAAGGCGTCCCTGGACGCCTTCCAGATCGCCTTCGAAGGCCGACTCACCCCGGCCAACAACTGAACCTCAACAACCAGAATCAGCCGCTAAATTGACACACCCGCACTAGGGCTTGGGACTGGGGGCGGTCTGCGCGCTCGCCGTGGAAGAGCAATCGCAAGGGCCTCATCGTGTTCCTCACGTGAGCTGGCGGATAGAGGGTCGCGGTTGGGAAAGGTCACGGCGTCACGACGTGTACGCGCTCACGCTCCAGAGCGAGTACCCCCACGCGGTGCCCCGCTGCGTACCGAGGATCCGCAGGTACCGCCCGTGGGCGCCGAGCGAGGTCAGCTCGTCCGTGCCCCCGTCCCCGTCGCCCACGGTAAGCACCGTCGTCCACTTGCTCCCGTCGGCCGACGTCTGCACCTGGTACGCCTTGGCATAGGCGGCCTCCCAGACGAGCCGTACGCGGCCGACGGGCAGGTCGGCGCCCAGGTCGACGCTGATCCACTGCGGGGTGTCCGTCCGAGTACTGGACCAGCGGGTCGCGGCGTCGCCGTCCACCGCGTCGGCGGCCGGGAAAGCGGGGGTCTCCAGCGAGGAGGCGGTGGCCGGGCGGCCGCGCGCCAGATCGTCGGAGTACACCTCGACCTCGTACAGCGAGTAGCCGTAAGTCGTGGCTCGCTGAGTGAGGTTGAGCCGCACATAGCGTCCGGATCCCTGGAGCCCGGACAGGTCCTCGATGCCGCCCTTGCCGTCCGTCACCGTGCGGACAGTGGTCCAGGTGCTGGCGTCGTCCGAGACCTGCACCTGGTACGCCTTGGCGTAGGCGCCCTCCCACGTGATCCGCACCCTGCCCACCGGCTGGCTTTCGCCCAGGTCGATCCGCAGCCACTGCGCGTCCGACCGGGTGCTGGACCAGCGGGTACTGGGCTCGCCGTCCACGGCGTTGAAGCCGCTGAGGTAATCCGTGCCTGTGACCGTGAAGTTGGGGGTGAGCACCGGCTCCACGCTGGAGACCGCGACGGGCCGGTGCAGCGCGAGGTCGCCGTGGAGCGGGGTCCCGGGCCAGCCCGGTGCATGTCCCACCGCGCCGATGACCTGCTGGAAGTCCGCGTACGAGGCGACCGGCTTCGGCGAGCCCCACAGCTGCTGGGCCATCACCCGCAGCGGCTTCACGATGCCGCCCGCCACCTGCTGCTCGGTCTCCGCCCCCGGGTTGTCGCACCAGACGTGCAGTTTCGAGCCGCGGTTGCGGGAGGGGTCGCTGACGGTGCCGCCGTTGTCGAACAGGTCCGGCTGCCACTTCTCGTACAGCTTCGCGGTCGGGGGCTTGTAGCGGCCGAGCACGTAGTACGTCCACGAGCGGGGCTCGTTGGTAACGGTGTGACCGCGGTCGGTCAGGGCCTGCGGGGTGATTCCGGCACCCGACCAGTTCTCGACCAGGATGTCTGAGGCGGGCGTGATGGTGCCGTTGCCGCTCTTGATGCCGTCGTTCCACATCCGGGTCTGCTTGCCGGTGGCGCGGACGACGCCGTTGGCCCAGTTGATGAAGCCGTAGTAGGTGTCGGCGCCGGTGGCGGACGTGCCGTAGTGGGCCTTCGCGTACGTCTCGAGCTGAGGGAAGGCCGCATAGTCGTGGACGTACTCGTCGGCGCCGATGTGGAACCACGGCGAATCCGGGAACAGCGCCGCGTACTCTTCGACCAAGTCCTTCAGAAGCGTGTACGTGGCCTCTTTGGTGAGGTCGATGAAGCTGCTCTGGGCGACGCCGTCCTTGGACACGAGCTGGAGTTCGGGGTGGGCGGCGAGGACAGGCGCCATGTGGCCGGGCATGTCGATCTCCGGCACCACCGTGATGTGACGTCGGCCGGCGTAGGCGATCAGCTCGGTGATCTGTGCCTTGGTGTAGTGCTGCGCCGAGACGACCTCGGGGTGCTTCTCGCTCTCCACGCGGAAGCCTTGGTTGTCGGAGAGGTGCAGGTGCAGGTAGTTGAGCTTCAGGTAGGCCATCTCGTCGATCTGCTGCTTCAGCCAGTCGACGGTGAAGTACTTGCGGCCCACATCGAGCATCAGCCCGCGCTCGGGCTTGGCCGGCCAGTCGCGCGCGGTCCCGGCGGGGATGGTCAGGCGCTGGCCGAGCAGTTGCAGCACGGTACTCGTGGCGTTGAACACCCCGTGCTGCGTAGGCGACTTGATGGTCAGGGTGCGGCCCGCCGTCAGCGTGTAGCCCTCGCTGCCGAGCTTGCTGTCCGCAGGATTGAGGGCCAGGGTGATGTCGCCCGGCCGTGCCCTGGCCGGCGGCTCCTTGACCACCGGTACCTCGACGTTTGTGCGCTGGGCGAGCTCCTGCGCGAAGAGCTGGGCCTCGTCGGTGAGATCCTTCGCCAAGCCGGGGTGGACGAGCAGTCGGGTGCCAGGCCCGAAGCTGTACGCGCCGGGCTCGCCGCTCCACTGCTGCAGAGCGGGGATGGTGCGAGGCACGGGTGCGGTGGGCGCGGCGGCTTCGGCACCGGGTGCGGCGGAAAGCAGGGCCGCCGCACCCACGGCGGACAAGCACGCCGCTGCCGCCCGGCGCAGGCGGGCGGCCGGCCGCTGTCTGTCCGGAGCCGCCGGAGCGGTCGGGAGGGGGAAGTGCATGGTGTCTGTGTCTCCTGTCAGTCGGGCAGACTGCCCGTCAGGTGGACAGGCAGTCCGGGGCAGTCGGTCGGGCGAGCCGGGTGCCCTCCGTAGAGGGGGCTCCTTTCGTGGAGGATCAGGGTCCGTTTCGGTGGTCCGCTGTGGCGCTGATTAGAGGTCTAGACCTCTTTGTTTTTAGCGTTCCCGTCAGGTCCAGGTCAAGGAGTAGCCGTGGCGGGTTCACGCCTGTCGCGGGGAGACCGCCGCCGCGAGATGCGCTCGCGCGGCGGCAGCCCGGTCGGGAGCTGGGTCAGACCCTGGTTCTGGGTGTTTCTGTAGGTCCGCTCCGGGATCCGGTCCTTCACGGCCTGCACGGCCTTCTTGAAGGGCCGGGTGTAGACGTATCGCTTGTTCGTGCCACGTTTCCGCTGGCGGCGGATGTGATGGCCGAGAAAGTCGAAGCCGTCATCGAAGTGGACCACACGGGTCTTCTCAGCGGAGAGTGCTGATCAAGGTCGAGTACATCCACCGCAACCAGTTCGCCACCCGCGCCGAGACCCGGCTGAAGATCGCCACCTGGATCACGGACTTCTACAACCCGCGCCGCCGCCACAGCGAGGTCGCCGCCCTACCGCCAATCAAGTTCGAACGCACCATCAGCGAAGCACGAGCCTGCTCTCCGGCTCCGGCTTCACCCCGGCCTCGAAGGTCAAGATCTCCGGAACTCCTGCGACCACGACGACCTACATCTCGTCGAACTACCTGACCGCCACCCAGCCGGCCGGCACCGTCACCGGGAACGTGACCGTCACCACCGCTCCCAGCACCAGCGCGATCACTTCCGCATCGTTCACCTACGACCCGAGCAAGAACATCGCACGCGGCAAGACAGCGGCCAGTCCTCCACCTACACCGACTCCGGAGCCCCGGCAGGCGGCGCAACGGCGTCCCTCGCAGTCGACGGCAACACCGACGGTAACTTCTCCCATCCCTCTTCTTCGGAGGGAATCCCCGCCTTCGGGCGGGGAGGGAGTCCGGTCCTGAACCCTGCGGCGGGGAGTGCCGCGGTTTCGCTTCGGAATGCCTCGCCCGCGGAGCCGCGTTCAGTCGGGCCGTTTCGACCTCGGCAGCTCCCACCTTCTCGACAGCATCAACGTGTTCAACCGCACGGAGTGCTGCGCGAGCCGGGACTCCGACTACTGGGTGTTCGTGTCCGACAGCCCCTTCAACACCACGCTGACACCCGTGCAGCAGGCGGCGAAGTCCGGGGTGTGGTCCAGCCACCAGACCGGCCAGGCCGGCAACCCGACGGTGATCCCCGCCAACGCCACCGGTCGCTACGTCATGGACCAGCACTCCGGCACCAACCACCTCGCCCTCAGCGAAGTCCAGGTCCTCGGCTGACACAGGCACCAACCTCTCGAACCTCCGCGCGGCAGCACGGGGGAAGTCAACGCACGACGCCCAGCCGTGCCACCCTTCCCCGCCCGCCCGTCCCATCACGACCTCGTTGTAGAGGGCGGGCGCAGCGACGGCCGCCTCCAGCAGTGCCGTGGAGTGCCCCCCAGACACCCTCCGGACGCAGGCCTTTGAGCGACAGGAGGAGGTGATTGTGCAGCAGCGGCGAGATCCGCGGCGTCCGCATGAGCAGGCGCCGGAGTATCGTCCGTGCCATGTGCCGCATGCGCGGCGTGATGCGAACCTTCCCTCTGTGCTGATCGTCTCCTGCACGATCCACTCGCTCCAGCGCCGGCAGTGAAGAGGAGGCCGCCGCCGCGAGCGGCATGGCGCGTGTCGTAGCGGCCCAGGCCGCGCTGCTCCGCAGGGCGTTGAGCGGTCGGCTGGTGGGCGCAGCGAGCGCGAGCAAGAAGTCCGGCCGTCCATAGCTCCTTCGCGAATCGACTCCATGGCCCGTCGTCCGGCACGAGCCCATACGGATGCCCTTCATTGGTCCTATCTATCGACTTCCCTGTATCCGGCAAGCGCCCTCCCGAGCGGCTTCTAGCCTGAATTTTCTGTTCTATGCCTGGACGTCAAGGCATCGAAGTGCCTTAATACATCCGATGAGTTGCTGGCTGTCGCCCGCGGGACGGTCGCGGCGCAATCCGCCTCCGTACGCAGGTCCGCTCCCTGGGCCCGTGCACTGCCTCCCGGGCACCGGGAACCGCATCACCCCCACCCCCGACTTGGAGCGTGACATGAACAGAATGACGTGTGCGGGAGACGGGACGGCCCGTCATGAATAAGAGAGCTGCTGTGCGGCGTCCGGCCGCCCCCTGGGCGTTCGCCGTCGCCACCGGCCTGGCCGCCGCCCTCCTCGTTCCCGCCTTCGGCTCCGCCGCCGAGGCCGCCACCACCCCGATGACCCTTTACGCCGCGCCCGACGGCGAAGGCACCAGCTGTACGCAGACGGCGCCCTGTTCGTTGTCCGGCGCCCAGACCAAGGTCCGTGAAGCGGTGGCCGGCGGCAGTGACGTGGACGTCGACGTCAAGCTCCTGGACGGCACGTACCGCCTCGGCTCGACCTGGAAGTTCGGCGCCCAGGACTCGGGTACCGCCGGGCACCCCGTGGTCTGGGAAGCCGCGGACGGCGCGCGTCCGGTAATCTCCGGCGCGACCCGCATCCACAAGTGGACCGAATCTGACACCGCGGGCCTGTGGTCGGCCTCGGTACCCGAGGGCAGTGAGTCCCGTCAGCTGTACGTCGACGGCCGCCAGGCGCCGGTCGCCCAGTCCACCGCCGCTCAACTCGGTTTCAACGGCAGCTGGACCGGGACCACCGACGGCTACAACATCAGCGGGGACAGTGCCGCCAAGTCCTGGTTCGGCGCGCTGAGCGCCGACGAGCTGAAGCGGGTGGAGTTCGACTACCCGGGGGGCAACGGTCCCTGGACCGAGTCGCGCTGCCGTGTCGCCGGTTACGACAGCGCCACGGCCGTGCTCACCATGACCCAGCCGTGCTGGACCAACACCACCCGGCGCGCCTCGTTCAGCCATGCCAGCGGCGGCCTGCCGTCGATGAACCCGGGGACCAAGCCCAGCGTCGTGGCCAACGCCAAGGCGCTCATCCGGCCGGGCCAGTGGTACCTCGACCCGGCCGCGAGCAAGCTGTACTACAAGCCGCTGCCCGACGAGTCGCTGCAGAGCTTCGCGGCCGAGCTGCCCCGTCTCGAGTCGCTGCTCCAGGGCGCGGGCACGCTGGCAAAGCCGGTGCACGACCTCACCTTCAAGGGGCTTCAGTTCTCGCACGCCACCTGGAACGGCCCGTCCGGCGCGGCCGGCTTCTCCGATGTGCAGAGCAACCTGCGGATGACCACCGCCCCGGCCGGCGGGTCCACCCGGGGCAACCAGGCCATGTGCCAGTTCTCGACGCCCGCGGGCAGCTGCCCCTGGGGCGGACTGACCCAGCCGCAGGCCAACGTGGCCTTCAGCGCCGCGCGCAATGTCACCCTCACCGGCAACCGCTTCGCCGAACTCGGCGGCGCGGGCCTGAGCGTGATGTACGGCTCGGTCAACACCCGTATCCAGGGCAATGAGTTCACCGACATCGCCTCGACGGGCCTCCTGCTCGGCTGCACCTATGACCCGACGCCGGTGCTCCCGGTGGGCGCGACCAGCGCGCAGCTGTCGCCGCCCGAGGGGATCAAGCAGAACTGCACGCCGGACCCGGCCGCGGTCAGCGATGACATCATCGGCGCCAACGAGATCCTGACCGACACCACCGTCTCGGACAACATCATCCACCGCGTCGGTACGGACTACACCTCCGCCTGCGGTATCACCCTGCTGTTCTCCCGGGGCACCACGATCACCCACAACAACCTCTACGACCTGCCCTACACCGGCATCACCGCCGGTGTGATCCAGGGCCATGTCGACCACGCCGGGGACGCGCAGAACGCGGTCAACATCAACGAGAACAACACCATCAGCAACAACCTCATCCACGACTGGATGAAGAAGCGCCACGACGGCGGGGCCATCTATGTGGAGGGCCACCAGGCCCAGTACCGGGACGCGAACGGCAATGCCGTCCCCGCCACCGGTGCCGTCGACTCCGCCCAGACCCTGGCGCACGGCCTCCAGGTGAAGGGCAACGTCGCCTACCAGAGCCCCGCTACCAACTTCACCTACTACGACGACGCCGGCTCGGAGTGGATCAACTGGCAAGGGAACCTGGCGTTCAACGCCGGTCCCAGAGGGCAGGGAGGCTGTTCGTCCACCGGTCATTTCTGGATCAGCGACAACTACTTCTCGGGCCGCACGGAGGCCTACGCCTGCGCACAGCCGATCGACACACACGCATCCAACAACACGACGGTGACCTCCACTCCGGGCCCCGGCGACCTCTCCGCCACGCCCACCGCGGGGAAGATCCCCGAGTCCCTGTTCACCTCGGCCGGAGTGAGCGACGACTACGCGGCACTGGTGAAATCCGTCGGTCCGAAGGTCTCGTACGTCTCCAAGGCCGACTCCGACAACCAGGTCCTGGTGGCCGGTGAAGGCTTCGGCGCCAACCCGAAGGTGTACGCGGGCACCAGCACGCTCAAGAACCGCGATGTCCGGCGGCTGTCGAGCGGCTTCCTGATCGCCACCGTGCCGGCGGGTACCCCCACCTACCAGGTCTCAGTGGGCCGCCCGGTCGACGACCCCACTCGCGTCAACGACACCGAATCCGCCATCACCTACAGCGGTTTCAGCACTTCCTCGAACCGCGGCTACGGCGACTTCCAGGACGACATCCACTACGCCACCGCAAACGGTTCCAAGGTCACCTACACCTTCACCGGGACCTCGATCAAGGTCTACGGGGAGCGCTCCACCGACCAGGGCAACATCGGGATCACCCTCGACAACCAGCCCCAGCAGACCGTGAACACCACCCCGGACGACGGGCAGCGTCAAACGAACGTCGTCGTGTTCTCCGCCGACGGGCTCAGCCCCGGCACGCACACGATCGTCATCGAAAAGCTGTCGGGCAAGTACGCCACCTTCGACGGTTTCGGCAGCTGAACTCCGCACCCCACAGGCAGTGGAACGACCGGCACCGGGCCTTCACGACCCGGTGCCCGGTCGGCAGGTTCCAGCACCACTTCCGAACCGTCCGGCCTCCTGCGGACCGCCGTTCATCGGGGCGGCGATGCGGGCAGGCTGCCGGCGATCTGCTTCACGCGCCGAGCCTGAGGAGTATGTATGGCGGGTTCCGGTGCTGTGCGCGAATTCCTCCGCGAGATCGGCGAGAAGGCCGGCGGGAGGCGAGGATGGCCCACACGGGTGCTCAATACGCGGGCCTTCCCAGATGGCTCCCAGCGGAGGGGGCCAGTACGTCGGGCATGGTGTGCCGGCAGCCGACCGAGTGCGGCGGCCGCATCCAGGCTCCTTCCTGGTTCCGGGACCCGGGAGCCAAGCCGGTGTCGCTGGCCGCTCTGCAGAACGTGTACCTGAACTCGGTGGGCACGAACTGCCAATGGTCCCTGCCCGCTGATCCCATGCGGCCTCGAGCGGGCCGCGTGTCGTTCCACCCAGCACAGCCCATAGAAGGAGAGTCGCATGTCACATACACCCCTTCCCGCCGGCAGAGCGGACGGGAACGAATCCACAGGGTTCAGCCGCCGCGGGCTGCTGGCGACCATGGCTGCCGTGCCTGTCGCCATCGGGGTCGGCTCCCCGGCGTGGGCGCAGGCCGACGACCAGCAGACCGAGGCCGCCCGCGTGGCCGGGCTGGACCCGCAGAACACCGGAAACGTCCTCGCTTCGCTGCGCTTCGGCATGTTCGTGCACTTCAACCCGTCATCCGTCGTCGGCCGGGAAATCGGCTGGGGCCGCAACGCCTACCGCCCGGGTGAGCCGGGGTTTAACCAGTACCGCGACCCGTCGGTGAAGTCCGACCCGGTCTACGACGCCGCTTACCGCGACTTCCTGCCCGAGCCGGACTGGGCGACCAAGCTCGTGTCCACGGCCAAGGCCGCCGGCATGACCTACCTCGTCTTCACGACCAAGCACCACGACGGATATCCGAACTTCCGCGCGAACAACGTCGGCAAGTCCTTCTACCCCGACTTCCTCGAGACGCCTCTGGGGAAGTCCGGACGCGACCTGACACGGGAGATCGCGAAGGCGACCCGGAACGCCGGTCTCAAGCTGGGCCTCTACTACTCCCCACGCGACTGGACTCAGCCCGACTACGTCAAGGGTGACTACAACGCCTACTACGAGTACATGATGGAACACCTCCACCAGTTGCTCACGCAGTACGGGAAGGTCGACTTCCTCTGGTACGACCACATTCCCTACGCAGACATGTCGTCGTTCCGCCCGCCCCTGCTCAACACGATTCCGCGGAAGCTGCAGCCCGGCATCCTCGTCAACAACCGCGGTTACAACACCATGGGCTTCGAGCCGATGCCGGACACGTTGGCCGGGGACTACGACACGCCCGAGCAGGAAGTGGGCAAGTTCAACGCGACCCGCCCGTGGGAGTCATGCATCACCATCACCCCACCGGACTGGTCGTGGCATCCGAACCACACGAAGTCCGACTACTCGACAGTGGTCAGAACCATCGCCCAGACCGCCACTGGTGACGGCAACCTGCTGCTCAACGTACCGCCGACGAAGACCGGCTACCTGGAGGACGACGTCACCGCGACTCTGAAGCAGGTCGGCCAGTGGATGGGCACGTACGGGACCGCAATCGTCGGAACGCGCGGCGGGCCGTACCGCCCGAGCAAGGTGGCTGGGGCGACGTACCGCGGCAAGAAGATATACGTGCACGTCCTCGATGAGCCGTCGGGATTCAAGCTCCGGCTTCCCTGCCTCAATGCCAAGGTGCGCTCGGCGGTCACCCTCGAAGGCCAGAACGTGCCGTTCACCGAGGACGCACGAGGCGACGTGCTGCTGAACCTCAACGGGATCACCAAGCCGGGCCCGGACCTCATCGTCAAGCTCACCGTCGACACGCCGATGACCTCCGAGTACGTGACCCGCCGCGCCATCTCGTGGGACATCGCGAAGCCCAGCACTGCGAACCTCGCCAAGAGCAAGCCGGTCAAGCAGCACTCGACCGCGTACGGTGGTGTGCCCGAGCGCGCGGTCGACGGCAACACCAACGGTTCCTGGGGGGCCGGCAGCGTCACCCACACCGCCGAAACGGCGAACCAGGCATGGTGGCAGGTCGACCTCGGAGCATCGACCGACATCGGTGAGGTATGGCTCTACAACCGCACCGACACCCCGTACAACCAGCGGTTGAGTGACTTCTGGGTCATGACTTCCGACAGCGAGTTCACCTCCGCAGACCTGACCGCATCGCGCACCGCGCCCGGGGTAACGGCGGTACGGATCGCCGGACCGGCCGGCGACCTGCGTACCGTGAAGCTCAACGGCCGCGGCCGCTACGTACGGATCCAACTGGAGGCGGACAACACACCGTTGTCGCTGGCCGAAGTCGAGGTCTACGCCCGCTGAGCCGACGCACCGCGGCCGGCCGGCCGGTCGGCCGACCGGCCGCGGTGCGCATCGGTGGCTCCTCGTCACCGACCGCCACCTGCGCGGCGCGGGCAGCCCGGCCGCGGCCCTGGCGATGGTGTTCAAGCTCGCCGAGTCCGCCCAGGCTCGCTGGCGCGCGATCACCGCACCCCACTTCGTCGCCCTCGTCCGCACCGGCGCCCCGATTCGAACGCGGAGTCCTGATCGAGCGTGAGCACAAGGCTGCGGCATGAGTCAGCGAAAGGAAGGCCCGCTGCTGTTCCTGGACGTCGACGGAGCTCTCCTGCCGTTCGGCGACGTCTCGCAGCGCGAGCCGTCAAGCACTGCGACAGATTCGCACCTGACGCGGCTCGACCCGCGCCTCGGGCCTCGCCTCGCGGCATCGCCGTGCGAGCTGGTCTGGGCCACCACCTGGGAGGAGGAGGCGAACACCGACATAGCGCCCCGACTCGGCCTGCCGCCCCTGCCGGTCGTGCACTGGCCGGAACACTCCGACGCGCATGAACGCGAGGACCAGTGGTACGGACTCCATTGGAAGACCTGAACCCTGGCGGCATGGGCGGACGGACGTCCGTTCGTCGGGGTCGACGACGAGAGCACCGACGCCGATCGAGACTGGGTGTCCACCCACCACCCGACCCCCGGCCCTCCTCCACCGCATCGCGTCGTCCCGCGGCCTCACCAATGAAGACTTCGCAGTCCTCGATCAATGGCTCCGGGCCCACTTGTGGCTCCCCGCGGTGATCCACAGGAATTGACGATTGCTCCTGGATCACGTTCTGGTCATGAACGAGGCTCACGCCCGACACGTTCTCGCTGACTTCCATCGGCACCACAACACGCGTCGGCCCCATCCGTCCCGGAGTCAACTGCCGCCCGACGCTCAGGATCAACCCGCCACTGCGTACGATCTGGGCAGCCGCAGGCTCCTACGCACCCGCGTCCTCGGCGGCACCCTCAACGAGTACCGCTACGCCGCTTGACTAGCAGCGATGACTTTGCGAGCCCGACAGGTCTGAATGCAGGTAGCACCGCACTGACCGACAGCTCGCGCGGCTGATCACGGGCCGTGGTCGACGGCAACACGGCCGCAGCCGCATCCCAGCAGCAGCGCGCCTCAGCATGAACCACGCACACATCCGACCTATCTTCGAACTCCTTCGAATAGATGCGCATACGCTCTGCTCTGGGTGCAGATACTGACACCCTGGGATTCGACTGGTGAAGCCGCCTCACCGCACCACTCCTTGGGATTCACCGCGTAATTGGCGGATCGTCGGCCCGACAGGAAAAAAGTCCAAGGGGCTCCACAGCGCTGTCCATGGTCCGATGAATCGTCACATCTCAGACTGACCCTCACGCTTGGACCGCATCCCACCCGCAGGAGGGAACCACCCCATGGACCAGCAGGAATCCACCGACCCGGGCCCCAGCCGCCGCACCGTCCTGAGAACCACCGCGGCCGCAGGCGCCGTCACCGGAATCTGGGCATCGGGGGCACTGCCCGCATGGGCGTCCGACCGCCGCGGCGAGCTGGTCTCCGAAACCCTGACGGTGACCGTAGATCCCGACTTCCCCCGAGTTGTCGGCTACCGCTGGACAGCCACCGGGGACACCCTGGGCGGCGCAGTCGAATCGGTCCGTACCGTACGCATCAACGGCAGCGACTACACCCCGGCCGTCACCTCGCAGCTCTCCGCGGACCGGGCCGCCTACCGGATCTCCGTCCCCGACCTGGACGTATCCGTGGACGCCGAACTGACCCTCAAGGGCGACGTCCTGCGCTTCAGGGCCGTACGCATCACGGAGCGCGGCGCCACCCGCATCTCCACCTTCGGAATCCCCGGCCTGGGCCTGGTCTCCGCCTCCGCCGCCCAGCAGGCCGCCCTCTCGCACTGCCCCCTGACGTACGGACTCGGCGGGCCCGAGCCCGCCGACGTGTTCGTCGCGTCAGCCGACGCAACCGCCGACGCCACCTGGCGGCGCACCTCCTACGCGATGCTCGACACCGGCCGGCTGGCCGCCGCCGTCGAGTCGTTCACCTGCGCCCGGGACCGGCTGATGTACCGCACCTGCGATGTCGCCGGGGTCCACCACACGGAGATCGCAAGTGGTGAATGGGTCTACCGGGGCGCGGACGGCAAGGTGTTCGGCCTGCCCGAGGCCGCGGTCGTCGTCACTGCCGACCGCAACGGCGACGGCGTCGCCGACTGGCAGGACGCCGCCATCGCCTTCCGTACGATCATGCGCAACCCGTACGCGGACGACTGGAGCCGCACCCGCGTGGTGCAGGGCATCGCGATCAACATCGCCAGCAACGCGGACCAGCCCTTCCTCACCACGCTCGACGAGATCCGCCGCACCTACCTGCACACGGACGGGCTGCCGCAGGCGATCCTTCTGAAGGGCTATCAGTCCGAGGGGCACGACAGCGGTCACATGGACTACGGGGGTCACTACAACACCCGGGCCGGCGGCCTTGAGGCGCTGCGCACGCTCACCAAGGAGTCCCGTCGCTACAACGCGGCGGTGGGAGTGCACATCAATGCCTGGGAGGAGTATCCGGAGTCGCGCAGCTTCCGCTGGGACCGCAGCAACGGCGTGGCCGACCTCGGCTGGCGGTGGATGGACCAGTCGTGGCACACCGACACGGTCAAGGACCAGGCGACCGGGGCGTTCGCGAAGCGGTTCGCCGGACTCACCGACGATCTGCCGCACCTCGGCTTCGTCTACTCCGACACCTACTGGACCGGCGGCTGGGCCCCGGCCCGCCAGGGGCAGGTGATCACCGGCTCGGGACTGCCGCTCGGCGGCGAGGCGGACGCCCAGTTCGAGCGGGACAGCGTCTTCACGTACGCGGGACAGACCGGCAGTGGCCTCAAGTCGAAGATTATCCGGTTCATCCGCAACCACCAGCGGGACGCCTGGAATCGCACCTCACTGCTGCGCGGGGCGGACAACACCCACTACATGGGCTGGCAGAGCCAGCAGAACCTGAAGAACTGGCTGAAGGCCACCTTCACCGTCAATCTGCCGACGAAGTTTCTCCAGCACTTCGAGATCCAGCGGATGACCGCCCATCAGGTCGACCTGACGAGCGGCGTCTCCGTCAGCGACGCGACCGGCACGGCCAGGATTACCTGGAACGGGCGGCTGATAGCGGACGGCACGACCGTCTTCCTCCCCTGGGAGCCCACCGACGAGGCCGATCCGCGGAAGATCTACCACTGGAACCCCTCGGGCGGCGCGACCAGTTGGCAGGTTCCGGCGAAGTGGGCGCAGTGCGAGACCGTCGGCCTCTACCGGCTCGGCGAGGACGGCCGCACCCATATCGGCGACCTTCCCGTCACCCGCGGCACCGTCACCGTGACCGCCGACGCGGCCACCGCGTACGTCCTCTATCGCACCGCGCCGTCCTCACTGCGCGACCCCGACTACGGCAGGGGCGGCCTCCTCGCCAACCCCTCCTTCACCAGCCGCACCACCGACGGCTGGACGGTGCCCGACTCCGGCCAGGTCACCGTCACCGACGACGGCAACGGTCTCCCGTATCTGCGGATCGCGGCGACCGGCGCGCGCACCGCCGCCCAGCGGCTGGCCCGCCTGACTCCCGGCACCTACTCCGCCTCGGTGTGGGTACGCATCACGGGAACCCGCAAAGCCGCCCTGACCGTCAGCGGCCACGGCAGCCCGGAGACCACCGTCTGGGCCACCTCCTCACCGCTGACCCACAAGGTCAACAACGCCCGCTGGTACCGCACTTCGTTCCAGCGGATGAAGGTGCTGTTCACCGTTCCCGGGGACGCCAGGGGCACGGCTCTGCTCACCCTGTCCGCCGAGGCGGGCGCCGAGGGCACCCGGGTGGATTTCGCCGACGTACGGGTGGTCGCGAACGAGGGCGCCGATCCGGCGTACGGCGGCCACTGGTTCGCCGAAGACTTCGAGCACGTGGACGAGGGCTGGGGTCCGTTCGTCTACACGGGCGGGGGCGAAGGCAACCGCACACACCTCTCCGAGACCCACGAGAACTACACCCGTGACACCGTCAGCGGCCGCTTCTCCCTCAAGACCCTCTCCGACAGCACGGGGGTCGTCTACCGCACCATGCCGCAGACCCTGCGCTTCGCCCCGGGCCGCGCCTACCGCATCCGCTTCTCGTACCAGGCGGACCCCGGATCGGACTACCGCGCCGTCGTCGCCCGGGACCGCGGCTCCGCCATCACCGAGGACCTGCTGCCGCCCACCACCACCCGCGCCCTCGATGCCGCACCGCCCAACACACTTCCCGTTCCCGCTGGTTGGGACGACAGCCTGCCGCCGCAGCACTCGGCCACACACCGGGTGTACGAACAGACCGTGACCACCGGCGGGGCCGGCTGCGGCGACATGTGGTTCGGCATCAAGCACAACCGGGGCAACGCCTTCGTCCTGGACGACCTGGTCGTCGACGACCTGGGCCCGGCCGACACGGGCGCCCTCTGCCCCACCGCACCGCCCGCCCGGGTCGCCGTCGCCCCGACCCTCTACACGCGCGGCGCTTCGGGCACAGTGAAGGTGAGCTTCGCCAACAGCACCGGCACCCCACTCTCCGACGTGGTTCTCACCCTGGACGCCCCCGGGGGCTGGCAGGTCACCCCGGACCGGCAGTCCCTGGACACAGTGGCCGACGGGGCCACCGCCACCGCCGAGTTCACGGTCACCCCGCCCGCCGCCGACCTCGGGGAGTCCGCGGGCTCCGTACGGGCCCGAGCCGAATACCCGCTCGCCTCGGGCACCGCCGTCACCACCACGGCCGTCCCAGCGTCCCTGCCGCTGGCGCGCCTCTCCGATGCGTACAACAACACCATGATCGCCCGCGACGCCCATCCGGCAGAGGGCTCGTTCGACAGCGGCAACAGCTACTCCGCCGAGGCGCTGATGGCGGCCGGCGCCGCGCCGGGCGCCCAACTGACCGTCGACGGCCTGTCCTTCACGCTCCCCGACTACGGTCCGGGCCGCTGGGACAACGTCGCGGGCGGCGGCAGAGAGATCGCGCTGAGCGGCCGCGCCCGCGAGATCGGCTTCCTCGGCGCCTCGGCGGGCGGCATCACCGGCCAGGTCACCGTCCACTACACGGACGGCACCACCGACACGGCAAACCTCTATCTGCCCAACTGGCTTACGGACGCCCCCACGGCCAACGGAGCCCGCATCGCCGTCACCACCGACCACCGGGTCGCCCCGTCCGGCCCCGCCAACTACGGCCTCAACTACCGGCTCTACGTCAACACCGTGCCCGTGAACCCCGACAAGGAGCTCCACTCGCTGACCCTCCCATCCCAGTCCACACTCCACATCCTCGCCCTGACCCCACGCCGCTGACCCGACGAACGGCCGGAGGCCGGCCCCCACCCGGGACCGGCCTCCACCTGCTCACTGACCGCGCCTGCACCAGCACCTACGCCTTACGGACCTTGCCCTCCGAGTCCGTGCAGCAGCGGCAGGGGACTGACACGAAAATGACCCCTTGGTGGCGGGTCAGGCTGTGATCGGTTCGAAGCGGATGCTCAGCCTAAGGCTGTTGGCTTCCTTGATCATGCGGCGCATGGCGCGTTCGGGATCGCGGCGTGTGAAGTGGTCGGCGCCGAGTACTCGGTAGGGGGCTTTGTCGTGCAGGACGTGCCAGCTGGCGATGGCGAGTTTGTGCATCACGGCGACCAGGGCCCGTTTGCCTCCTCGTCTGGCTGCCAGCCGTCGGAAGACGACGCCGAGGTAGGAGTCCTGCCATGCGGTTGACGGGCGTTGAGGGCGGCGAGTTCGGCCGCGGCGTCGGGGGAGCGCTCCAGCAGCCGCGTCACCCACGGCGTGTCCACGGTGCCTGGGTTGACACAGGTGACCCGGATGCCTTCACCGATGTGGTCGGCCGCCATCGACAGGGTCAGCGCGTGGACCGCGCCCTTGCTGGCCGAGTGCAGGGCTCGTGCGGGCAGCCCGGCGGTCGCGGCGATCGAGCAGGTGTTCACGATCGCGGGGTGTGCCGACCGCCGCAGATGCGGAAGTGCCGCGCGGGTGGTGCGGACGACCCCGAGCACGTTGACGTCGAGCACCTGCTGCCACTGTTCGTCGGGGTTGTCCTCGACGGTGCCCGCCGCGCCGACTCCGGCGTTGTTGACCAGGATGTCCAGGCCGCCCAGCGCCGCCGCGGTCGCTTCGACGGCGGTACGCACACCGGCGTCGTCGCTCACGTCGGCCGTGAAACCGACCAGCGGTGCCGGCAGTTCGCCGGGTGCGAGATCGAGCACGGCCACCTTCGCGCCGCGTTCGGCCAGCAGTTCGGCGGTGGCCAGGCCGATGCCCGAGGCGCCGCCGGTCACGATGGCCCGCAGGCCCACCAGTTCTGTCATGGTCGCCTCCCTCAGGCTGCTGCGAAGGTCTGCTGCTGGCTGCCGAGCCCGTCGACGCCGAGCACGACCGTGTCGCCGGGTCGCAGGTAAGGCTGGTCGGGCAGGCCCAGTGCGACGCCGGCCGGCGTCCCGGTGTTGACCACGTTGCCGGGTTCGAGGACCAGGTACTGGCTCAGGTACCACAGCAGGTGGGCCACGCCGAAGATCATGTCGCCGGTGGTGCCGTGCTGTCGGGGGGTGCCGTTGACCCTGGTGGTCAGCAAGAGCTTCTGCGGGTCGCCGACCTCGTCCGGGGTGACCAGCCAGGGGCCCAGTGGGTGGAAGGTCTCGCAGGACTTGCCGAGGTCCCACTGGCCGGAGTACTCGAGCTGGAACTCCCGCTCGGACACGTCGTTGCTGATCGTGTATCCAGCCACGCAAGTCAGCGCCTCCTCTGGGGAGTCCAGGTAGCGGGCACGGCGGCCAATGACCACCGCGAGCTCCACCTCCCAGTCGGTCTTCACCGATCCCCGGGGGATCAGCACCTGGTCGTACGGGCCGACCACGGTGCTCGGGTCCTTCATGAACACCACTGGCCGGGTCGGGACGGCCGCGTTGGTCTCCCTCGCGTGATCGCGGTAGTTCAGGCCGATGCACACCACTTTGCCCGGGCGCGCCAAGGGTGCCCCGATCCGTTGGCCGGTGCTGGCCAGCTCTGGGAGTCGACCCTGCTCCAGCGCGCTCCGCACCCGGGCCACACCGCCGTCGGCCAGGAAGCGGCCATCGATCTCGCCCGTGACAGGTGACAGATCCAGAAGCCGTCCGTTCCCCGCCATCAACGCAGGTATCTCTTGGCCGGCGGGTCCGACGCGCAGCCGTTTCATCGAGAGTTTCTTTTCAGACCCCTGGCCACAGCCGTGCGAGGACTCTAGGAGTGATGACCGGCTGATGCAAGGACTACATCAGATGTATTTGCCTGCGCAGGATGGCCAGTTTGCTGTTATCTATGCAGGTAATTGACCCTCTGTTCATTGACGCGGTGGCAAGTGAATCAGAAACATCTACCGAAACCTTGTTCCCTGCGGGCGTCGCTGACTAAGATCTGAGCGTGTTCGGGACTTGATTGGTCAGATCCTTGGCGGGGAGGCTGGGGACCGCGCCATGACGCGGACCGACATTCGCGACTGATCTCCACCCGACCTCCACCGTGCGGCGACGCGGGCCCCTCGCCACGGTGGGGCCCGCCGACTCGTTCGCGTGCCTGCTGGGCCGACCACGAGGAAGTACGCGATGAGCCTGCACCGGCCGTGGCCGGTGGCAGCCGGGCAGGACCTCCACCACCAACCACTCTTCAGGAGTCGCATTGCGTGTTGCACTCTTTGTCACCTGCGTCAACGACGCGCTGTACCCGGGCACCGGGCGCGCGGTGGTGACACTGCTGGAGCGGCTTGGTGTGGAGGTCGACTTCCCAGCGGGCCAGATCTGTTGTGGGCAGCCGCAGTACAACACCGGCTACCGGGGCGCGGCGGAGCCGCTGGTACGTCGTACGGCCACCGCCTTCGCCGGGTACGACCACGTGGTGACCCTGTCCGGATCGTGCGCGGCGATGGTGCGGGACAACTACCCGCGCATCGGTGCCCGGGCGAAGGCCGAGGGGCGCGGGGCGGAGCTGGCCGAGGCCGCGGCGTCGCTGGCCGACCGGGTGTACGAGCTGACCGAGTTCCTGGTCGACGTCCTCGGCGTCACCGACGTAGGCGCGTACTACCCGCACACCGTCATGTACCACCCGTCCTGCCACGGGCTTCAGATACTCGGCCTCGGCGACCGTCCCCGGCTGCTGCTGGAGGCGGTCAGGGGTCTGACGCTCGTCGAGCTGCCGGGCGCCGAGGAGTGCTGCGGATTCGGCGGCACGTTCTCGGTCAAGAACGCCGCCGTCTCCGCCGCGATGGGCGAGGGCAAGACGCACAACGCGCTCGCGACCGGAGCCGAGGTGCTGTGCGGGGCGGACAACTCCTGCCTGATGCACCTCGCCGGGACACTCCGGCGCCAGGACGCTCCACTGCGGACCGTCCACCTCGCCGAGATCCTGGCCTCCACCGGGCCAACCGCGAGCGGAGCGGCGGCATGAGCGGCACCTACCGCGCGATCGTCCATCACGCCGCCCCGAAGAAACTGCCGGACCTGATCGACCGCCTGCTGGCAGAGCGAGGCGCCCGGTCGCTGGCCGTCCCGGCAGACCTGCCCCCGAGTGGCTGGCGGCCGTCCGCGGCGTGCGCGTGCTGACCGACGGGCCCGCGCTGACGGCCGGTCGGCTGGACTCGGTCGAGGGCGCCCAGACGGGGGCTGCGCACTGGCCATCGCGGAGACCGGCACGAATCGTGCTGGACGCGGGGGCGACACAGGGCCGACGGGCCCTCACCCTCGTTCCTGACCACCACATCTGCGTGGTCCTTGCGGACCAGATCGTCGCCTCCGTGCCGCGCGCCCTGCCCCGGCTGGACCCGTACGGCCGCAGACCTGGATCTTCGGTCCGTCCGCGACCAGCGACATCGAGCTGGACCGGGTCGAGGGCGTGCACGGGCCGCGACGGCTGGAGGTCGTTTTGGTGAGCGACCGGCCCGGCTGAGCCGGACGGGCATCCGGGCCGGCTGGGCCCGGGGCGCGGCGCCGACCAATTGCGTTCACGTAGGCCCCCGGCTCGGTGCGGCCACCCGGTGCCCGCCTCGACTGCGCGGTGTTGCGCATATTCGAGCAGGTTTGCTCAAAGTTACGTTCTATTGCCATGAATAGATCAGATTCAATCGTCGTGTTGCAGGTTCTTTGCATTGGGAGGCCGTTGTGAGCCACGTGGAGCGCGAGATCGCCAGCCAGCCGGAGTGCTGGCGCCGGGCGCTGGAACTGGCGCCCGCCGGGCTGCCGGAGCACGGAGAGCGGGTGGCGGTGATCGGCTGCGGCACCTCGCTGTACATCGCGCAGGCGTACGCAGCGCTGCGTGAGGCGGCTGGGCTCGGGGAGACGGACGCCTTCGCGGCCTCCGAGTTCCCGGCCGGCCGCGACTACGACCGGCTGGTGGCAATCAGCCGGTCCGGCACCACGACCGAGGTGCTCGACGCCCTGGCCCGGGCGGAGCGGCGGATGGCCCGGGTGGCGCTCACCGGCGACCTCGCCACCCCGATCAGCGCGGCCGCCGACACCGTCGTGGACCTGGAGTTCGCGGACGAGAAGTCGGTGGTGCAGACCAGGTTCGCCACCACCGCGCTGGCTCTGCTGCGCGGCCGGATCGGCCTGGCGCCGGCCGACCTGGTCGAGCAGGCGGAGCGGGCGCTGAGCCTGCCGCTGCCCGAAGGGGCGGTGACGGCCCGGCAGTTCACCTTTGCAGGCGCCGGCTGGACCACCGGCCTGGCCAACGAGGCGGCGCTCAAGCTCCGTGAGGCGTCGGGGAGTTGGACGGAGTCCTACCCGGCGATGGAGTACCGGCACGGCCCGGTCAGCATCACCGCGCCGGACACCGTCGTCTGGTTCTTCGGCGAGCCGCCCGCCGGGCTGCTGGACGAGGTCCGGGCGATCGGCGCCATGACCTCGGTGACCACACTGGACCCGCTGGCGGACCTGGTCCGCGCCCAGCGCCTCGCGGTGGAGATTGCCAAGGCCCGTGGTCTGAACCCGGACCAGCCGCGCAACCTGACCCGCTCGATCGTGCTGAACCAGCCATGACCACGACGACGATCGCACTGGACATCGGCGGCACCTACATCAAGGGCGAAGTCGCCGGCCCGGACGGCATCCTGCGGGACAGCGAGCGCTGGTCCACCGGCGCCGAGCGCGGGCCGGACGCGGCGCTGGACACCGTGGTCGCGGCCGCCGCCGAACTCGCCGCGCGGTACCGGCCGGCGGCTGCGGGCATCGCCGTGCCGGGAATCGTCGACGAGGCGTCGGGAGTCTCGGTGCTGGCCGCCAGTCTCGACTGGCGGCGGCTGCCGTGCCGCGACCGGTTCGCCGAGGCGCTGGGCATCCCGGTCGCCATCGGGCACGACGTACGGGCCGGCGGCCTGGCCGAGGCCCGGCTCGGCGCCGGACGCGGCAGCCGAAACTTCCTGTTCGGCCCGGTCGGCACCGGGATCGCTGCCGCGCTGATGGTCGACGAGCGGGCGCTGGCCGGCAGCCACGCGATGGCCGGCGAACTCGGCCATCTGCCGACGCGATCCGGCGACGAGGCGTGCCCGTGTGGCAGCCAGGGCTGCCTGGAGACGGTCGCCTCCGCTGCGGCCGTCGCCCGCCGCTACACCGCCGCCACCGGCGAGCCCGGCGTCACGGCGAAGGACGTCGGTGAACGCGCCGCCGCCGGTGACCAAACCACGGTGGCGGTCTGGCAGGCGGCCATCGAGGCGCTCGCCGACGGCCTCGCCACCGCCATCACCCTGCTCGACCCCGAACGCATCGTGATCGACGGCGGCCTCGCCCGGGCCGGCGAACCGTACTTCGGGCCTCTACGCACGGCGGTCGCCGAACGGCTCGCCTTCCAGACCGCCCCCGAGATCGTCCCGGCCGAACTCGGCCACCAGGCCGGCTGCCAGGGCGCCGCACTGCTCGCCGGAGACCTGCTGACCGCGCGGAGCGCCCGATGACCCTGAGCACTACCGCGCCCGCCCAGACCATTCCGGCCCGCCGGAGACCTGGATGATCCTCACCGTCACGCTGAACGCCACGCTCGACCTCACCTACCGGGTGGACCAGCTGCACCCGCAGGGCAGCAACCGGGTCCGCACAGTGGTCGAACGGGCCGGAGGGAAGGGCGTCAACGTCCCCCGGGTGCTGCACGCCCTCGGACAGCAGACCGTCATGACCGGCTTCGCCGGTGGCGAGGCCGGCAGCGCGCTACGGCGCGACCTCGCCGCCGCCCGGCTGACCGAACGCCTGCTGCCGATCACGGAGAGACCCGCCGCACGGTCGCCGTGGTCGACGGGAGCGCCGGCGACACCACGAACCTGCTCGAACCGGGCCCGATGGTCCCCCCGGAGGAGTGGATCCGTCTGCTCGACCACCTCGATCGGCTGCTGGCGTCCGCCGCCGCCGTCGTGCTCTCGGGCAGCCTGCCGCCCGGGCTGCCCGAGGACGCCTACGCCCGGCTCGTCCACCTCGCGGCCAGTCATCGGGTGCCTGCGGTCCTGGACGCTGACGGCGCCGCCCTTCGCTCGGCGCTGGCGGCCGGGCCGGCCCTGGTCAAACCGAACGCGGCCGAACTCGCCGCGGCCAACCGGCACGACCGACCCTGTCGCCGCCGCGGCCGCCCGGCGGGAGGCCGGAGCCGCGTCCGTCGTCGCCTCCCTCGGCGCCGACGGTCTCATCGCCATCACCCCGCAGGGCAGTTGGCAGGCCAGGCCGCCGGAGCGACTGGCCGGCAACCCCACTGGCGCGGGCGATGCCGCGGTGGCCGCGCTCACCCTCGGCCTGGTCGCCGACACCCCCTGGCCCGAGCGGCTCGCCGAGGCGGCGGCCCTGTCCGCCGCCGCGGTCGCGGCGCCGCTGGCCGGTGACTTCGCCCCCGCTGTCCACGCCGACCTGCGAGAGCGCGTGGACGTCCGAACCCTGAACCACCTGAGGAGCCCGCGATGCCCCTGACCGATACCGGCACCATCGTCACCCCCGCCGTCGACGCCGCGTGCGGCGTCGGCGCGTTCAACGTTATCCAGCTTGAACACGTCCAGGCCATCGTTGCCGGCGCCGAGGCTGCGGGCACCCCGGTGGTGCTGCAGCTGAGCGAGAACGCCGTCCGCTACCACGGCGCCCTGGCACCAATAGCCTCGGCGACGCTCGCCGTCGGCCGCGCCGCCGATGTCCCGGTCGCCGTCCATCTCGACCACGCCACCTCGGCCGACCTGGTCGCCGAGGCCGTCGAACTCGGCTTCTCCTCCGTCATGTTCGACGCCTCCGCGCTCGACTACGACAACAACGTGCGGGCCACCGCGGAGGTGGTGGAACACTGCCACGCGGCTGGCGTCTGGGTGGAGGCCGAACTCGGCGAGGTCGGCGGAAAGGACGGCGTGCACACCCCCGGTGCGCGTACCGACCCTGCCGAGGCCGCCGCCTTCGTTGCCGCCACCGGCGTGGATGCGCTCGCCGTGGCTGTCGGCACCTCGCATGCCATGCTCACCCGCGACGCCGAGCTCGACTTCGAGCTCATCGCCGCACTTCGCGCCGCCGTTCCGGTGCCACTGGTGCTGCATGGCTCCTCAGGCGTCGCCGACGCCCATCTGACCCGGGCCGTCGAGCACGGTATGACGAAAGTCAACATCGCCACCCACCTCAACCAGGTCTTCACCACCGCCGTACGCCAAGCCCTCGCCGACCAGCCGAGGTTGGTCGACACCCGCCGCTACCTCGGCCCCGGCCGCAGCGCGATGACCGCCGAAGTCACCCGTCTGCTCGGCGTGCTACGGGCCACCGCGCCGCGCTGAGTGCAGCACCCTCTGGCCCCCTACGGCTGGGACGAGGAATGGGAAGCGGAGTTCGCTCCGTATGCCGAGCACGGTCTCCTGCCCGGTGTCGTACGTGTCAACCGCGGCCAGTGCGACATCGTCACCGTTCCTGGGCAGTGAGCGGGAGTGAGTCCTGGCTCACCGGCACGCCCCGAACGGTCTTGGGCGTACTGGTCCTCCGCTTTCGCGTCCTGGGCGGCGGCGCATATCCCGTATGCGGTCCGTTCCAGGCGGGCGGAATCCCTACGACCTGGCCATGTGGGTGTGGCCGGAGGCGACGGGGAGGCCCCGAACCATCTCGCTGGTGATACGGGGGCCCCGACCGCTGAGACCACACCCGGCGTCCCAGATCGCACCGAGAACGTTACCCACACCCCGCCAGGCATGCCCGAAGTCCGTCGCGCCGTTCACCCCATCGTGTTCATGTTCGCCAAAACGATTTGCCGGCCCAGCAGTTGTGAACCCCTGGCGGTACCGTGCGGGCCGACACCGAGTTCGTCGGTCCCCGTGACCCGATGAAGGTCGTGTGCGCGGGGGACTGAGTCGCCATCGCCGGAAGGCAGCGATCCGCGCTATGTGTTCGCGCTCTTCATCCTGCGCTTCGAGGAAGACGCGCCGCTGGGTACGGCGGCGTTGCTCCTCGACCTCTTTGTCGGCCGGTGGCGAACAGCGTGTGGCGGCGCAGTCCGCTGGTCCGTGCGGCGGTCGCCCGGTCGAAGGCCCGGACCACGCGTGCACGGTGCGGCCGGGGATGTAGAGGACCTACTGTCCGTTGTCGGCCAGCAGCGCGATCTTCAGCGCGCCCCGCCAGTATTGAGATCGATCACCCAAGTCGCCTGGCTTACCGTCGCTCAACTCCAGTACGTAGTCGATGAGTTGAAGCATTTCGGTCTCGTCGTTGGTTACCCGCCGCGACAGTCTGCGTTTGCCGTCGGCGTCGATCACCACGCAGTGATGCTCGGCCTTACCCGCGTCCGTACCGGCCTACAGTTCGGGCAAGGCCACCTCCGAAGTCGATCGAGTTCGAAACCCAGCAGACGACCTTGCCTAACAGCCCGATCTCTCAAACTCAGTGACGGGAAGTCAGTGCAGACCCGACGGGCACCGCTCACGCTCGAAGACCCAGCATAGATCTGCTCAATGGCCAAAGCTGAGGGGCACGGAAGCCCGTCACGGGTCGACGAGAGCGCGACGCGGGACCCGTTGCGCGCGCCTGGCCATCGTCATGGGTTCGCTTCGCTGCATGCCTGCGCGTCACAAGTACGTCCGTTACAAGTACGTCCGTTAGAACTCTTGCCGGGCAAGAATAGATCTGATCTACTTCCCACGCCCTTGGGCAGGATGTGAAACATCCTGGCAACCCTGAACGCAGCGGTGTGGGCAGGAGGGAGGCTTCGATCCCGCGACTTGAGGACGGCTGCGGGGGCGGATGGGCTGCTGAAGATCCACAACGGCGGGTCATCGGCCATCTCGACAAGTACAAGGAGGTAGAATGAAAAGCTTGCGCAAGATCCAGTGCGGCGTCATCGCGACCGCGATGGCGCTCGCCTTTGCGGTGGGCAATGTAGTCACGGGGCCGCAAGCCCAGGCGGCTCAAACCGGAGGCACGGCGCCGTACCTGAACCAGTGGGTGGTCTCAGGTCCCTACACCGATCCGGTGGTCGAGCGGTCTTCCGTACCCGTTGTCCCCGCGATCGACAAGTCACTTGCTGACCCGGGAAGCAACGAGACGTCGACCTGGCAGTACTTCGACGATCGCATCTTCAACCGGAACTACGACGACTACAACGACCTGATGGGCTACTTCGACGTCAAGCAGGGCCAGGCCACAACCGGCAAGTGGGTTGTGGCCGCAAGCTACGTCTACAGCCCGACCGCGCAGGACGTTCGGTGGCAGGTCGGCGGCTCGGGTGTGTACCGGCTGTTCGCCAACGATGCTCAGGTCGGTCAGCAAGGCAGCGTCGTGAACAGGGTCAACAAGAACGGTACGAAGTATCCCGTTCAGCTGAAGCAGGGCTGGAACAAGCTCCTGATCGAGATTCAGCACAAGAACACCGGCAAGAACAAGAACTTCCTCGGCTTCTACGCGAGACTGTGCGACGGCAACGGAGACCTCGTCCCCGGCCTCACGCACTCCGTGGCGGGACCGAACGCGTCCAACAATCAACTGTCCGTTGTCACGACGGGCCTCAGTGTTGATCAGGAGGCGTTCAAGAAGCGCAACGCGAACACCCCGGCGAACGACTATCCCTCCAACAGCCTTCCGTACGCCTACGACGAGAACCCGTACGTCGGAATGGTCGCGACGATCGACGGCAAGCGGAACACGTCGAGTATCGCCCCGCAGGCTGCTCCGTTCTCCTTCCAGGCCGCCGGCGGAGCTCCTGGATACAAGTGGACCGTCGCCGATGGCCAACTGCCGCCCGGGCTCACACTGGCGGCCGACGGTCACATCGACGGCACGGTCTCGGACGGTGCGCAAGGCAAGACGCAGAAGGATTACACCTTCACCGTGAAGGTGACCGACGCTCAGGGCGCCTCCGCGACCAAGCAGTACACCATCACGGTCAAGAGGAACCCGGTCGACTGGTTCATCGACGGGAAGATGTCGGCCCTGTCACACACCACCGGGACGACGCCCAACCTGTACGACCCGAACTACAACTACGACGAGTGGGCCCAGAGGGCCAAAGAGATGGGCATGACGATGCTTTCGACAGAAAGCCTCCAGAACACCATCTACTACTGGCCGTCGCCGAATGCAAACCTGACCCCGAGCAACAGCAACAAGCTGTACAAGTACAACGCGCTGTACAAGGCCGATGACGGCACCTGGCACGTGAAGGACCGCGTACAGCAGGCCAAGGAGGCTGCCGAGCGTTACGGTCTGAAGTTCGGTGTCTACGTCTCATCGCTGTACGAGGGATCCGAGATTCTCGAAAGCGACATCCAGAACTTGGTGGCGCGATACAACCCGTCGTACGTGTTCGCCGATGGTGGCCCCGAGTCCTATTCCAACGTCGACGTCGCCTGGAGCTCGGCCCGCAACTACAACGACCGCGTACTCATCGACGCGAACCCGAATGCGCAAACCGGCGATCAGGACATCACTCTGTACGAGCGGCCGTTCTGGAACAGCGAACCGTACAACGACGGCGGCTGGCATAACGGAGTCCTGCCGCAGGGCAGGAAGGTCGCCCATGAGGAATGGAACGACCCCTACACCACGGCCCTGGACGTCTGGACCCAATACGCCAAGGGCAATGAGCGGGACAACTGGGCCGAAGCAGCAAAAGAGCTGATCAACCAGTACGGCCACGGCTACGTCATGAACTATGACTCCTCGATCGCCGTGACCCGCGGCATGGACAACCTGAGCAGCAACCTGGACAACACCAACATCTTCTCGATGGTTCCGGTCTCGTCACAGCAACTGTCGGACATGCGCGCGTCGATCGTGAAGTGGATGGACAACAGTGCCGGACCTGATCTGCGCGAGTCCATGTACGGCACCACGCCGTACACCCTGGACTACACGCGCAAGCCAGGCTGGTACACCGATCCGCAGAAGGCCATCGCTCACGGTCAGGGTCCCGAGTGGGGCTACGCCATGGCTCGCGACCAGTACACCTACATGCACATGGTCAAGAACCAGATCTCCGGCACGGCAAAGTCGGGCTTCAGCGGCCAGGACCAGATGAGCCGGATCGGTCCGTTCGACTACAAGGTCGACGCCGTGCAGTGGCTGAACAAGGGGACCGAGCTGCCGTTCACCATGGAGCAGGACGGCAAGAAGTACTACATCAACATCGACACGTCCCAGGTGACCGCGGATCCCGTCGACACGATCATCAAGATCAGGACGAAGAGACCGGTCAGGGACTACAAGATGACGAGTGTCAAGCTGTTCAGCAGCCAGACCTCGACCAAGGCCCTGCAGCTGAGGGCCGAGTGCTACATGAACGACCTGACCAACGTCTTCGCGCCGGCGAAGCTCAAGTTCACCAGCGACAACGAGCAGGTCGCAAGGGTAGGCGGCTCCGGCCGGGTCAAGGCTTTCGGCGACGGGACCGCGACCATCACGGTGACCGCCACCTACGACGACGGTGTGAACGATCCCCAGGTCAAGACCGACACGTATCCGGTCAAGGTTCACAACGGCGCGATCTCGGCGGCACTCCCGCTTGTCGGCGTGAACATGTTCACGAAGGGGGCGACGTTCTGGGGCCAGTTCTCCACGAACAAGGACGTCCCGGTGACCTTCAAGGCCTTCACCCGTAAGGGCGGCACGGTCGACATCCTGGACACTTCCAAGATCAAGTACCACTACGCAACCGTCGACGGCAAGCGCGACAATGCCGCCGGCAAGATCACGGTCACCGAGGTACCGGCCGACGAATTGCCGTTCGTCGTCGAAGGTAACACCATGAAGTTCACCGACAAGGTCGCCAAGCCGACGATGTACAGCTACTGGGCCGACATCACGGTGGACGGCAAGACCTACACCTCGACCCGTAACTACGTCACGCTCCTGCCCGACTTCAATGCCGCGGAGGGGATCGCGCCGCAGGTGTCCACCGACAGCGAGCACGCGAGCACGTTGTCCGACGGCACCATCAATGACGCGACGGGAGGCAATTCCGCAAAGTGGGTCGCGCCGGCCGGCGATGAATCGCCGAGCATCACCTACGACCTGCGGAAGATGCAGGAACTCACTCGCGTCAACGTCTTCTTCAACCATCACATGCCGAATCGCGACAATGTGACCTACTACAACGTGCCGAAGAAGGTGAAGATCGAGTACAGCGAAGACGGCGTGAAGTGGACCAAGGGCAACGAAACGTCGGTCCTGTCCGGGGCGGGTTTGCCGAAGTCGAAGGACACGCAGGCCGTTCCGACGAGTGACACGACACTGTACGGCTGGGAGCAGGAGGGCCTCTACTACAACTATCCGGTCGATCCTGACCACTCCAGCGTGCAGGCGCGTTACGTGAGGGTCTCGTTCCCCGGCGGTGGCCAGAACGGCAGCCCGGTCGACGTGCTCGAGGTCCAGGCCTTCTCGTCGAGGGATCTCACCGCACTCGGCAGCATCAAACTGGATCCGAAGGTCGATGCGGATGGCCGCACCGCCGCGATCGACGTGGCAGGATCCTCCTTCCTCGGTCAGCCGATCGACCTGGGGGCTGCAAAGCTTGCTTTCACCAGCGACGATCCGTCCGTGGCCGAAGTGGGGGCCGACGGTGTGGTATCGGCCGCCGGGAAGGGGCGCACCAGAATCAACGTGACCGCGGAGTTGGACGGGTACCGCGCAAGCGACTACTTCTACGTCGACGTGGACGCATCCGGCAAGCTGTCGCTTCCGGCATTCCTCAAAGAAGCGAAGCTGTCGCTCAACAAGAGCGACATCAAGACAAAGGAGCCGATTGTCGCAGCGGTTGAGGGAACCCTCAGCACCGGCGAGAAGGTAAACCTGTCGAAGGCGACGGTCGCCTACGAATTCAGTGATGACCGCCTGGCGAACGTGCCGGGCAGTAACACCATCGTGCTGAAGGAGCCGATCACCGGCACATTCAAGGCGACTGCGGAAGCGGTCGTGACCTTGGATGGGGTGAAGGTGCGCTCGAACCAGGAAGCGATTGTCGCGAGCAGCACCAACATTGCCACTCAGGCAAAGGTGACGGTCTCTTCGGTCCGAGATCGAAACGGCAACCCGGACGGCAACGATCAAGACGACCGCTATCTCGGTGCGAAGGCGATCGACGGTTCCAAAGCCACGTCCTGGGCGGCGAAGCAGGCTGACAAGACTCCGTGGATCAAGCTCGACTTCCCCACTGCGGTCGAGATCGATCACATCAACCTGGTCGACCGCGGGCATTCCGAAAACCGGATCGTGGAAGGAGTCCTGGAATGGGAAGGCGGCAGCAAGCGGGTCACCGACATCCAGTGGGATGGCCAGCCGGACAATGTCGTGACGCTTGATGCGCCCGCCAAGACCAGCTGGGTGAAGTTCACCATCGATCCCGATGGCAAGTACCAGAACCCAACCGGTGCCGAGTCCGGTCTGGCCGAGTTTGAGGTCTACAAGGCGCAGAAGGCGGGGACGTCCATCGTCGACTTCAAGCCCGTTGCCGTCGATACGAAGATTGGCACCGTGCCCCCGCTGCCTGCGCAGACCGAGGCCGTCTACAGCGACGGCACGACCAAGTCGGTCGATGTGACCTGGGATCCCGTCTCGGACGACAAGGTGGCCAAGGAGGGATGGTTCACCGTGGCCGGAACGGTCGCCGACACATCGGTCAAGGCGCGAGCGGTCGTCACCGTGACCGACAAGTAGCCGGCCTGACAACTCAGTTGTTGGGCGCGAAGACGACCACACCGGCTCCCGCTGCCGCCCAGGCCGGCCTGGGCGGCAGCGGGACTCCGTCGAGCCGCTCCAGCAGGGCAGCGCTCGAGAGATAGGCGATGAACGCCGTCGGGAAGACGAAGGTCAGGATCCACAGTGCCACCGTCCGAACACGCCGAGCGGGTAGCGAACCGGACGCGCGGGCACTACTCCAGGCGGCACTGCGCGCCGCATTGGAATAACGGATCTTTGAACTTGAGCGGTGCCCGCCGGGTCTCGCGGTGTTCTCCTTCATGCTGCTGGCCACACTGCCCGTCCTGGCCTTCTACCTCGCGTTCCAGAAGCACTTCGTCCGTGGCCTGACCGGTGGCGCCACGAAGGGCTGACCGGCACAAGCGGCCGTGCCGTGCAATGTCCACCGAGAGACCAAGGGAGAAGCATCATGCGGTTCTCGAAGCCCACACCTGGTTCCCAGCACATCTCGCGCAGAACCGTACTTGGCCGAACAGCCGGTGCGTTGGCAGCCACGGCGCTGCCCGTCGGGGCCCTGTCTGCGGTCGGCGCGCAGCCGGCAGCGGGAGCCACCGGCGCTTCCGTCGCGGAGCCGACTGCCACCGTCGTAGACCGGCTGCTCCCCGCCTACAACGAGGTCTGGACCTCGAAGAGTACCGGCGTCACGGGCTCGATGCCGATCGGGAACGGTGTGCAGGCCGCCAATGTGTGGGTCGAGGGCGACCAACTGCGGCTGCTGCTCGCCGCAGGCGACGCCTGGGAGGAGAACGTTCGGCTGGCCAAGCTCGGACAGCTCGACATCACCTTCTGCCCCAACCCGTTCGACTCCAGCGGGTTCCGCCAGGAGCTCAAGCTCCACGAGAGCGAGGTCGTGATCACCGCGGGCAGCGACCCGGTGATCACCACCCGGGTCTGGGTCGGCGCCGACGAACAGACGATCCATGTCGAGAGCGACGCGCCCAGCGCGTTCTCGATGGACGTGCGCTTCACCAACCTCAGGCCCAAGGACAACCCGTCCCCGTCGCGCAGCAACTTCACCTTCTACGACCTGGTCAACAGCGAGGACGGCTACGTGGGCGTCCAGCCGAAGGTCTACGCCGACCGGGTCCTGGACCGACCCGGGACCATCACGTGGGCACACCACAACTCCGAGTCGGCGTACGACGAGATCATGCGCCTGCAAAGGCTCGACCCGGGCATCCACGACGACCCGCTTACCGGTCGCACGTTCGGGGGGCAGGTTCGCGGTGAGGGTTTCGCCAGCATCTCCGCCTCCGGGCTGCGCTCCGACCGCGACACCTCGCACCGGCTCGACATCACCTTGCACTCGAGCATCGACCTGTCCGCGAGGTGGCAGGAGAGGTGGGAGGAGGAGATCGGTGACCTGGCCGGCGAGAGCGCGCGAATGCCCGTCGACCGGCTCCGCGCCGACCACCAAAGGTGGTGGGACCGGTTCTGGAACCGGTCGTACATCTTCGCCACCGGCGATGCCGACGCGGACAAGGTCACCAAAGGCTGGCTGCACACGCGGTACCTCCAGGCCACCGCGGGCAGGACTCCCGCGATGCCGATCCGTTTCAACGGCTCGCTCTTCACCCCCGGGCGCCCCGACGACGCCGACTTCCGCAAGTGGAACAGCTATCACGGGTTCAACCAGAGGTTCGCCTACTGGAACATGCTCGCGTCCGGCGACTTCGACCTGATGCAGTCCTACTTCGACCAGTACGCCGATTCGTTGCCACTGGCCAAGGCGAGGGTCCAGGCGTTCTGGGGCGAATCGACCGTCGAGGAGCCTTCCCGTGTCGAGCTGCCCGCCACGCAGGGGGCCATGTGGCCCGAGGTGATGGGCCTGTGGGGCCATGCGGTCGGGGGCGAGTACGGCTGGAACCGGGCGGGCCATGCCGCCAACTGGTTCTCCGGCAGTTGGACCCGCTGGCTCTACGCGGGCAACGTCGAGATAGTCACGATGATGCTCGACTACTTCTCCTACACCCACGACATGAGGTTCGCTCGTGAGAAGCTGCTGCCGGTGGCCCGGGAGGTCGTGAGGTTCTACGACACCCACTGGCACCACAAGGACGGCAAGATCGACATGTACCCGATGTACTCGGGCGAGGGCGACCGGAACCTGCACAATCCCGCCGCCGACACTGCGGGTCTGCACCGGATCCTCGGCGGGCTGCAGACGTTGCCGACCTCGCTCACCACTCGGCGTGACCGGGCTTACTGGGTGGAGGTGACGGACCGCCTCCCCAACCTGCCGGTGGGCGAGAACGCGCAGGACAACGATACCTCGTGGGGACCGCGTGACCGGCTCAAGACCGCCTCCGACGTCTTCCTCGGCACCGATACCAACAACCAGAACCTCTACCCGATCTTCCCCTTGCGGTTGTTCGGCGCCGGCCGGCCCCACCTCGACCTCGCCGTCGCCTCCTACCAGGAGCGGCGCGGCAAGTATCCCGCCGACGGGACCCAGGACTGGCGGCACGACGCCATCCACGCGGCCTACCTCGGACTGACCGCGGAGGCGAAGTTCCAGACCCTCGCCGCGTTCCGTACCGGGGCATGGCGCTACACCGGCTTCGGTCCCGGGAGCGTCGACGGCGAACCCGGCATGGAGCCGCACGCCATCGCCAAGATGGCTCTCCAATCGATGCTGCTGCACCCCGGCGCCGACGACGACGCGATCCTCTACAACGCCTGGCCGAGTGAGTGGAACGTGCAGTTCAAGCTCCACACCACCCGCGGCCGCACGGTGCAAGGTCGGCTCGTCGACGGCAAGTCCGACCACACGGTGACCCGCGAGGGCGTCGGCAACCTGGCCGTCGACGAGTCAGAGGCCAGTACCAGCACCACCGCCGACCTCCGCTGAGTCGGTAGGCATCCCCCTTACTGATGATCTTTGCGTGATGTCGCGTCGCGGTTGCCCTTCGCTGCAGGTCAGGGCACGCGTTCCAGTGACATCACGCGGCGAAACTCAGTAGCGGTAGTTCGTTAAATCCGGCGTTGGTGCGGGTCGACGCCAGGTCGGATTGGTCGTAGGCCGGTGGGGAGGAGTCAACTGCTTTGCTGGGGGCTGGAGATGAACGCTCGCCGTCCGTGTCCGCCTGCACCGGGGCCGTTGGCCTGGCCGCGGTCGCCGCCGGGCTCGCCTACGACCTGGTGCTGCGCCCCGAGCAGCTGCCGTCGGCGGTGGCGGCGGCGCGCGCCCGGCCCGAACTCACCTTAGTGGTCTGCGTCGTAAGTTCTTCGGGGGTTGATCACGCGGCTGGGGCGGCGGAGGATTCTTCTGGGTGATCGGTGGTGTGCCGGTCGAGTCTGGCCAGCAGATCGTCCAGGTCGGAGGTGGTGAACTTCCACTGGAACGGCTGTGCCGTGGCGTTGTAGCGGTCTTCGAAGGCTCGGAGCCGGTCCGCGACCTCGTTGAGGTCGGTGAAGTCGTTGGGTGTCACAACCTTGCGCTGCACAACGGAGAAGTAGATCTCCACCTGGTTTAACCAGGAGGCGTGGACCGGGGTGTGGACGAGGACTGCGTTCGGGTAGGCGGCGGTCAGCCGGTCGGTGGCCTTCTTGCCGCGGTGTGAGGAGCCGTTGTCCACGACCCAGAACACGCGTTTCGCGCTGGCGTAGGGCTCTTGGGCCATGACCTGGTCGACCAGCGCCATGAACGGGGCGATGCCGGTTCTCGGCTCGCAGCGGCCGAAGATCTTCGCGTGGTGGACGTCGTAGGCGGCCAGGTAGGCCAGCGCTCCACCGCGGCCGTAGGTGTGGTTCACCCGCATCGCTCTGGCCTGCCCGGGGGCCAGGGTGGGGTGGCAGCGGCAGCGGGCCTGGACGGAGGTCTTCTCATCCGCGCTGATCACGTACTCGTCCGCGCCGAGCGCTTCGCCGTTCCAGATGCGGGCATAGAGGTCGAGGACGCGCTCGGCCCTGGGCCGGAAGGCAGGGTCGGTGATGAAGATCCAGGACTGGTACTGCCAGGGCTTGAGCGCGTCCTGCTTGAGCCAGCGCCGCACGGTGGAGGCGGAGATCGCGCCGGCGATGGCGCGAGCGATGACCTCGCGGGCCGGCTCCGGGGACGACCAGCGCGAGAGCGGAGTGCCGCTCTCGGCGGGCAGTTGGCAGGCCAGGGCCTTGACCTGGGCGGTCTGCAGCGGCGTGAAGGAGGCGGGACGCCCGGAGCGCTTGCGGTCGGACAGGGCGGGCAGCCGGTTCTCGGCAAATCGGCCGCGCCAGGTGCGGACGGTGTCCAGGTGCAGTCCGGTCTCCCGGGCGATGCGGGCGTTGGAGCGGCCACGGGCCGCGTGCAGGACGACCTGGGCGCGCTGACGGAGCCGGTGCTCGGTCTTGTGGCCGTAGGCCATCGTCTTGAGCCGCTTGCGCTCGGAGGCGGTCAGGGCTACCAGACGGGCAGGGGCAACAGGCAAGGCGGGCACGCCGATCACGAGAAGTGGATCACGACAGGCCGCATCCTGCCGTACCCCGATCGCCGGCCCTCCGGCAGGATGTTCGCTGTGCCAACGCCCTCGGAACATACCCGGCTCCAGCTCGAGCTGTACCTGAACATGCGGGCCAAGGCGGCCTGGCCGCAGCTGGCCGGCCTCCGCATCCGCCACCGGGGCCAGTACGCCTATGTAGAAGGCGAACTGGCCGGCGGCGGGAGCCTCAAGCTGATGCGCCTGCGCTATCACGGCACCGCGAGCCGTTGGGGCTTCGCCCTGCACGACCCGGCCAGCGACCGCTATCAGGACACCCTCCTGCCCACCGGCAGTGGCAGTGGCACCCCCGAGGACGCCCTCGATACCGCCTGCCACCTTCACCTCACCGGCCTCGGCACCTGACCGCGAACGCGCCAACAACCAGCTCCGAAGTCAACCCCCGAAGGACTTACGACGCAGACCACTTAGAGCGTGCGCGGATAGGCGGTGTTCAGGGGCGCCTCCCGGGGCGTGCGTCCCAGCGGTAGAGGATCCACGCGCGGCGGATGAGGCGACGCAGAG